>NZ_JBEYIS010000007.1:0-77530 GCF_040635975.1 Streptomyces sp. NPDC006798
CGGTTACATTCCGAACCCGGAAGCTAAGCCTTTCAGCGCCGATGGTACTGCAGGGGGGACCCTGTGGGAGAGTAGGACGCCGCCGAACAATCTTTGAGTGAGGGCTCTGGCCCCTGGAGACAGTAATGTCTCGGGGCCAGAGCCCTTTCTGCATTTCCGGAACTTTCAGCGCCAGATACAGGCGTCCACATGGTGAACGAGAGCGCTGCAGACTGGTCCGCCGTGCGGCTCCGCTCTTCCTGGGGCCGGGTGGCCGCAGCGGCCTCGTAGACGGCTGGGGCAGTGCCTCGGCCCCGGGACAATCTGTCGTTGCCGGGGAACGTACTCGCGCAGACTGCGAGGGTCCCGGAGTGAGGCCGACCTCCGACGTCAGGATGCCGGAGACCCACTCCCAGAAGCCGTTTCAGGCCCCTCGGAGGAGGCCCGGGGGTCCGTGGTGCCTCGGGCTCGGGCAGATCCCCGTGGCGCCGCCTCGCGGGCTGTGTCACGGCAAGGCGCCTATGGCTGAGCCCCCGTCGGCACGCTCCGACGGGGGCTCACCAGGGCCGGTGGTATCGGTACCTCAGCGGGTCCCGGAGGTGTCCGCGGGCGGGGTGGTGCCGTAGCCGGGGAGACCGGCCGCGCGGCCCAGTTCGATGTCGAGGCCCTCGCGGCGGATGCGCTGGTCGACGTAGAGGAGGACATTGACCCCGGCGGCGATCGGCAAGGTGATCATCGAGCCGATGACGGCGCCGACGCCGGTGATGATCAGGTACGTCCAGCCGAACCCGGAGAACTGAGTGGAAGAGAGATCGGCGATTCCGTTGCCGTCGAAGACGATGGCGGCGATACCGAACGGCATATTGACGACCATCTTGATGATGGTGGTCAGCAGCAGGGTCAGCAGGAGGACACCCAAGACCCGCCACCAGGAGCCGTTGACCAGCTTGGCCGAGCGGCGCAGGGCCTCGGTGACGCCCTGGCGCTCCAGCATCAGCGCCGGGGGAGCGAGGGAGAACCGGACCCACAGCCAGAGCGCGACGGGCAGGGCGGCGATAACACCCAGCAGGATCAGGGCGGCACCCCCGGCGCCGCCGATCAGCGCGCCGGGGAGGATTCCCGCCGCCAGGACGGCCGCGACCGTCAGGGGCACGATGAACGTCACGGCCAGCAACTGGGGCAGCCGGGGGCGGGCCTCGCGCCACGCCTCGGCGAGCGATACGGGACGGCCGAGCACCGAGCGGCTGATGACGACCGTCATCAGGGCCGTGGTGAGGAAGGTGGCGAAGAGCGAGATCAAGAACATGGGGCCCAGGGCCGCCGTGTACGACGCCATGGCGTCCATGGCCTGTTCCATGGCGACTTCGGGGTCGGCGTCCCGGTCTATCTCGGTGGTGTTCTGCAGCAGGTAGCGCAGGACGAGGACATTGCCGGCCTCCGCGACGACGGCGATGCCGATCGTGAGGGCCAGGACGGCGCGCCAGTGGGCGCGGAGCGTCGAGACGGCGCCGTCGAGGATCTCCCCGATGCTCAGCGGGCGCAGCGGGATCACTCCGGGCTTGGGTGCCTCGGGGACGCCCCAGCCGCCCTGGAACCCCGGACCGCCCCAGCCGGGGCCGGTGGGCGGCGGGGCCTGGCCGCCGCCGTGCGGACCCGGGACGGACGGTGCGGACCACTGACCGGCGGGGGGCTGTCGGCTGGACCACTTCGAACCGGAGTCGGCCTGGTCGGCGGGCTCCGCGGGGCGGGGCACCTGGGCGCCCTGTTCCCCGGAGGAAGCGGATCCGGGCGAGACCCGGCCCGGAGAGTCGTTCACGGTCGTCCACCTCGTGAGTCGGTCGTGGCAGCGGGCCGAAGAGCCGGTGCCTGCGGGAAGTCGGCGCCGCCGGGTGAACGGCGGGCCGTCAGCCATCGTGTCACGCACCCCCGTTTCATGGGCGGGGCCGGGTGTGCACCGTGCCTTCTTTCCCGGCGGGGGAGGCGGCAGACTGTGCGGATGGCTGATCAGTACGCGCGAGGGCGCGACGGTGACGGGTCACGGCTTCCGGTCCTGCGGTGGGACGAGACGGCGGAGGGGCCCCGGTTGGTCCTCCTCGACCAGACCCGGCTGCCCGGTGAGGAGACCGAGGCGGTCTGCGCGGATGTCCCGGCCGTGGTCGCGGCGATCCGGAGTCTGGCCGTACGCGGTGCGCCGCTGCTGGGTATCACGGGGGCCTACGGGGTGGCGCTGGCCGCCGTACGGGGTGACGACGTGGAGAGCGCGGCCGTCGTGCTGGCGGGGGCGCGGCCCACCGCCGTGAACCTGGGATACGGGGCGCGGCTGGCGCTGGCGGCGTACCGGGCCGAGGCGGTCCACGGCGCCGAGCGGGCGGCCTCGGCGGCGCTGGCGGCGGCGCGGGAGCTGCACCGCGGGGACGCCGAGGCCAGTGACCGGATGGCGGCCCACGGGCTGGCGCTTCTCGACGAACTACTGCCGGGCGACGGCTATCGCGTTCTCACCCACTGCAATACGGGGGCGCTGGTGTCGGGCGGGGAGGGCACGGCGTTCGCGGTCGCGCTGGCCGCGCACCGCGCGGGCCGGTTGCGGCGGCTGTGGGTGGACGAGACCCGTCCCCTGCTGCAGGGGGCCCGGCTCACGGCGTGGGAGGCCGCGCGGTCCGGGATGCCGTACACGCTGCTGACGGACAACGCGGCGGGGTCGCTGTTCGCGGCGGGGGAGGTGGACGCCGTTCTCATCGGTGCCGACCGGATCGCGGCGGACGGCGCGGTGGCCAACAAGGTGGGCAGCTATCCCCTGGCCGTACTGGCGCGCTACCACCATGTGCCGTTCATCGTGGTCGCCCCGACGACCACCGTGGACCCGGATACCCCCGACGGGGCGGCGATCGAGGTGGAGCGGCGGGACGCGGACGAGGTCACCCGGGGTACGGGTGGCGGGCGGCCGGTGGCGCCCGAGGGTACGGAGGCGTACAACCCGGCCTTCGACGTGACCCCGCCGGAGCTGGTCACGGCGATCGTCACCGAGCGGGGGGCGCTGTCACCGGTCACGGGCGGCGGTATGGCCGGGCTGTGGGACGGGACCGGCCCGCTGGGCGCGGGCTGAACCGGGACCGGTCGCCGGGCGTACGCGTCCGGTGCCGGGGCCGGGCTGCCGGCCGGGTCGGGGGCGGGTACGCATCGGAGTGGCACGGGAACCGGCCGTGACCAGGGCCCCTCTCCGGAGGGTGGCGTGTGTCACAGGTCAGTGACCTATCTCACCGGAACCCGTACGGGCCGTGGGGTAATGGGATGATGTCGATTATGAAGGGACGAGTCCTGGTCGTCGACGACGACACCGCACTGGCCGAGATGCTCGGGATTGTGCTGCGTGGTGAGGGTTTCGAGCCGTCGTTCGTGGCGGACGGCGACAAGGCGCTTGCCGCGTTCCGGGAGGCCAAGCCGGATCTGGTGCTGCTGGATTTGATGCTGCCCGGCCGGGACGGCATCGAGGTGTGCCGGCTGATCCGGGCGGAGTCCGGGGTGCCGATCGTGATGCTCACGGCGAAGAGCGACACCGTGGACGTCGTGGTCGGACTGGAGTCCGGGGCCGACGACTACATCGTGAAGCCGTTCAAGCCGAAGGAGCTGGTCGCCCGGATCCGGGCGAGGCTGCGGCGCTCGGAGGAGCCCGCGCCGGAGCAGCTGACCATCGGCGATCTGGTGATCGACGTGGCCGGGCACTCGGTGAAGCGCGACGGGCAGTCCATCGCGCTGACTCCGCTGGAGTTCGATCTGCTGGTGGCGCTGGCCCGTAAGCCGTGGCAGGTGTTCACCCGCGAGGTGCTGCTGGAACAGGTGTGGGGGTACCGGCACGCCGCGGACACCCGGCTGGTCAATGTGCATGTCCAGCGGCTGCGCTCCAAGGTCGAGAAGGATCCCGAGCGCCCCGAGATCGTGGTGACCGTCCGTGGTGTCGGTTACAAGGCGGGACCGAGCTGATATGCCCGGCGGCAGTGCTGCTCCGCAGCCCGGGAAGCCGGGGGGCCGTGGGGGGCGGGCTGCCGTGCCCGGACCGGGGCCGGTGCGGCCCCGTTGGCTGGGGCGTCTTCTGCGCGGTCGGCGGTCCGGTCAGGACGGGGAGCCCAGCAGGCTGCTGCTGAGGATCGTGATGCGCTGGGTGCGGCGGCCGCTGCTGCCCGCGGTCCGGCTCTACCGGCGCAATATCCAGCTGCGGATCGTCGCCACCACCCTGCTGATGTCCGTCGGTGTCGTCGTTCTCCTCGGCTTCGTCGTCATCGGCCAGGTCCGCAACGGTCTGCTGGACGCCAAGGGCAAGGCGGCCGAGAGCCAGGCCGCCGGTGGGTTCCAGGTGGCGCGTGAGGCGGTCACCGCGCCGCTGACGCCGGGCGGTCCCGACGGCGTCGGCCAGGACGGCCCCACGGCCACCAGTTCCTGGCGGACCGACCTGGTGGAGCGGCTGGCCAGCGGCGGACAGGGCGCCTTCCACGTGGTGGCCCTCAGCTCCGACGACGCGGGCGCGGGTTCCCGCGCGCCCCGGACCTCCGGCGAGGTCGACCCCGCGTCGATCCCGGAGAAGCTGCGGCACGCCGTGCAGCAGGACACCCGTACCAAACGGGCCTTCATGTCGATCGGCTACAGCAATGACGTCCGGTCGTCCGAGCCCGGACTGGCCGTCGGCATCCAGCTCAACGACGCCGACGACGAGCCGTACGAGCTGTACTACGTCTTTCCCCTCGCCCAGGAGGAGCAGTCGCTCAACCTGGTCAGGGGCACCCTGGCCACCGCCGGACTCTTCCTGGTCGTCCTGCTCGGCGCCATCGCCTGGCTGGTGGTCCGGCAGATCGTCACCCCCGTAAGGATGGCGGCCGGGATCGCGGAACGGCTCTCCGCGGGCCGGTTGCAGGAGCGGATGAAGGTCACCGGCGAGGACGACATCGCCCGGCTGGGCGAAGCCTTCAACAAGATGGCCCAGAACCTCCAGCTCAAGATCCAGCAGTTGGAGGAGTTGTCGCGGATGCAGCGGCGCTTCGTCTCCGACGTCTCGCACGAACTCCGTACCCCGCTGACCACGGTCCGGATGGCCGCCGATGTCATCCACGAGGCCCGGAGCGACTTCGATCCGGTGACCGCGCGCTCCGCCGAACTCCTCGGCGACCAGCTCGACCGGTTCGAGTCCCTGCTCTCGGATCTGCTGGAGATCAGCCGGTTCGACGCGGGCGCCGCCGCCCTGGAGGCCGAGCCGATAGATCTGCGCGAGGTCGTCCGCCGGGTCATCGGCGGCGCCGAACCCCTCGCCGAACGCAAGGGCAGCCGGATACGTGTCATCGGCGACGACCAGCCCGTCGTAGCCGAGGCCGACGCCCGCCGGGTGGAACGCGTACTGCGCAATCTGGTCGTCAACGCCGTGGAGCACGGCGAGGGCCGGGACGTCGTCGTCCGGCTCGCGGCGGCGGGCGGCGCGGTCGCCGTCGCCGTCCGCGACTACGGCGTCGGTCTGAAGCCCGGCGAGGCCACCCGGGTCTTCAACCGGTTCTGGCGGGCCGACCCGGCCCGGGCCCGGACCACCGGGGGGACCGGCCTCGGGCTCTCCATCGCCGTCGAGGACGCCCGGCTGCACGGCGGCTGGCTCCAGGCGTGGGGCGAGCCCGGCGGCGGCTCCCAGTTCCGGCTCACCCTGCCGCGGACCGCCGACGAACCCCTGCGGGGCTCCCCGATACCGCTGGAGCCCGAGGACTCCCGGCAGAACCGGGAGCGCGCCGGGGCCCGGCGGACCGACCGGCCGGCCGGGGGCGGCGGCACGGACCGGCTGCTGGCCTCCGTACCCGTACAGCATCCGCCGGGTGCGCGGTCGCCGCTGCCGGTGCCGCCGCGCCCGTCCGGCGCGCACTGCGAGGTGCCGCACGGTGTCGACGCGGCGGCGCTTCCCGGCAACGGGGCCCGGGTCGTCGCCCGGGCGCCCGGCGAACGGCCGGACGACCTCTCGACCGCGGGGCCCGCCCCCGCCTCCCCGGACCAGGAGGACACGACTCGTGGGCGCTGACCCTCGTGCGGCCCGCGACCGGGGTGTCCGGCGGCTGGGCGCCCTGCTCGGCGGGACCGGGATCCTGCTCACCGGGTGTGCCGCGATGCCCGACAACGGTGACGTACAGGCCGTGAAGGCGTCCCCGCGGGCGGACGCGCAGGTACGGGTCCACCCCGTCGCCCCCCGTAAGGGCGCCGGGCCCCAGGAGATCATCAACGGTTTCCTGGAGGCCATGACCAGCGACGACGCCGACTACGCCACGGCCCGGGCCTATCTGTCGCCGAAGACGTCGCGCGACTGGCGTCCGCAGGACCGTACGACCGTACTCGCGGTCGCCCCCACGCCCCGGCCGCAGCCGCAGCGCGATACCTGGGACCAGCAGGGCGTCGACTTCCCGATGGCGGGGATCCGGATCGCCGAGGTCGACGACGAGCAGGCGTACCAGGCGCTCACGCCCGACGACTACCAGTTCACCATCCATGTGTCGCGGCAGGACGGCGACGGCGAGTGGCGGATCGACGCCCTGCCGCACGGACTGGTGCTCGGTCAGTCGGACTTCCAGCGGAACTACCGTTCCGTGAATAAGTATTACTTCGCCAGCGGGCAGAACAAGGTCGTCGCCGATCCGGTCTTCATCCGGCAGCGGATGGACCCCGTCACCAAGATGGACCCGGTCACCCAGTCCGTGAAGGCGCTCCTCGACGGGCCGACGAACTGGCTGGCGCCCGTCGTGGAATCCCCCTTCCCCACCGGTACGACCCTGGCGAAGGGCGTCACGGCCCTCACCACCGACGACCGTGACGTGCTGGAGGTGCCGCTCAACGAGAAGGCGTCCAACGCGGGCCGCGCCCAGTGCCGCAAGATGGCCGCCCAGATCATGTTCACCCTGAAGGACCTGTCGGCGGTCCGGGTGGAGCAGATCGAACTCCAGCGCTCCGACGGCTCCCAGTTGTGCACCCTCTCCAGCGGTCAGGAACGGGAGTACGCCGCCGATCAGGAGACGGCGGGACGGCCCGCCCGGCAGTACTTCCTCAATGAGAAGAAGCAGCTCGCCGGGCTCACCGGCGACGGCAAGGACGCCGTGGCCGAGCCGGTGCCGGGGCCGCTGGGCACCGGACAGATCCCGATGGGCGCGGTCGCCGTCTCCCGGGACGAGCGGCGGGGCGCCGCGGTCACCGCCGACGGGGCCCGGCTGCACATCGCGTCGATCGTCACCAGCGGCGATCCCGTCCCGCCGACCCTCGCCAGCCAGGGCAAGACACCGAAGGACCGGCTCACCGCGCCCAGTTGGGACGGTTCGGGCGATCTGTGGATCGCCGACCGCGACCCGGCGAAGCCCGCCCTGCTGCGGCTGGCGGAGGGCTCGGAGGTGCCGGTGGAGGTGCCGATCGAGCCCGATCTCGACGGGGCGCGGATCGAGTCCCTGAAGGTGTCGGCCGACGGGGCGCGGATCGCTCTGCTGCTGGCGAAGGACGGGAAGACGGCCCTGCACATCGGGCGGGTGGAGCGGACCGGGTCCCGGGACGATCCCGACGGTGTCTCCGTGACCGGGCTGCGGCCCGCCGCCCCCCAGATGGAGGCCGTGACCGCGTTCTCCTGGGCCGGGCCCAGCCGGCTCGTCGTCGTCGGCCGGGAGGCCGGCGGGGTGCAGCAGCTGCGCTATCTCCACACCGACGGCTTCACCTCCGCCGCGAGCGTGCTCCCCGGCCTCAACCAGGTGCGGTCCATCTCCGCCTCCAACGACGACGGCCATCCGCTGGTCGCGCACGCCAAGGAGGAGGGCATCGTCCAGTTGCCGGCGGGGTCGACCTGGCAGACGGTGGTACCGAAGGGTTCGTCACCGGTCTATCCCGGCTGAGCCGCCCCCTCCGGCCACCCCGCCGCCCCGCCGCCCCGCCCGATCCGCCCGGCCGGTCCGCCGGTCCGCGGGTCCTCGGGTTGTCCACAGGGGGTGGCGGGGTGCCCCGGCCCGGGGCACAGTGACGTCATGCGGGGATGGTGGCGCGAGATCTCCGGCCTGGTGCTGCCGGCCGCATGCGGCGGCTGCGGTGTGCCCCGGACACCGCTGTGCGAGGCGTGCGCGGCGGAGCTGTACGGCTCCCCGGCCCGCCGGGTGCGACCGGACCCCGGGCCCCCGGGGCTGCCGGTGGTGTGCGCGGCGGCGCCGTACGCCGACGCGGTACGGGCGGTGCTGCTCGCCCACAAGGAGCGGGGTGACCTGGGGCTGGCCCGGCCCTTGGGGATCGCGCTCGCGGGGGCCGTACGGGCGGCCGTGTCCGTACCGGACCCGTCGGCCGTCCGGTCCGTGCCGGACCGCCGTGACGGCCTCCGCGGCTCCCAGCGGCCCACTACCGGCCCGCACGGGACCCCTGGGCCGGGCGGGACGCACCGGACGGGCCGTACGGGCGGCGAGGACGGTGCGCGGCGCGGGCCGCTGCTGCTGGTTCCGGTGCCCTCGGCCCGGGCGGCGGTACGGGCCAGGGGGCACGACGCCGCCCGGCGGATCGCCCTGGCCGCCGCCGGCGAGCTGCGCCGTACGGGCACGGACGCGGTCGTCCTGCCGGTGCTGCGGCAGCGGCGCCCGGTGGCCGACCAGGCGGGCCTCACGGCCCGTGCGCGGGCCGCCAACCTGACCGGGGCACTCCGGGTGGCCGGGGGCGCCGGACGGCTGCCGACGGGCGGCACGGTGGTGGCGGTGGACGACCTGATGACGACGGGGGCGTCCCTGGCGGAGGCGGCGAGGGCCCTGCGGGAGGCGGGCGCGCGGAACGGTGTTCCCGGGGCCGCTTCGGTCGTCGCCGCGGTGGTCGCGGCCCCGGTGATCTCCTTTTCGACGGAAGAGGAACCAGTTGCGTCAGGTAAACGTTGCACTCAGTGAGAAGGAAAACCACCGAACGGAGGTACGCGCTGGTAGCGGGTGCCGAGACCGGTGTTCTGGGGCTATGTTCGGTGGTGTGGACGTGAGGAATGACGCACCTCACCCCTGGCGAATGCGTGGCCGTGGCATACGGCCGGGGATCCGGGGCAGCAAATACCTCGGAAGGCGATGGGTGGGGACGTTGTCGACTGGGGAGGAGGAGGTGAAAGTCGCCTAGTCCGGGACTCCGGTTCATCACCGGGGTCTGGTGCAAGAGGGAGACGCCTCGCGGCCGAAGAGGGAGCGGGGCAATCCGGGAACGGAGTTCTGCGTGGACATCGTCGTCAAGGGCCGCAAGACCGAGGTGCCCGAGCGGTTCCGCAAGCACGTGGCCGAGAAGCTGAAGCTGGACAAGATCCAGAAGCTCGACGCCAAGGTGATCAGCCTGGACGTCGAGGTGTCCAAGGAGCACAACCCGCGGCTGGCGGACCAGTCCGACCGCGTGGAGATCACGCTCCACTCCCGAGGCCCGGTGATCCGGGCGGAGGCATCGGCCAACGACCCGTATGCGGCGCTTGACCTGGCCACCGGAAAATTGGAAGCGCGGCTGCGGAAGCAGCACGACAAGCGCAGCACCCGGCGTGGTAACGGCCGGCTGTCGGCGGCGGAAGTGGCGGACGTCGTCCCCGGCGTCGCCGAATTGAACGCCAATGGACACATCGTCGTCGACGACACTCCGGAATCCATTCCCACCACGAAAATCGGGTCGCTGGAAGTACAGGGCGAAGGGCCGCTGGTGGTCCGCGAGAAGGTCCACACGGCTGCTCCGATGACCCTCGACCAGGCGCTCTATGAAATGGAGCTGGTCGGGCACGACTTCTATCTCTTCGTCGACTCCGAGACGAAGCAGCCCAGTGTCGTCTACCGGCGGCACGCCTACGACTACGGCGTCATCCATCTGGAGACGGACCCCCTGGCCGGTTCCGAGGCGGGCGGTGCCGGAGGCGCGCTCGGCGGCTGATCCCGCCGCCCCTCAGGTGTCGTACGGCTGACCGTCAGTGCCCCCGAAGCGCCCCGTGCGCCCTCGGGGGCACCACCGTGCGCCCCGAGGATCACCGCGCCGGCGTCCGGACGTGAAAGCATGGCGTCGTGCCAACGGGTGCCCTGTGCACCGGCGTTGGTGGAACGGACATGCCCTTCGGACCCTGATCTCAGGGGGAGGAACGATGGCGGACAGCTTCGGACCGGTTCATCACGACACCGCCGACGCCCGGGACACGGCCGACGAGGCCGTGACGGGCGGCCCCCGCGCCGAGCCGATCAGGGTTCTGGTGGTCGACGACCACGCCCTGTTCCGCAGAGGGCTGGAGATCGTTCTCGCCCATGAGGAGGACATCCAGGTCGTCGGTGAGGCCGGAGACGGCGCGGAGGCCGTCGACAAGGCGGCCGACCTGCTGCCCGACATCGTCCTGATGGATGTCCGGATGCCCCGGCGCGGCGGGATCGAAGCCTGTACCTCCATCAAGGAGGTGGCCCCCAGCGCGAAGATCATCATGCTGACGATCAGCGACGAGGAGGCCGATCTCTACGACGCGATCAAGGCGGGGGCCACCGGCTATCTCCTCAAGGAGATCTCCACCGACGAGGTCGCCACCGCGATCCGCGCGGTGGCCGACGGCCAGTCGCAGATCAGCCCGTCGATGGCGTCCAAGCTGCTGACCGAGTTCAAGTCCATGATCCAGCGGACCGACGAGCGCCGGCTGGTACCCGCGCCCCGGCTCACCGACCGGGAGCTGGAGGTCCTCAAGCTCGTCGCCACCGGGATGAACAACCGCGACATCGCCAAGGAGCTGTTCATCTCGGAGAACACCGTGAAGAACCATGTCCGCAACATCCTGGAGAAGTTGCAGCTGCACTCCCGGATGGAGGCCGTGGTCTACGCGATGCGGGAGAAGATCCTGGAGATCCGGTGAGCCGCTGACACCGGTGGGCCGGTGAGCCGGTCGTGTCGGTGCCCGGCGGTCCGGCCGGGCACCGATCACGGTCCCCGGTGTCAGCCGAGGGCGGCGATCAGGGGCGCGGCCAGCTCGGGCCGGTCGACGCGCTCGATCCGTACGCTGTCGCAGCCCACCCACTCCGCCGCCTCGCGCAGCGCCTTGGCCATCGGCCCGACGGCCTTCGGCGACTCCAGGGAGGTCTGCCGGGCCACCAGGGTGCGTCCCTCGCGGGCCGGGTCCACCCGGCCCAGCAGCCGTCCGCCCGACAGCAGCGGCATCGCGAAATAGCCGTGGACCCGCTTCTGCTTGGGGACGTACGCCTCCAGCCGGTGGGCGAAACCGAAGATCCGCTCGGTCCGGGCCCGCTCCCAGATCAGGGAGTCGAACGGGGAGAGCAGGGTCGTCCGGTGCCGCCCCCGGGGCGGGGTCGACAGCGCCCACGGATCGGCCCAGGCGGGCTTGGACCAGCCCTCGACGGCGACGGGGACCAGACCCGAGTCCGCGATCACCGCGTCGAAGTGCTCGCCCTTCAGCCGGTGGTAGTCCGTGATGTCCGCGCGGGTGCCCACGCCGAGGGCCTGCCCGGCGAGGCCGACCAGCCGCCGCAGACACTCGGCGTCGTCCGGCTCGGCCGCCAGCAGCGGGGCCGGGATCGCCCGCTCCGCCAGGTCGTACACCCGCTTCCAGCCGCGCCGCTCGACACAGACCACCTCGCCGTACATCAGCGCCCGCTCGACGGCGATCTTGGAGGCGGACCAGTCCCACCACTCCCCGCCGTTCTTCGCGCCGCCCAGCTCGGTCGCGGTCAGCGGACCCTCGGCGCGCAGCTGGGCGATCACCTTGTCGTAGGCGCCGTCCGGCAGATCGTGGTGCCACTGGGGGTGGGCCCGGTAGGACCGGCGGCGGAAGGCGAAGTGCGGCCACTCCTCGACGGGCAGTACGCACGCGGCGTGCGACCAGTACTCGAAGCTGCGGCCCCCCGTCCAGTACGCCGAGTCGACCGCGGGGCGGCCGACGGCGCCCAGCCGGGCGTAGGGGACGAGTTCATGGGAGCGGGCCAGGACCGAGATCGTGTCGAGCTGGACGGCTCCGAGGTGCCGCAGCACGCCCCGCACCCCGGCTCGCCGGTCCGGCGCGCCCAGGAAGCCCTGGGCGCGCAGGGCTATCCGGCGGGCCTCGTCCGCGGAGAGTTCGACGACGGGCGGTGGCTGCGTGGTCATGTACCGCACGATAGACGGCGCCACTGACAGGACGGTCCGGGCCCCCTCGCGCGCCGGGCCGGGCCCGGCCACAGAATGCCGATACCCCGGGCCCGCAGCCCGGGGGCCGGGGCGGGGGGGGGCGTCGCTCAGGGCCGGTCGCCGCCGCCGGCCGCGGCGCGCCCCGGTTCCGTACCGGCGGACACGGCGGTGGAGGCGTCGGCACGGGCCGGGAGGTAGACGGTCCGGCCGGGCAGCCCCAGGTCCGACGGGAGCAGAGAGCCGAGCCAGGCGTCCCGCAGCGTGCCGTTGTTGTCCAGCGCCGCCCGCAGGGTCCCCTCGAACGTGAAGCCCGCCCTCAGCGCCACCGCGCGGGAGGCCGTGTTGCCGACCTCGGCCCGCCACTCCAGCCGGGTCGCGCCGAGCCGGGTGAACGACCACCGGGCGACCTCCGTGACCGCCTCCGTCATCAGGCCCCGGCCCCGGTACTCGGCGCCGAGCCAGAAGCCGATCTCCCAGGTGCCGGAGAGGGTACGGAGCATGACCGAGACCGACCCCATCGGCTTGCCGCCCTCCAGCGCGACCAGGGCGAAGGTGGGGCTCGTCGCGGTGCGCCAGCCCTCCGGGACGATCTCCCCGGTGAATTCCGCCGCGTGTTCCCGCCCGTAGGGCGACGGGACCATGGTCCACCGCTGGATCCCGGGATCCTGGCAGAGCCGGAAGATCTCGTCGGTGTCGTCCTCGGCGAAGGCGCGCAGCCGCAGCCGGCCGGTGGTGAGTGTGATCGGCTCCATGGCCGGATTCTGGACGGGCCGGACAGCGGATGCGAGCACTTTTCCCTTCGCACCGGCACCTTCCGTGTGTCCCGTGCGTTGACAGGACGGGTACAAGGCGGCCGAGCCCGGGGACAGGCGCAGTGCGGACCTCCCGACCGACGGGGGTCCTCGCTTACGATGGCCGTTGCGGTGGGGCCCACCTGCCGTGCCCGCGCCAGAGTCCTACGACCCAGCCCAGGCCCGAATCGGCAAGGAGACCTCGCCCAGTGTCCGTCTTCAACAAGCTCATGCGTGCAGGCGAAGGCAAGATCCTGCGCAAACTGCACCGCATCGCGGACCAGGTCAACTCCATCGAAGAGGACTTCGCAGACCTCTCCGACGCCGAGTTGCGGGCGCTCACGGAAGAGTACAAGCAGCGCTTCGAGAGCGGCGAGAACACGCTCGACGACCTGCTGCCGGAAGCCTTCGCCACGGTCCGCGAGGCGGCCAAGCGCGTGCTCGGCCAGCGGCACTACGACGTCCAGCTCATGGGTGGCGCGGCGCTGCACCTCGGATATGTGGCCGAGATGAAGACCGGTGAGGGCAAGACCCTCGTCGGTACCCTCCCGGCGTATCTCAACGCGCTCTCCGGCAAGGGCGTCCATCTGATCACGGTCAATGACTACCTGGCCGAACGCGACTCCGAGATGATGGGCCGCGTCCACAAGTTCCTGGGTCTGAGCGTCGGCTGCATCCTGGCCAATATGACGCCCGCGCAGCGCCGTGAGCAGTACGCCTGCGACATCACCTACGGGACGAACAACGAGTTCGGCTTCGACTACCTCCGCGACAACATGGCGTGGTCGAAGGACGAGCTGGTGCAGCGCGGCCACAACTTCGCCATCGTCGACGAGGTCGACTCGATCCTGGTCGACGAGGCCCGTACGCCGCTGATCATCTCCGGCCCCGCCGACCAGGCCACGAAGTGGTACGGCGACTTCGCCAAGCTGGTCACCCGGCTGACCCGGGGCGAGCCCGGCAACCACCTCAAGGGCCTCGCGGAGACCGGTGACTACGAGGTCGACGAGAAGAAGCGGACCGTCGGCATCCACGAGTCCGGTGTGGCGAAGGTCGAGGACTGGCTCGGCATCGACAACCTCTACGAGTCCGTGAACACCCCCCTGGTCGGCTATCTCAACAACGCGATCAAGGCCAAGGAACTGTTCAAGAAGGACAAGGACTACGTCGTCATCGACGGCGAGGTCATGATCGTCGACGAGCACACCGGCCGAATCCTGGCCGGCCGCCGCTACAACGAGGGCATGCACCAGGCGATCGAGGCGAAGGAAGGGGTGGACATCAAGGACGAGAACCAGACGCTCGCCACGATCACCCTCCAGAACTTCTTCCGCCTCTACGGCAAGCTCTCCGGTATGACCGGTACGGCGATGACCGAGGCCGCCGAGTTCCACCAGATCTACAAGCTCGGCGTGGTCCCCATCCCGACCAACAGGCCGATGGTCCGGATGGACCAGTCGGACCTGATCTACCGGACCGAGGTCGCCAAGTTCGCCGCCGTCGTCGACGACATCGCGGAGAAGCACGAGAAGGGCCAGCCGATCCTGGTCGGCACCACCTCGGTCGAGAAGTCCGAGTATCTGTCGCAGCAGCTCAGCAAGCGCGGCGTCCAGCACGAGGTGCTCAACGCCAAGCAGCACGACCGGGAGGCGACCATCGTCGCCCAGGCCGGGCGCCGGGGCGCGGTGACCGTCGCGACGAACATGGCGGGCCGCGGTACCGACATCAAGCTCGGCGGCAACCCCGACGACCTCGCCGAGGCGGAGCTGCGCCAGCGCGGCCTCGACCCGGTCGAGCACGTCGAGGAGTGGGCGGCGGCGCTGCCCGCGGCGCTGGAGGCGGCGGAGGCCGCGGTGCGGACCGAGTTCGAGGAGGTCCGCGAGCTGGGCGGGCTCTACGTCCTGGGCACCGAGCGCCATGAGTCGCGCCGGATCGACAACCAGCTCCGCGGCCGTTCCGGCCGGCAGGGCGACCCGGGCGAGTCCCGGTTCTACCTCTCCCTCGGCGACGACCTGATGCGGCTGTTCAAGGCCCAGATGGTCGAGCGGGTCATGGCGATGGCCAATGTCCCCGACGACGTACCGATCGAGAACAAGATGGTCACCCGCGCCATCGCCTCCGCGCAGTCCCAGGTCGAGCAGCAGAACTTCACCACCCGCAAGGAGGTGCTGAAGTACGACGAGGTGCTCAGCCGCCAGCGTGAGGTGATCTACGGGGAGCGCCGCCGGGTGCTGGAGGGCGAGGACCTCCAGGAGCAGATCGCGCACTTCATGGACGACACCATCGACGCCTACATCCGGGCGGAGACGGTCGAGGGCTTCGCCGAGGAGTGGGACCTGGACCGGCTGTGGGGCGCCTTCAAGCAGCTCTACCCGGTGAAGACCACCGTCGAGGAGCTGGAGGAGGCCGCGGGCGACCGGGTCGGCATCACCGCGGACTTCATCGCCGAGTCGGTCAAGGACGACATCCACGAGCAGTACGAGGCCCGGGAGAAGCAGCTCGGCTCGGAGATCATGCGTGAGCTGGAGCGCCGGGTGGTGCTCTCGGTGCTCGACCGCAAGTGGCGTGAGCACCTCTACGAGATGGACTACCTCCAGGACGGCATCGGGCTGCGCGCGATGGCGCAGAAGGACCCCCTGGTGGAGTACCAGCGCGAGGGCTTCGACATGTTCACCGCCATGATGGACAGCATCAAGGAGGAGTCCGTCGGCTATCTGTTCAACCTGGAGGTCCAGGTCGAGCAGCAGGTCGAGGAGGTCCCGGTGGCGGACGGCCCCTCCCTGGAGAAGCGGGACGCGGTGCCCGCGGCGCGCCCCGAGATCCGGGCCAAGGGCCTGGAGGCCCCGCAGCGCCCGGACCGGCTGCACTTCTCCGCGCCGACGGTCGACGGTGAGGGCGGTGTCGTCGAGGGCGACTTCGAGACGGGCGAGAACCGGGCCACGGCCGCCGCGGCCGGTGACGGGATGACCCGCGCGGAGCGGCGCAAGGCGCAGAAGGGCGGCGGCGGACGGCGTCGTAAGAAGTAGTCGTCCGAAGCGAGCCGTACCGTCGGGAGCGCCGGCGGAAGCGGTCGTACGGAGCTGACCGCGGCGGCCCTCTCGCGGGCCGCCGGGCCGGGCCGGTCCCCCCTGTTTCGGGGGACCGGCCCGGCTCTGTCGTTCCCGGGCGGGGGTCGGCATGCTCCCGGCGGGTGTCAGCCCTCGTCCTCGTCCTCGGGGGCGTCCCGGTCGCCGAGGTCCACGGCCGAGCAGCGCCAGCGGCGGTCCTCCCGGCCCTGTTCGAGGCGGAAGGCCATGGCCCGCAGCCGGTCGCCGGTGGCGATCAGGGCGAATGCCTCGATGACCCCCGGCCGGGGCCGGAACTCCCCACAGCCCCGGACGACCGGGGTCGCCGGGCGCACTGAGTGCTCCGAGTGCTCCGAGCTCTTCGGGCCCGGGCTCTCCGGGCGGAGCGGGGCGCTGGCGGCGAGGGCGACGAGCCGGTCATAGGCGTCGCCGACGGTATGGCCGAGCATCCAGTGGACCGGGCGGCGGCCGCTGAGGACGGCGAGCAGCCGTTCGGCGAACCAGAACGGCGGAAGGTCCCGCCGCCGGGCGGCCAGTACCGCGGGCGCCGGGGCTCCGGCCGGAGCCGGGGGAGCCAGCCGGGACCGTACCGGGGTCCGGGTCGGGCCCCGGGAGTCCCGGCGGCCTCCCGGGCGGCCCCCGGGGCGGGCCTTCGCCCGCCCGGCCTGCGGGGGTACGGCCGGGCCACGGGGCGGCTTCCGCGCCGGGGCCGGCGCGCCGGGTGCGCCCGGCGGTGGCGGGCCCGGCGCACGCGCGCCGTTCCGCTCGCCCGGCCGCTCGCCCTCGATCCGTGTCCGGGTCGATGTCCGTGTCCGTGTCTGCGTCCGGCCGTCGATCTCCGCGCCGTCCATCCGTACCGCCCCCGTCGGTCGGGCCCGGCTCAGCTTTACCGGGCGGTAACACCGTTGGGGCCTTCTTCTACGGGCAGGCGCTCGGCGGTCGCAACGAGTGAGACCGGCGGGCGCCGGGCGGCCACGGATTCACCTATCCGGGTGAATTCCGGGCTGCGGACGCCCCGACCACCGGAGTACCGGGTGTCCGGAGTGGACGGTTCCGCGCGGGCCACCGGCGGCCCGAAGGGGGACCTCGGCGAACCGGCCCACGTATCCTGAGGTGCGTCTTCCGACTACGAAAGCGGCCTGCCATGCGCGTGTACGTCCCCCTGACCCTCGCCGGACTCGCGGAGGCGCACACGGCGGGCGAGCTGGGGCCCGGGCCCCTGACGGCGTACGGGGTCACCCCCTCGCTGCGCGAGTGGTACGTCTCGGACGACATCGAGGAACTGGAGTACGCGGCCCTCAGCCGGGCCGCCGCCGGTTCGCTCCGGCTGATCGCCGGGGATCCGGGGGCCGCCCGCCGCCGGGTCGTCGTCGCCGTCGACGTACCGGACCGCGAGGTGAGCGCCGACCCCGATCCGGCGCTGGACGCCCGGTCCCTGGGCGAGCTGCGGATCACGTCGGCCGTGCCGCTGCGGCTGGCCGCCGCCGTGCACGCCGACTCCGACGAGGCACTGGACGACGTCACGGCGGCCGCCGACGCGCTGGGCGCGGCCGACCACGGCGACGAGGACGCCCGGTTCACCGTCGACGGGGCGGAGGACCACGAACTGCTCTGGTACGGCGTACAGGAGATCCCGGCGATCGTGGGCCGGGACGGCTCCGGAGCGTAGCGGGGCGTATCCCGCCGTGTCGCGTCGCGCCGGGTCGGCGGTCACGGCCGCCGGCGGGCGCTGTCGGAGGGGGCGAGTACGGTTTTGACCATGGGGACGAACAGGGGGAACGGAATGGCCGGGCAGGGCGGACATCTGGTCTGGGACTGGAACGGCACACTGCTCGACGACATGACGGCCGTCGTCGGGGCGACGAACGCCGCGCTGGAGGTGATCGGGTTCGACCCGATCACCGTCGACCAGTACCGGTCCTGGTACAGCGTGCCGATACCCCGCTTCTACGAGCGGATGCTCGGCCGGCTGCCGACGGACACCGAGTGGGACGAGATGGACGTCGCCTTCCACGCCGCCTATCTGGCCCGTCAGGACGCATGCGGCCTCACGGTCGGCGCGGCGGAGCTGCTGTCCGGATGGCGGGCCGCGGGCCGCAGCCAGTCCCTGCTCAGCATGTACGGCCACGAGGAACTGCTTCCGGCGGTCCGGGGCCGGGGCATCGAGGCGCACTTCGTCCGGGTCGACGGGCGCCGGGGGCCCTCGGGCGTCTCCAAGGCCGAGTCCATGGGCCGGCATCTCACGGCCCTGGCGCTGACCGTGTCGCCCGAGCGCACGGTGGTGATAGGCGACGCCGCGGACGACGCGGTCGCGGCGGCGCATGTGGGCGCGCACGCGGTGCTCTACACCGGGGGCAGCCACAGCCGGGCGAACCTGGAGCCGGTGGGCGTTCCCGTGGTGGACACGCTGGAGGAGGCGGTGGACCTCGCGGCGCGGTTGGTGGGCGCGGCGTAGCTTTTTGCTCGGGGGCGGGTCGCATCCGGCGGCCTGATGTTGTTCGCGGTCTGCGGGCCACTTGTGGCTTGTCGCGCAGTTCCGCCCCCTATGCCTTCGGCAATGGGGGGACCCCCAGCGCCTTGGCTCTCCTGAGCATCACCTGGAACTACCCGGGTCTCGCCCGGCGACCTGATGTCGTCGGCGGTCTGCGGACCGCCTGTGGCTGGTCGCGCAGTTCCCCGCGCCCCTGGTTGCCCTCCTGACCGCCCTTGTGATGTGGGTGCTCTCCGGCGTGCCTTCTCGGGAGGGGGTTTTCGGCTGCGGGCCGTCCGTGGTTGCTCGCGCAGTTCCCCGCGCCCCTGAACTGCCTCCCCGGGCCGTATTCGGGCAGGGGGGCGCTCTCCGGGTGGGGTATCCCCGGGGGCACGGGGTGGCCGTGGCCCCCGGGGCGAGCCGGTCAGCTCTTGGTGCGGAGGATCTTGAGGAATTCGCGCATCCAGACCGGGTGGTCCGGCCAGGCGCGGGAGGAGACCAGGGTGCCGTCGACCACGGCCTCCGCGTCCTGGAAGGTCGCGCCCGCCGTCTGCATGTCGAGTTCGAGCGCCGGATAGGCGGTGACCCGGCGGCCGGTGAGGCCGCCGACCGCCGCGGTCAGCAGCGGGCCGTGGCAGATCTGGGCGACCGGCTTGTCGGCGTCGAAGAACGACTTGACGATCTTGCGCAGCTCGGGGTCGTTCCGCAGGTACTCCGGGGCCCGGCCGCCCGGGACGACGACCGCCGCGTACTCGCCGGGGTCGACCTCCGAGAAGGCGAGGTCCGCGTCCCAGGTGTAGCCCGGCTTCTCGGTGTAGGTGTCGTAGCCCGTTTCGAAGTCGTGGACGACGAAGCGGAGCTTCTTCCGGGCGGGTGCCGCGATATGGACCTCGTACCCCTCCTCCAGCAGCCGCTGATAGGGGTAGAGGACCTCCAGGGACTCCGCGGCGTCGCCGGTGACGATCAGGACCTTCACAGTCATCTCTGCTGCTCCCGTGGTGGCGCGGTGGGAGACCCGGCCCGGGCCTCCCGGGGTTCTTGCCCATCGGGTGGGCGCCTGTGCCTGCCCTCTGTGCAGAGTGTCAAACTTCCGGCCCCGCTTTTGTACACATACGGTCCATGACGGCGACGGGGGGTGGAGCGATAGCCTGGAGCCGTGATCAGTGCGATACGCCCTGGGGGCAGAGCAGCCCCCGGTCCTCGCCCGGAGCGCCACCGCGCCCGGGCGATCGCTGGTCGCCGCGTACCGGTCCGGCTGTGGGATTCCCCTGGATTTCACCGATCGGCGCCCGGACATCTCACACGGCGGCATAACGTCGACCCCGACCGGACACCCCGGCCCGTGGCGTTGCGTCGCTTTCTTCCCCTACGTCACGCAACGGCGCGCGACAGGAGCCAGAGGACATGCAGACCAAGCTGGACGAAGCCAAGGCAGAGCTGCTCGGACGGGCGGCCCGGGTAGCCGAGAACGGTCCGGGCGGCGGTCATCATCCAGCCGGGCCCGAGCAGGGCGGGCGTCCCGACCAGGACCACCTGTTCGCCTACCTCCAGCGCTACTACCTGCACACCGCGCCCGAGGACCTGGCCGACCGGGACCCGGTCGACGTCTTCGGTGCCGCGCTCTCCCACTACCGGCTGGCCGAGAACCGCCCGCAGGGCACGGCCAACGTCCGGGTGCACACCCCGACGGTCGAGGAGAACGGCTGGACGTGCAGCCACTCCGTGGTCGAGGTCGTCACCGACGACATGCCCTTCCTGGTCGACTCCGTCACCAATGAGCTGTCCCGGCAGGGTCGCGGCATCCATGTCGTGATCCACCCGCAGGTCACCGTCCGCCGCGATGTCACCGGCAAGCTGCTGGAGGTGCTCTCCACCGCGGCCCGCGGCGCCAAGGACCTGCCGCACGACGCGCTGGTCGAGTCCTGGATCCATGTCGAGATCGACCGGGAGACCGACCGGGCCGACCTCAAGCAGATCGCGCTCGACCTGCTGCGGGTGCTCTCCGACGTCCGGGAGGCCGTCGAGGACTGGGAGAAGATGCGGGACGCGGCGCTGCGGATCGCCGAGGACCTGCCCGGCGAGCCGATCGCCGGGGACATCGCGGGCCAGGAGGTGGACGAGGCCCGGGAGCTGCTGCGCTGGCTCGCCGCCGACCACTTCACCTTCCTCGGCTTCCGGGAGTACGAGCTCACCGACGGCGACTCGCTGGCCGCCGTGGCCGGCACCGGGCTCGGCATCCTGCGCTCCGACCCGCAGCACTCCGAGGACGAGGCGCACCCCGTCAGCCCCTCCTTCAGCCGGCTGCCCGCCGACGCCCGCGCCAAGGCCCGGGAGCACAAGCTGCTGGTCCTGACCAAGGCCAACAGCCGCTCCACCGTCCACCGGCCCAGCTATCTCGACTACGTCGGGGTGAAGCGGTTCGACAAGGACGGCAATGTGATCGGGGAGCGCCGCTTCCTGGGCCTGTTCTCCTCGGCCGCGTACACCGAGTCCGTCCGCCGCGTCCCGGTGATCCGCCGCAAGGTCGCCGAGGTCCTCGACGGCGCCGGGTTCACCCCCAACAGCCACGACGGCCGGGACCTGCTCCAGATCCTGGAGACGTACCCGCGGGACGAGCTGTTCCAGACCCCGGTCGACCAGCTCCGGGCCATCGTCACCAGCGTGCTGTACCTCCAGGAGCGCCGCAGGCTCCGGCTCTATCTGCGCCAGGACGAGTACGGCCGCTACTACTCGGCCCTCGTCTATCTGCCCCGCGACCGCTACACCACCGGCGTCCGGCTGCGGCTGATCGACATCCTCAAGGAGGAGCTGGGCGGTACCAGCGTCGACTTCACCGCCTGGAACACCGAATCGATCCTCTCCCGGATCCACTTCGTCGTCCGGGTCCCCCCGGGCACCGAACTGCCGCATCTCACCGACACCGACACCGAGCGCATCGAGGCCCGGCTGGTCGAGGCCGCCCGCTCCTGGGCCGACGGCTTCGCCGACGCCCTCACCGCCGAACTGGGCGAGGAGCGCGCCGCCGAACTGCTGCGGGCGTACGGCTCCGCCTTCCCCGAGGGCTACAAGGCCGACCACTCGCCGCGCTCCGCCGTCGCCGACCTCGTCCATCTCGACGATCTGACCCACTCCGGCCGCGACTTCGCGCTCTCCCTCTACGAGCCGGTGGGCGCGGGCCCGGGCGAGCGCCGCTTCAAGATCTACCGCACCGGTGAGCAGGTCTCCCTCTCCGCCGTGCTGCCGGTGCTCCAGCGGCTGGGCTGCGAGGTCGTCGACGAGCGCCCGTACGAGCTGCGCGGCGCCGGCCGGAGCAAGGCGTGGATCTACGACTTCGGGCTGCGGATGCCCGTCACCGGCGGCAACGGAAACGGCGGCGACTATCTCGCCGACGACGCCCGGGAGCGGTTCCAGGACGCCTTCGCGGCGGTGTGGACCGGGGAGGCCGAGAACGACGGCTTCAACGCCCTCGTCCTGGGCGCCGGGCTGAGCTGGCGGCAGGCGATGGTGCTGCGGGCCTACGCCAAGTACCTGCGGCAGGCCGGGGCGACCTTCTCCCAGGAGTACATGGAGGAGACCCTCCGTACCAATGTCCACACCACGCGGCTGCTGGTCTCCCTCTTCGAGGCGCGGATGTCGCCGGGCCGGCAGAGCGCCGGGACCGAGCTGACCGACGGACTGCTGGAGGAGCTGGACGGCGCCCTCGACCAGGTCGCCAGCCTCGACGAGGACCGCATCCTGCGCTCCTTCCTCACCGTCATCAAGGCCACCCTGCGGACCAACTTCTTCCAGAAGGCGGGTAGCGGGGGGCACCACGGTTATGTGTCGATGAAGTTCGACCCGCAGGCCATCCCGGACCTCCCGGCGCCCCGCCCGGCGTTCGAGATCTGGGTCTACTCGCCCCGGGTCGAGGGCGTCCACCTGCGGTTCGGCAAGGTCGCCCGGGGCGGGCTGCGCTGGTCCGACCGGCGCGAGGACTTCCGTACCGAGATCCTCGGCCTGGTCAAGGCGCAGATGGTGAAGAACACCGTCATCGTGCCCGTCGGCGCCAAGGGCGGCTTCGTCGCCAAGCAGCTCCCCGACCCGGCCGCCGACCGTGACGCCTGGCTCGCCGAGGGCATCGCCAGCTACCGCACCTTCATCTCGGCCCTGCTGGACATCACCGACAACCTGGTCGCGGGCGAGGTCGTACCCCCGGCCGACGTGGTCCGCCACGACGAGGACGACACCTATCTCGTCGTCGCCGCCGACAAGGGCACCGCGTCCTTCTCCGACATCGCCAACGAGGTCGCCGTCGCCTACGACTTCTGGCTCGGCGACGCCTTCGCCTCCGGCGGTTCGGCGGGCTACGACCACAAGGGCATGGGCATCACCGCCCGCGGCGCCTGGGAGTCCGTCAAGCGGCACTTCCGCGAGCTGGGCCACGACACCCAGACCCAGGACTTCACCGTCGTCGGCGTCGGCGACATGTCCGGTGACGTCTTCGGCAACGGCATGCTGCTGAGCGAGCACATCCGGCTGGTCGCCGCCTTCGACCACCGGCATATCTTCATCGACCCCGACCCGGACGCGGCCGTCTCCTACGCGGAGCGCCGCCGCCTCTTCGAGCTGCCCCGCTCCAGCTGGGCCGAGTACGACCCGAAACTGCTCTCCCAGGGCGGCGGCATCCACCCCCGTACCGCCAAGTCGATCCCGGTCAACGCCCAGGTACGGGCCGCCCTCGGAATCGCCGAGGGCATCACCAAGATGACCCCCGCCGAGCTGATGCGGACGGTCCTCCAGGCACCGGTCGACCTGCTGTGGAACGGCGGCATCGGCACCTACGTCAAGTCGTCCGCCGAGACCGACGCGGACGTCGGCGACAAGGCCAACGACGCCATCCGGGTCAACGGCGACGAGCTGCGGGTCAAGGTCGTGGGCGAGGGCGGCAACCTGGGTCTCACCCAGCTCGGCCGGATCGAGTTCGCCCGCTCCGGCGGCCCCGAAGGCACCGGCGGCCGGATCAACACCGACGCCATCGACAACAGCGCCGGAGTGGACACCTCCGACCACGAGGTCAACATCAAGATCCTGCTCAACGGGCTCGTCACCGACGGCGATATGACCGTCAAGCAGCGGAACGCCCTGCTGGCGAAGATGACCGACGAGGTCGGCGTCCTCGTACTGCGGAACAACTACGCGCAGAACGTGGCCCTGGCCAACGCGGTCGCCCAGGCGCCGTCGCTGCTCCAGGCCCATCAGCGGGTGCTGCGCCGCCTCGGCCGGGACGGCGCCCTGGACCGGGCGCTGGAGTTCCTGCCCCACGACAAGAAGATCCGGGAGCTGCTGAACGCGGGCCGCGGACTCTCCCAGCCCGAGCTGGCCGTCCTGCTCGCCTACACCAAGATCACGGTGGCGGAGGAGCTGATCGGTACGGATCTGCCGGACGATCCCTACCTGGCCAAGCTGCTGCACGCGTACTTCCCGCAGCCGCTGCGGAAGAAGTTCCCCGCGGCCGTCGACGGCCACGCGCTGCGCCGGGAGATCATCACCACCATTCTGGTCAACGACACCGTCAACACCGGTGGCTCGACCTTCCTGCACCGGCTCCGGGAGGAGACCGGCGCCTCCATCGAAGAGGTCGTACGGGCCCAGACCGCGGCCCGGGAGATCTTCGGCCTGAGCACCGTCTGGGACGCCGTCGAGGCGCTGGACAACGAGGTCCCGGCCGATGTCCAGACCCGGATCCGGCTGCACTCGCGGCGGCTGGTGGAGCGCGGCACCCGCTGGCTGCTGGGCAACCGTCCGCAGCCGCTCCAGCTCGCGGAGACCGTGGAGTTCTTCGCCGAGCGGGTCGCCCGGGTCCGCGGCGAGCTGCCGGACCTGCTGCGCGGCGCCGACCTGGAGTGGTACCAGGGCATCCTGAACGAGCTGGTGGACCAGGGTGTGCCGGAGGAGCTGGCGATGTGGGTGGCCGGGTTCTCCTCGGCCTTCCCGACACTGGACGTGGTCGCCATCGCGGACCGTACGGGCCAGGACCCGCTGGAGGTCGCCGAGGTCTACTACGACCTGGCGGACCGGCTGCGGATCACCCAGCTGATGGACCGGATCATCGAGCTGCCGCGGGCCGACCGCTGGCAGTCGATGGCCCGCGCCTCCATCCGCGAGGACCTGTACGCGGCGCACGCCATGCTCACCGGCGACGTCCTCTCGGTCGGCGACGGCGGCTCGTCGCCCGAGGAGCGGTTCAAGGCGTGGGAGATCAAGAACGCCTCGATCCTGGGCCGGGCCCGGGCCACGCTCGACGAGATCCAGGGGTCGGACACCTTCGACCTGGCGAATCTGTCGGTGGCCATGCGGACGATGCGTCAGCTGCTGCGTACCCACAGCTGAGCGGGGCGCGAGCGGTCCTTGTACGACCCGAGGGGCCGCGTCCGGGAGACCGGGCGCGGCCCCTCGGCCGTACGGGCACAAGCGGGCGGGTACGGGGAGGGGCTGGTCGGGGCGCGTACGGCTCCGGCGGCGTACGGCACGGATCGCGTACGGCTCCGGCGGCGCGCGGGCAGCTCAGACGGTGGAGCGCCAGAGCCGGCGGCAGGCCAGTACCGCCGCCGCGAGCAGCAGCCCGTTGCGGACCACCATCAGCGCGCAGCCCGGCACGGTCGCCCCGATCACCTCGTCGTAGTTGAGCGGATAGGCGAGCGCGCTGACCGCCGCCGCGGGGGCCATCAGCAGGGCCGCGGGCCGCAGCACGGTCTCCCGGCAGGCCAGGCAGACCGCCGCCAGACCGAGCAGCCAGACCAGGTACTGGGGGCTGATCACCCGGCTGGTCACGGTGAACAGCAGTACGGCGGTGAAGGCCGCGTCGAACGGGGTCGCCGGGGTCCACCGCCGGGCCCGCAGCCGCCAGAACAGCAGCCAGCAGAAGGCCGCGGCGGTCAGCGCCAGCGCCAGCCGGGCGACGGACGGGACATAGGGCCCGGTGAACTCCATCGCTCCGTACTGGTAGACGACCCGGCCGTCCCAGCCCGCGCGGTGCGCCAGTTGGAGGACCGTACCGCCGAGCGATTCGATCTGGACGCCCCGGGCGCCCTGCTGGCGCAGAAAGCCCAGGGCGCCGTCGAAGAGCAGGACGAGGACGGCGAGCAGCCCGGCGGCGGCGGCCGCGGCGGCGCCCCACGCCTCTTTGGTGGTACGGCCCCGGGGCGTGCCCAGCAGGGTCAGTACCGGCCATACCTTGATCATCGCGCCGAGTCCGGCGAGGGCGCCCCCGGCCAGTGGCCGCCGGCGCAGCGCGAGCAGCGCCAGGACGGCGACGGCGGTGACGGGGACGTCGTACCGGGCGAGCGGCAGATTCAGCAGCAGCGGCAGCCCGGCGACCCAGAGCCAGGCGCCCGCGGCGGAGCCCGTACCGCCGTCCGTGCCGCCGACGGCATCGGGGCCCGTGCCGGAGGCCGTACGTCCGGTTCGGGCCGCGCGGGCCAGCGCCAGGGTGATCACGGCGTCGCAGAGCAGGACGAGGGCGACGAAGGCATGGAAGTACGAGAGGAACGGCACCGCGCCGGGGGCGAGCAGAACGAGCCCGGCGCCGGGCGGGTACTGCCAGGTGACGTCCCCGGCCGGGAAGGAGCCCCGGGCCAGCCACTGGTCGTACCAGCCCCGGTAGAGCAGCCCGACCTCCCCGGCGACGCCGGTGTCGCCGAGCCGGTCCACGGCGAGCAGGACCAGCATCACGGCCCGGGTCAGCAGCCAGGCGGCGGCCAGGGCCGGGCCCGTACGCCGCCGGAGACCGGACGGGCCGCCGGGCGGGCCGGAGGGGCCGGGGATCCGGACGCGGACGGGCGGCAGCGACGGGGAGATCCTGTGAGGGCTCATGGCCGGGTACGGTAACGCGACATAACGTGACTTGATGGTTGCGCCACGTCATGTGCCCCGGGCGCCCGGCCGGTCGTGCCGGGAACGCCGGAAGCCCCCGCCGGTGGTTCGGCGGGGGCTTCCGGCTCGGTCGGCGGAGCTACTTCTTGTTGGTGAACGCCTCGTACGCGGCGACGACCTCCTTGGCGGGACCGTCCATCCGCAGGACGCCCGCCTCCAGCCACAGGGCCCGCTCGCAGGTCTCCAGGATCGTGCTGTTGCTGTGGCTGACCAGGAAGACCGTCCCGGCCTCCTTGCGCAGCTCGTTGATCCGGTCCTGGCTGCGGCGGCGGAACTTGGCGTCACCCGTCGCCAGCGCCTCGTCGATCAGCAGCACGTCATGGCTCTTGGCCGCGGCGATGGCGAACCGCAGCCGGGCGCCCATGCCCGACGAGTAGGTCCGCATCGGCAGGCTGATGAAGTCGCCCTTCTCGTTGATCCCGGAGAAGTCGACGATGTCCTGGTACGCGGCGTTGATCTCGGCCCGGGTCATCCCCATGGCGAGCCCGCCGAGGATCACGTTCCGCTCCCCGGTCAGATCGCTCATCAGGGCCGCGTTCACCCCGAGGAGCGACGGCTGGCCCTCGGTGAAGACCTTGCCGTCGGCGGTCGGCAGCAGTCCGGCGATCGCCTTCAGCAGGGTCGACTTGCCGGAGCCGTTCGAGCCGATCAGGCCGATGGCCTCGCCCTTGTACGCGGTGAAGGTGACGCCCTTGACCGCGTGCACCTCGCGGATGCCCGGTGCGGGCTTGCCCGACTTGCGGGCCTTGCGCTCCTTGCGGGAGATCAGCCGGCTCAGTGCGGCCGTGGCGCTCCCCCTGCCCGCGCGGCCCGCGTTCACCCGGTACTTGATGTGCACATCGTCCGCGATGACCGTCGGCACCCGCTCCGGGACCGATCCGGCAGGTGTCGCCAATCGGTCCGCTGTTGTCATCAGATTCTCAGCCACGGCCGTACCGCTCCTCCGCCTTCCAGAAGTACATGAAACCGCCCACCCCCAAGAGCACGGCCCAGCCGAGGGCGACCGCCCAGACGTGCGGCGGCAGCTGGACCGCGGTGTAGCTGTCGATCAGTGCGAAGCGCACCAGGTCGATATAGACCGCCACCGGGTTGTACTGCAGCCCAAGCATGACCCACTCGGGCAGGTCGTGGTTCCTCAGGACTGCCGAGATGCTCCACATCACACCCGACGCGTACATCCAGGTACGCAGCACGAACGGCAGTAGCTGGGCGATGTCGGGGGTCTGTGCCGCGAGCCGGGCCAGCGCCGTCGCCGCCCCCGTGTTGAACACGGTCTGCAGCGCCAGCGCCGGGACCGCCAGCAGCCAGGACCAGCCGGGGACCTGGCCGAAGCCCAGCAGGATCGCCACCAGCACGCCCATCGAGAAGAGCATCTGCTGGAACTGCTGGAGCGCCAGGGAGACCGGCAGGGCCGCGCGCGGGAAGTGGAGCGCGCGGACCAGCCCGAGATTTCCGGTCACGGACCGGGCGCCCGCCATCACCGAGTCCGAGGTGAAGGTCCAGACGAAGAGACCGGTGATCAGGAAGAGGACGAAGTCCGGGACGTCCTTGCTGGTGCCCAGCAGTATGCCGAAGATCACGTAGTAGACCGCCGCGTTCAGCAGCGGCGTCGCGAGCTGCCAGAGGCGGCCGAGGCTCGCCTGGCTGTACTGGGCGGTGGTCCGCGCGGTGGCGAAGGCGGTGATGAAGTGGCGCCGCGCCCACAGCTGCCGTACGTACCGGATCGCGCCGGGCCGCTCCCCGCTGACGGTGAGCCCGTACCGCCGGGCCAGCTCGCGCGGGGACTCGGTACGGAGCCGCCCCGGGTCCGGGACGCCCGTCGATACCGAGGGGGAGAGGGTCGGGCTGGTCACTCTGGTCGCTTTCGCCGGGAGCCGGGAGGGGCCGGCCGGTGCCGGCGGGGGTCCTGGGCGGACGCCGAATCGGTTGCGACGACGGGACGGGCCCGTTTCGTCGTAACGCTCGTAACCGCGAGAGTAGGGCGTAGGTGCGTCGCGACGCAACCGTTTCGTCGTCACGGGTATGCTCCTCCGCATGACCACCGACCCGGATCCGCGACCGCCGCGGGCCCCGCGGCGCGCGCCCGCGGGCGCCGCCGTACTCCGTGAGGAAGTGACGGAGGCGATCCGCGCCGCCGTCTTCGAGGAACTGGCCACGGTCGGCTTCGCCCGGATGTCGATCGAGGGCATCGCCCGCCGGGCGGGGGTCGGCAAGACGGCGGTCTACCGCCGCTGGAAGTCCAAGCTGGCCATGGTCGTGGACCTGCTCTCCGCCTTCGCCGCGCAGGGACTGCCCGCCCCGGTCACCGGATCCCTCTACGGGGACGTCCGGGCGCTGCTGGAGGTCGCGTCGCACGCCCTGCGCCACCCGGTGGCCTCGCAGATCATCCCGGACCTGGTGGTGGAGTCCGCCCGCAGCCCCGAGATCGCGGACGCGCTCAAGGCGGCGCTGGTGGACAGCCAGCGGGGCATGGCGACGTCGATCGTGCGGGACGCGGTGGCCCGGGGCGAGCTGCCGCCGGGCACGGACGCGTACCGGCTGCTGGACGTGGTGGTCGGGCCGCTGTACTGGCGGGTGGTCGTGGTCCGCGAGAAGCTGCCGCCGGGGTATCTCGACGCGCTGGCCCGCGGCGCGGTCGCCTCCCTCCGCGCGTAACCCCTCCGGGGCGGTCAGGTGGAGGCTTCCGGGGTGCGGCCCCCTTTGCGAGGCGGGCCCGCCGGAGTCCCCGCAGGGACGTTGCCCCTGCGGGGGGCGGTCAGGCGGAGGCATTCTTCAGGGGAGTGTCCCGTGCGAGGCCCGGCCGGCCGGAGGCATTAGGGCCGGAACTGCGCGGCCGGCCCACCACGGTCCGCGGACCGGATCCGGCGTACGGGAGCCGTACGCTCCGGGTGCGCCGCAGGCGCGAGACGGTGGTGCCACCGAGGTATGTATCCGGACTGCGGCCCGTCCGTGGCTGAGCGCGCAGTTCCCCGCGCCCCTGACCACCTCCAACTGACCGCCCCCCCCCGCAGGAGCGACGCGTCCGGAGGAGACTCCGGCCGGCCGCCCCCGCAGGGGCCAGGGGCGCAGCCGTGGGGCTATTTGACCGCGCCCGCCATCACCCCCGAGACGAACTGCCGCTGGAACGCGAAGAAGACCACCAGCGGGATCAGCATCGACAGAAACGCCCCCGACGCGAGGACGTCGATGTTGTTGCCGAACTGGCGGACCTGGCGCTGGAGCGCGACCGTGATCGGGGCGCCGTCCGTGTCCGCGAAGATCAGGGCGATCAGCATGTCGTTCCAGACCCACAGGAACTGGAAGATCGCCAGCGACGCGACCGCGGGACCGGCCACCGGCAGTACGACCCGGAGGAAGAGCCGCAGTTCACCGGCGCCGTCCAGCCGCGCGGCCTCCAGCAGTTCGCGCGGGATCTCGGCGAAGAAGTTCCGGAGCAGGAAGATCGCGAACGGCAGTCCGAAGGCGACGTGGAAGAGCACCACCCCGAGGGTCGTCTCGAAGATCCCGATCGCGCCGAAGAGTTCGGAGACCGGGATCAGGGCGACCTGGACGGGTACCACCAGCAACCCGACGACCAGCATGAACCACCAGTCCCGGCCGGGGAAGTCCAGCCAGGCGAAGGCGTACCCCGCGAGCGCCCCGATCACCACGACCAGCACCGTCGACGGGACGGTGATCATGACACTGCTGAGCAGTGAGCCGGTGATCGCGTCGTTCGCCAGCAGCCGTTCGTAGTTCTCGGTGGTCAGCTGGGCCGGTGCGGTGAACACCTCCCACCAGCCACTGGCCGCGATGTCGGACGGCCCGCGCAGCGACGACACCAGCAGTCCGACGGCGGGCATCAGCCAGAACAGGGCGATCAGCAGCAGAAGGACCTGGACGGCGCCCGAACCGGCCCTGGCCGCGACCCGGGAGATCAGCGGAGGGCGGCCGGGACGGCCGTCTGGTCCGCCCGGGGCTCCCGTGCCCGCCGGACCGGTATCCGCCCGGGGCCGCTCCGCCGGGGTCCGGCGCGTGGACGTCATCGGCGGACCTCCTTCCGTATCCGCCGGATATTGATCACCATCACCGGAATCACCAGCAGCAGCAGCAGTACCGCGATCGCGCTGCCGACCCCCAGGTCGGCCGCGGGGCCGAAGGACGACTGGTAGAGCTGGAGCGCCAGGACGTTGGCATCGTCCTGGGCCGAGCCCGGCGCGATGATGTACACCAGGTCGAAGATCTTCAGTACGTTGATCGTCAGGGTGATCAGCACCACCACCAGGACCGGTGCCAGCAGGGGGACCGTGATCCGGCGGAAGACCTGCCATTCGTTCGCGCCGTCGACCCGGGCGGCCTCCAGCAGCTCCCGCGGCACGCTCGCCAGACCGGCCGCGATCAGCACCATCGCGAATCCGGCCCACATCCAGACATAGCTGCCGATGATCGCCGGGGTGACCAGGGAGGGGCCGAGCCAGCTCACCCCGTCGTACGGTTCGCGGAAGTTGTCGGCGGGCAGCCGCAGTACGGCCCCGTCCGCGGCGGCGGGCAGGGTGAACGAGCCGTCGGCCCCGGCCCTGGCCGACGCCACCACCTTCCCGTCCTTCACCGCCTCGATCGCCAGGCCCTTCAGCCCTCGCTCCTTCGGGTCCGCGACATTGGGCTTTCCGCCGCCGCCCCGGGTGAAGTCCAGCCAGGCCGTGCCGCCGATCCGCCCGTCGCCCGCGGCGGCCGGGGCCGCCGCGGGCTCCGCGTCCGACGGCATCTGCCCCGGCGGCACCCCGACCAGCGGCAGCAGTACCGGCTGGCCCGCCGTCACCGGGGTCTCGGTCACGAACGACCCCCCGCCGCCCGGCTTCAGCGGATGGACCGGCAGCGGCCGGGCCCGGGGGAAGGCCGATGACTCGTTGAAGGTGTCGTGGACCCCGACCCAGACCGCGTTGGCCAGGCCGCGGTCCGGATCCTGCTCGTAGACCAGCCGGAAGATGATGCCCGCGGCCAGCATCGAGATCGCCATCGGCATGAAGACGACCAGCTTGAACGCGGTGGCCCAGCGGATCCGTTCGGTCAGTACGGCGAAGATCAGCCCGAGGGCGGTGGCGACGGTCGGGGCGAGCCCCACCCAGATCGCGTTGTTCTTCACCGAGGTGAAGATCGCCTCGTCGGTGAAGATCTCCCGGTAGTTGTCGAACCCGGCGAAGCCCGAGCCCGACTGGTCGTAGAAGGAACGGTGGACCGAGTACCCGATCGGGTAGACCACGAGCGCGCCCAGCAGTACCAGCGCCGGCAGCAGGAATCCGGCCACCAGGACGGTACGGGAGCCGGTCGCGCTCTTGCGCGGACCCGCGGGGGGCGACGGCCGTCCGGCCGGGCCCCCCGCCTGCGTCACGGAGGACACCAGGCCGTCAGTCCTTGTACGCCTTCGCGGCGTCGGCTTCCAGCTTCGCCTGGGTGCCCGCCACGTCCTTCGGGTTCTTCAGGAAGTCCTGGAGGATCTTCCAGAACCCCCGGCCCGGCGTCCCGCCGAACGCCTGCGGCATCTGGTCGGACATGTCGAAACGGACGTCGTCGCCCGCGTCGATCAGCGCCTTCGCGATGCCCCGCTGGACCTGGTTGGGGTACGCGGACAGCTCCAGCGCCTTGTTGGGCGAGACGAAGCCGCCCGCGGCGGCCTGGATCCGGGCCGCGTCGGGGGAGGCGAGGAAGGCGAGCAGCGCCTGGGCGCCCTCGCTGTTCCGCAGCGCCACCGCCGCGTCCCCGCCGGTCACCACCGGCGCCTCGGTGCCCACGGCCGGGAAGGGGAACACCTTGGCGTCCGTACCGAGCTTCGCCTCCGTCTCACCGATGTTGACGCCGACGAAGTCGCCCTCGAAGACCATCGCGGCCTTGGGGGTGGCGCCCCCGGTGAAGGTCTGGGTCACCGACTGCGGGAACGGGGTCTGGAGCGCGCCGTCCGCGCCGCCCGCGATCAGCTCGGGCCTGCCGAACAGTTCGGCGAGGGTGGTCAGCGCCCGGGTGACCGACGGGTCGGTCCACGGGATGTCGTGCTGGGCCAGCTGGTCGTACTTCTCGGGGCCCGCCTGGGAGAGGTAGATGTTCTCGAACCAGTCGGTGAGGGTCCAGCCGTCGGCGCCCGCCACCGAGACCGGGGTGACACCGGAGGCCGAAACAGCCTCGGCGGTCTGCATGAACTCCTTCCAGGTCTCGGGCTCCTGGACGCCCGCGTCCTCGAAAGCGGCCACGTTGTACCAGACCAGGGACTTGTTGGCGGCCTTGTAGTAGACGCCGTACTGCTCGCCGTCGACCTGGCCGATCCGCTGCCAGCCCGCCGCGTAGTTCTTGGTCAGCTGGGCCTTGGCCTCCGGGCCGACCGGCTTGGCCCACTTCCGGGCCACGGCCTGCCGGATCGCGCCCGGCTGCGGCAGCAGCGCCACATCGGGCGGACTGCCACCCGCGATCTTGGTGCCGAGGAAGTTGACGATCGGGTCCTGGGCGGGGACGAAGGTGACCTTCGCGCCCGTCCGCTTCTCGAACTCGTTCAGGACCTTGACGAAGTTCTCCTGCTCCTTGCCGGTCCACACGGCGGCGACCTGCACGGTCTGCCCGTCCAGCTTCGGCAGCCGGACCGTGGCAGCCGCGCCCTTCCCCGTCTTCCCGCCGTCGCCGGAGTCGTCTTCATTGCCTTTGTCGCCGCAGCCCGCGACGGTGAAAGCGCTGACGACGGCCCAGACCACCGCTGCCTTCGCGACCTTGCTCATGCGAAGAGGTGTACGCATTTCTGCCCCGTTTCTCCCTCGGCGCTGACGCGTTGCGTGTCAGGTCTATGCCTGGGCCGCAGGGCCCGCAATCCGCCGGGAGCGTGCAGGGCCCTTTCGTGATCCCTCTGTGACGTGATGTCCCGTCAAAGGCGTCGGGGGTGGGAAGAGCCGGTCGTTTCGGGACGTACGGAGGGGAGTAAGGGGCAGGAGAGGCAGGCGAGTTGGGCGTGACGCCGCTCGCCTGGGTGACCCGGGGGGACGGCCCGGGGAAGGCTCCGGGACCGGGCTGCCCGGTGGCCCGCCGGTCCGGCCCGGGACGTGGCGCCGGTACGTTCCGGGACGTGGCGCCGCCACGTCCCGGAACGTACCGGCCCCCTCAGGAGACGGGGGAGAGCGGCGGCAGCGGTATCGCGTCCACCGAGCCCGCCGCCCGCTCCAGCGCGCTCGCCAGCAGCGCCAGATCGGTGGGCCCGTTCCCCAGCTCCCGGACCGGCCGACGGGTCGGCGGGTCGCCCATCCGCTCCCACTCCAGCGGTACGACGGTGGGGCGCAGCGTCGCCGTACGCGGGATCCGGCCCGTCACCCGGCCGCCCTGGAAGGGGGTGACCCGGCCGTCGGGGTGGCCGAGGGCGCCCCGGCCGGGCAGTGGGGCGTCCTGTCCGGGGGCGGCGGGCGGCGCGTCGAGGACGGCCCGCAGCCGGGCCGCGTGCGCCAGGTCGGTGTCCGCCGTACGGTCCGGTCGGGCGGAGGTGGCGATCAGATGGACCCCGAGTCTGCCGCCGTCCCGGGCGACGGCCTCCAGGGCGCGGACGACGGACCCGGCCGCCGGGCGGCCCGTACTGCCGAGGGCGGGGGCGACGAGGGCGTCGAAGTCGTCCACCAGCACCACCAGCCGGGGCAGCGGCCCGGGGGCGGGCGCGGGTCTGGTCCGGCCGCCGGGGCGGAGCCGCAGGGTGGAGCTGGGCGGGGATTCGAGATCGCCCCGGCCGCCGGTGATCCGAGGGTCGGCGGACGCGGGGTCGGGACGACCCGGCGTCCGGAAGGTCCGGCCGCCCGCCGCGTCGGCCCGCGCGGCGGCGGAGACCCGGCGCGATCCGACCCCGGCGCCGTAGCCGCCGTCCTGCTCCCCGGCGACGGGCGAGCGGGGGCCGACGACCCGGCCGGACGCCGTACCGCGGCCGGTTTCGGGACCGGCGGCGGCATCGGAGCCGTAGGGCCTCGCGGGATCGGAGCCGTACGAACCGCCGGGCCGGGCCGGGGCGCGTCCGGCGCCGGACCGCGCGGTGTCGCCGCTCCGGGCGTCCCGGCTGTCCCTGCCGTCCCTGCCCTCTCGGCCGTGCCGGTCGTCCCGGGCGTGCCAGGCGGCGAAGTCCGTACCGTCCAGCAGCTCGGCCCGGCGCTTCAGCTCCGCGCCCAGGTCCTGGGCGAAGGTCCGCATCCGTATCGGATCGGTGGCGGCCAGATGGTCGGTGACATGCGGCAGCTCCGTACAGACCGCCAGTCCGGCGCCGCGCTCGCCGCCGCCCGCGCCGTCGACCAGCAGCAGCCCCAACCGGTCGGGACGGCCCGCGGCGGACAGCGACGCGGCGATCGAGCGGAGCAGCTCCGTACGGCCGCTGCCGGGCGGGCCCTCGATCAGCAGATGCGGGCCCTCCGCAGTCAGATCGACCGCCAGCGGGCCCCGGGGCCCGGCGCCCAGCACCGTCACCGGCGCGGGCTGCTCACCGGCCTCCGCCCAGCGGGCCATCAGCGACGCGGGCGTGGCCCGGGCCAGGCCCAGCTCGTCCAGCAGCCGGGCGGAACGGGGCAGGGCCACGGCCCGGCCCCCGGCCCCCTCCGGGCCGGTGCCGCCCTCGGCGCGCAGCGGCGCCAGGGCCCGGGCGAACCGCTCGGCCCACGCCGTCGACACCGCGTCCACCACGGCCGGGGCGCCCTGCCCCGCGGGCAGTCCGCCGACGGTCCGAAGGACCCGCAGAGCCGTCGCCACATCGCCGCTGAGCATGCCGACGGCCCCGCACTCCCGGAACGGGAGGGACGCCGCGCAGGCCGTCTCGTACACCGCCGCGACGGGGGAGAGCGGGGACGCGGCGGGCGTCTCGGCCAGCACGATCAGATGGATCCCGGCCGCCCCGCCCGCGCCCGCCAGCCGGGCCGCGGTCTCCCGCAGCGCGGCGGAGCCGGGATCGCCGTCGACGACCACGACCGTCCTGGGGCCCTCGTACCCGGCGGCGGCCTCCGCGACGGCCGTCCGGTCGGCGCTCGGCCAGCCGGGGCCCAGCGGACCGGCGTCCAGTCGCCGGGTCAGCTCGGCGGTCCTGGCGATCGCCTGGTCGCGGTCGTACGCCAGCAGCAGCCGGCAGTCCTGGCCGTGGGCCGGCCGGAGCTGGGGCAGCCAGCCCAGCCACGCCCACTCGGCCCGGCGCTCCTCGACCGGGCGGTTCCGGTCGGCGGAGATCAGCACCAGCTCCAGATCGGCGGGGGAGTGCAGGGCGGCGAGCTGGGCGACGGCCCAGCGGGCGGCCCCCGCCAGCCGGGCCCGGGGACCGGCTATCCCCAGGGAACCGGCCTCCCGCAGCCCGACCGTCACGGGCACGGCGGCCAAGCCGTCCCGGTCGGCGGTGCCCAGCCGGAGCACCAGGGACTCGGGATGGTCCGGGCCGCGCTCCCAGAGCCGGGGTCCCGGGCCTACGGCGGTCAGCAGTACGGCCGCCGGGTCCGGCCAGGTCTCCGCCGACGGCCGGGCGGGCGGTACGGGCGCGGCGCCGCTGTCCGGCGGCTCCGGGAACGGTCCGGCGGCGTCCGGCTCGCGGTCCGCCTTGAAGCGCCGGGCGGCCCAGGCGCCTATGCCGCCTTTGCGGCGGGCTCCGCCCCGGGGCTCCTCGGCGCGGCCCTGCCCGGGGTTCGCCCCGTGGGTGGCGTGGGTGCCCTGAGTGTCGAACACTCCGGACGTCCCGGGCGATTCCGGTGCGGGGGCGCCCAGCGGGTAGGGCCCCGGGGCATACGGCGCACCGGAGGCGTTCGAGCCGTACGAGGCGCCGGAGGAGGCCGAGGCGGGCACGGCGTCCGGGGCGTTCGTGCCGTACGGGCTGTGCGAGGCGTCCGGGGCGCCCGTGCCCTCGGCGGTGTCGGCCTGGGCATCGGCGGCGTCGCCGTCCGACTCTCCGGGCCGCTCCTGAGCGCGGGCCGGGAGCCTGAGGTACCCCTCGCCGTCCGGGGTGGTCGCCAGCGGCTCCGTATGCCCGCCGGAGGCGAGCCGGAGCGTCGACTCGCCGAGCCGCAGCAGCGCCCCCGGAGCCAGCGGTACGGGCCGGGAGCCGACGGGGCGGCCGTCGAGCGCCGTCCCGTTGGTGGAACCGAGGTCCGCGACGGTCACCCGGCCGTCGTCCGCGACGACCACCTCGCAGTGGACCCGGGAGACATCGGGATCGTCGAGCGGGACGTCCGCGTCGGCGGACCGCCCTATGCCGACCCGGCCGCCGTGCAATAGATGCACCCCGCCCGCGTCGGGACCGGCGACCACATGGAGCTGGGGCGTCGAGTCCGTGCCGGAGGGGCCGTCGTCACCGGGGAACTGGAGGGAGAGGACCGCGCCGTCCACCAAGGGCGGCTCGCCGAGGGTCCGCCGCTGGGCGTCCAGCCGCTCCCCGCCCGCGAACAGCACGGCGGGTCCGGACGCGTCCGGACCGGCCACGGCCGCCGCCAGACCCGAGGCCACCGCGGCCAGCGCCGTCCCCGCGGGCGCGGTGACCAGCACATCGCACGCACGCGGTCCCGCCACGGGCCCCGCCGCGGCCTGTCCGCCGCGCGGCGCGAGAACGGTCAGCCGGATCTGCATCGCCGTCAGCAATCCCTTCTGGCACAAGTAACCGGCAGGGAAACCGCCTCGTCGCCCCCACCCGGCTGGTCGGCACGCTCCGGGGATCCCCGCCCGCGAAGGCGTGCTGGGGGAATCCTCGCACCTGCCACTGACAACACGCCCGGGTATCGCCAATAAGTGATCATGATTGGTCCCCTCCGGCCGGAAAAGTGCGGGGTCACGACCCGATTCACCACCCCGGGCCGTCCCGGGACGGCTGGGGAACCGGTGCTCGGCACCGGATTCCGGCTGGTAGAGGCATATGTCCGGCCCGAACCCGTATCGCCGGTGGTGCCGGGCCGCGGACCGTGACCTGTGCCGCTTTGCGTGACCGGTGGCAACCACCGGGGAATCCGCGGCGTCTCCATCCCGAACGGTGTTCAGCGGCGATCAAGCGACAGTCGCTGTCGGTCGGTGGCGTCTGGCGGTGTTCGGCGGTTGTCCGGTGGTGTTCGACGGTTGTTCCATCCGGCCGGGAGCCGGGGCCGCGCGCCCCGCCGTGCCCGGGGGGCCTGTGGACAACCGAACGTCATACCGTTCGACCCCACTAAAGTGGTGCGGAGCGCCGACCGTCGGCGCCCCGCGCCTGCGGGGATGGTCCGGACCACGATCAGCAGGGAGCGCAAGACGTGCGGCCTGTAGGCAGCAAGTACCTCCTGGAGCAGCCGCTCGGGCGCGGAGCCACGGGCACCGTCTGGCGTGCCCGGCAGCGGGAGACCGCCGGGGCCGAGGCCGCCGTGCCCGGTCAGCCCGGCGAGACCGTGGCGATCAAGGTCCTCAAAGAGGAGCTGGCGAACGACGCGGACATCGTGATGCGGTTCCTCCGCGAGCGGTCCGTCCTGCTGCGTCTGACGCACCCCAATATCGTCAGGACCCGGGACCTCGTGGTCGAGGGCGATCTCCTCGCCCTGGTCATGGACCTGGTCGACGGCCCCGACCTCCACCGCCAGCTCCGTGAAAGCGGCCCGTTCACCCCGGTCGCCGCGGCCCTGCTGACCGCCCAGATCGCCGACGCGCTCGCCTCCAGCCATGCCGACGGCGTGGTCCACCGCGACCTCAAGCCCGCGAACGTGCTGCTCCGGACCGACCCCGACGGCCGGCTCCACCCGATGCTGACCGACTTCGGGATCGCCCGGCTCGCGGACTCGCCCGGTCTGACCCGGACCCACGAGTTCGTCGGCACACCGGCCTATGTGGCCCCCGAGTCGGCCGAGGGCCGTCCGCAGACCTCCGCCGTCGACATCTACGGCGCGGGCATCCTGCTCTACGAGCTGGTGACCGGCCGCCCGCCGTTCGCCGGGGGTACGGCGCTGGAGGTCCTGCACCGCCATCTGAGCGAGGAGCCCCGGCGGCCCACCACCGTGCCCGAGCCGCTGTGGACCGTCATCGAGCGGTGTCTGCGCAAGGAGCCCGGCGAGCGGCCCAGCGCCGAGAACCTCGCCCGTGGACTGCGGGTCGTCGCCGCCGGTATCGGGGTGCATTCCTCGTCCGCCCAGGTCGACGCGGCTCTCGGAGTCGGCGCGCTGCTCGCGCCCGACCCGGCGCCCGCCCCCGTCCCGGAGACCCCCGGCGCCGCCGACTCCACGCAGGTCCTGCCGCACGGCGCGGCCCCCGCCGGATACGACCCGGCGGCGGCCACCAGCGTGCTGCCGCACACCTCGGGCCCGGCCGGTGCCGCCGACCCGACGAGCGTGCTGCCGCACACCGGCGCTCCCGACCCGACGGCCGTCATGCCGCCGGTGCCGCCGCGCCCGGAAGGGCAGCCCGGCGGCCCGGGACCCGAGGACCCGCACCCCTGGCAGTCCCAGCTCCGCGCCGCCCGCGACCGTAACGAGCAGACCCAGGTCCAGTACCTCGACCCCGGCCAGGACCCGCTGGCCCGCAGGCCGCAGCGCCGACCCCAGCAGCCCCCGCAGGGCCCGCCGCACCAGGGGCCCCCGCAGGGTCCGCCGCCGGGACACCACCAGCAGCAGTACGCTCCCCAGCCGTACCAGCAGCAGCCCCCTCGGCCGCCGCAGCGTCAGCAGTACGCGCCGCCGCCGCAGCAGGTCCAGCCGTACACCCCGCCCCAGCAGCCGCAGCAACCCCAGCAGCCGCAGCAGCCCGCGCCGCGCCGTGAGCGCGAGCCCCGGCAGCCGCGTCAGCGCAGCGCCAACCCGATGCGGATCCCGGGTCTGGGCTGCCTCAAGGGCTGTCTGTTCTCCGTGGTGATGCTGGTCGTCGCGGGCTGGCTGATCTGGGAGCTGACCCCGCTCCAGGGCTGGGTCGCCGAGGGCAAGGGCTACTGGGACGCGATCGGCGACGGCATCTCGACCGTGACCGGCTGGATCTCCGACCTGGGCGGTTCCGACTCCGGCTCCGGCGACGGCGGGGGCAACGGCGGAGGTGCGGGGAACGGCACGGGCAACCAGCCCTGACACCTGATCGAGCGGACAGGGGCGGGACCGCGGCGGTACGCGGTCCCGCCCCTCCGCCGTCCCACGCTCCTCCCTCTTGCCCCAGGCTGTCGTTTTATCGACTTCCGAATGGGTGAAAACGGCCGGACTTCCCTCCGATAATTCCGGTGATATCCCCGGAATTCGCCCGGAGCGTACGTGTCTTGATCCCATCCGGGGCACATGCCTCCCCGGTGGCCGCGTACGTTAAGGGCAACGCCAGCCGCTGAGGGAGCAGTCTTGGCACGGAATATCGGCAGCCGGTACACGGCCCATCAGATCCTCGGACGGGGCAGCGCGGGCACGGTGTGGGCCGGGGAGGGCCCCGACGGGCCCGTCGCCATCAAGCTGTTGCGCGAGGACCTCGCCGCCGACCAGGAGCTGGTCGGCCGCTTCGTCCAGGAGCGGACCGCTCTGCTCGGGCTCGACCACCCCAGGATCGTCGCCGTCCACGACCTCGTGGTCGACGGCAACGACCTCGCACTCGTCATGGACCTGGTCCGCGGAACCGATCTGCGGACCCGCCTCGACCGGGAGCGGCGGCTCGCGCCCGAAGCCGCCGTCGCGATCGTCGCCGACGTCGCCGACGGGCTCGCCGCCGCCCATCGCGCGGGGATCGTCCACCGCGACGTGAAGCCCGAGAACATCCTGCTCGACATGCAGGGCCCCCTCGGCCCCGCGGGCTCCCACCCGGCGCTGCTGACGGACTTCGGCGTCGCCAAGCTGATCGACACCGCCCGCCGCACCAAGTCCACGAAGATCATCGGCACCCCCGACTATCTGGCGCCGGAGATCGTGGAGGGCCTGCCGCCGCGCGCCGCCGTCGACATCTATGCCCTGGCCACCGTGCTCTACGAGCTGCTCGCCGGGTTCACCCCGTTCGGCGGCGGCCACCCCGGCGCCGTACTGCGCCGCCATGTCACGGAGACCGTCGTCCCCCTCCCGGGCATCCCCGACGATCTGTGGCAGCTGATCGTCCAGTGCCTGGCCAAGGCCCCCGCCTCCCGGCTGCGCGCCTCCGAACTGGGCGTACGGCTGCGCGAGACCCTGCCCGGCCTCGCGGGCATCCCGCCGCTGGACGTCCGCGACGTCGACGGACCCGCCGAGGACGACGACTCCGTACCGGCGGAGCGGTACACCAGAGACCTCGAAACCGGCGAGGAGGCCCCCGCGCCCCGCCGCCGGGGCGCGGTCCCCCTGGTCCCCGGCGCCGCCCCGGCGGACGCCAACCGCGACACCCACACCTCCATGCGGGTCCCGGCCCCCGACGAACTGGCCGGAGGAGCGCACGGCACCGCCCGCGCGCCCCGCAGCCCCGGCCAGCGCCGCCCCGGCTCCGCCCGGAACAAGGGCACCAGCCGCTCGGTCCGGCTCCGCCGGGGTGTGGCCGCCCTGCTGGTGGCGGTGGTCGTCGGCGTCGGCGGCTGGCTCGCCACCTCGAACGCCGACGCCCTCCCGCAGGCCCCCGCCCCCGCCGGACAGCGTTAGCCCCCGGGGGCGTACGAACCATGACGTACGGGGCACGCCCCGGCGCGCGCCCGGAGCCGCCGGGCCCGTACCGCCGAGGCGGCCCTTTCCGTACGCCCGCCGGGACCGGCCCTCGCCCGCATTCGCCCCGGTGGGAGCCCCGACGGGGCACGGGGTCACCACCTGGCGGGCCGGGCCGGGCCGGGCAGCCGTTACGCTTGGACGCGTGGCAGTCGTCGATGTATCCGAAGAGCTGAAGTCCCTCTCCGCGACCATGGGGTCGATCGAGTCCGTTCTGGACCTCGACAGGATCAGGGCAGACATCGCCGTGCTCGAGGAGCAGGCGGCCGCCCCGTCCCTCTGGGACGACCCGGAGGCGGCGCAGAAGATCACCAGCCGGCTCTCCCACCTCCAGGCCGAACTGCGCAAGGCCGAGCACCTCCGCGGCCGGATCGACGACCTCGGGGTCCTCTTCGAGCTGGCCGAGGCCGAGGACGACGCCGACACCCTCGCCGAGGCCGAGGCCGAGCTGACGGACGTCCGCCGCGCGGTCGACGAGATGGAGGTACGTACCCTCCTCTCCGGCGAGTACGACGAGCGCGAGGCCCTCGTCAACATCCGCGCCGAGGCGGGCGGCGTCGACGCCTCCGACTTCGCCGAGCGGCTCCAGCGGATGTACATGCGCTGGGCCGAGCGGCACGGCTACTCCACCGAGGTCTACGAGACCTCCTACGCGGAGGAGGCCGGGATCAAGTCCACCACCTTCGTGGTGAAGGCCCCCTACGCCTACGGCACCCTCTCCGTCGAGCAGGGCACCCACCGGCTGGTCCGCATCTCGCCCTTCGACAACCAGGGCCGCCGCCAGACGTCCTTCGCCGGTGTCGAGGTGCTGCCCGTGGTCGAGCAGTCCGACCATGTGGAGATCGACGAGTCCGAACTCCGGATCGACGTCTACCGCGCCTCCGGCCCCGGCGGCCAGGGCGTCAACACGACGGACTCGGCGGTCCGGATCACCCATATCCCCACCGGCATCGTGGTCTCCTGCCAGAACGAGCGCTCCCAGATCCAGAACAAGGCGAGCGCCATGAACGTCCTCCAGGCCAAGCTCCTCGAACGCCGCCGCCAGGAGGAGCAGGCCAAGATGGACGCCCTCAAGGGCGACGGCGGCAACTCCTGGGGCAACCAGATGCGTTCCTACGTCCTCCACCCGTACCAGATGGTCAAGGACCTCCGTACGGAGTTCGAGGTCGGCAACCCCCAGTCCGTCCTCGACGGCGAGATCGACGGCTTCCTCGAGGCGGGCATCCGCTGGCGCAAGCGCCAGGGCCAGAGCCAGGAGAAGTAGCCTCCGGGGCACGACCCCGTCCCTACGGCGAGAGCGCCGGCCCTCCGGGGTCGGCGCTCTCGGCGTTCCCGGGTGCGGTGGCGGTGATTCGGATATTGAAGGGGGTGGGATTCTCGACCGCGAACTCTTCGCCGGAGTGGGTGGAATGGGAATCGAATCCATGTCGATCATGGCGGCCGGGACGATATTGAGGACGAGGTGGATCACCTCATTCGGAATGGCCCGCGGGTCGATTGAGTGTCCGAAGGCGGGGCGATTGGTGGAGATGATCACTCCGGCTTCTTTGTCGACAAGACGGTAAAGTCGGTTCCCTATGGGGTGAGTTCAGCCTATGGGGTCACGGTTGAGTCGCCTCTGGTCCGGCAACCACCCCTATATCGGGCATCGTTCGCGGAACCGGCTTGACGCCTCGTCGAATACTGGACAGGCTGGCGCGCGGCATGCGTGTTTCCAGGGCGTGGGCGAGCGGGGTGAGGACGGTGGTTCTCCCCTGAGTAGCCGCCCCGGAGACCCGGCTCCATTGACGAATAGCTACTGGGGGTAGCAGGTAGATGACGAAGAAGACGCGAATCCGCGTGGCACGTATCGCCGCCGGCGCGGTGATCGCTGCAGGCGCGTCGCTGACGGTGGCCGGTGCGGCCTCCGCGTTCACCGGTGAGACGTCCGCCGACGTCAGCCTGGGCATTCAGAGTGACGGCGCGACCAATGGCGGCGCCACCGGTGCCGGTGGTGTCGACGGCGGCAACGACGTCGGTGGTGGTAACGGCACTCCGGGCGGTGGTAACGGGACCCCGGGCGGTGGCAACGGGACCCCCGGTGGCGGTAACGGCACTCCGGGCGGTGGTAACGGGACCCCGGGCGGTGGCAACGGGACCCCCGGTGGCGGTGAAGGCGCTCCCGGTGGTGGCAACGGCACCCCGGGCGGTGGCAACGGCACCCCGGGCGGTGGCAACGGGACCCCCGGTGGCGGTAACGGCACTCCGGGCGGCGGTAACGGGACCCCCGGCGGCGGTGAAGGCGCTCCCGGTGGTGGCAACGGCACTCCGGGTGGTGGCAACGGCACTCCGGGTGGTGGCAACGGCACTCCGGGTGGTGGCAACGGGACCCCGGGCGGCGGTAACGGGACCCCCGGTGGCGGTAACGGGACCCCCGGTGGTGGTAACGGCACTCCGGGTGGTGGCAACGGCACCCCCGGCGGCGGTGACGACGGCGGTAACGACACCGGCGGCGGCAACAGCCATGCCGGTCAGAGCACCGGCGGCAACGGCACCCAGGGTGGCGGGAACTCAACCGGTGGGTCGACCGGCGGCTCCAACGGTGGTTCGACCGACGGTGCCACGGGCGGGTCCAACGGTGGCTCGACCGGTGGTGGGAACCAGGCCGACACCAACAACGCCGGGTCCCAGCCCGTCCAGCAGGGCGAGGCCAAGGAAGAGCTGGCCGAGACCGGTGCGATGGAGGTCACGTTCCTGCTCGTCGGGGCGGCGACCATGATCGCCGGTGGGATCGGGTTCCGGATGCTGCCGCGGCTGGTCGGCGGGCGCGCCGCCGTCTGAGCGAGCGATGCGTGACGGGGTGAACCGGCCGGATCACGGCCGGTCACCCCGGACGGCGCGGAGTACGAGGAAGGGCCCGGGGTGCGGCACAGCACCCCGGGCCCTTCCTCGTGACGTCAGGCCGTTCGGGTCGCCAGTACCGCGACCGCCGCGATCAGGACGATCAGCAGCGCGGCCAGCGCCGCGGGCGTCAGCGACGCCAGGGGGCCCTCCTGCTGGAGCCGCTCGCGGTTCGCGCGGCATACCGGGCAGCGGCCCTCGGAGACCGGGGCCGCGCAGTTGGCGCACACCAGACGGTCATAGGTCATGCGCTCTCCTCCTCCCGCGCCGAGCCGCTTTCCGCGGGCCGTCGGCACACCTCTGGTGGCAGAACGCTCCGGGCGACGCGACTGTTCCCCTACCACTGTGCCAGCTCCGGCGCCGTTCGGCGCGGGGCCCGGTTTCTTCCCCCTTGCGGGGGAGCGGCAAATGGGCGTGACAATCTTCGCAACCCCGGCCGTCGACTGCGTACTCACGGACGGTTCGCGTAGTGTCACGCACACCTCTGCTCCCGGCCGACCATGGTGTGTCCCGTGATCCGATTCGCCCATGTCTCCAAGACCTATCCCAAGCAGAACCGGCCAGCGCTGCACGATGTCTCCCTGGAGATCACCAAGGGCGAATTCGTGTTCCTGGTGGGTTCCTCGGGCTCCGGCAAGTCGACCTTCCTCCGGCTGGTCCTCCGGGAGGAGCGGGCCAGTCACGGTACGGTCCATGTCCTCGGCAAGGATCTGGGGAAGATCTCCAACTGGAAGGTGCCGCAGGTAAGGCGGAAGCTGGGCACCGTATTCCAGGACTTCCGGCTGCTGCCGAACAAGACCGTCGCCGAGAACGTGGCCTTCGCCCAGGAGGTCATCGGAAAGCCGCGCGGCGAGATCCGCAAGGCCGTACCGCAGGTGCTCGACCTGGTCGGGCTCGGCGGCAAGGAGCGCCGGATGCCCGGTGAGCTGTCCGGCGGCGAACAGCAGCGGGTCGCGATCGCGCGGGCGTTCGTCAACCGGCCGATGCTGCTGATCGCCGACGAGCCGACGGGAAATCTCGATCCCCAGACCTCCATCGGGATCATGAAGCTGCTCGACCGGATCAACCGGACGGGCACCACGGTGGTGATGGCCACCCACGACCAGAACATCGTCGACCAGATGCGCAAGCGCGTCATCGAGCTGGAACACGGCCGCCTCGTCCGCGACCAGGCCCGCGGCGTCTACGGCTACCAGCACTGACGGCCGTCGCGGACCCGTTTCCGTACCACCTGCGCGAGAAAGGCTGATCGCACGCGATGCGCGCCCAGTTCGTCCTGTCGGAGATCGGTGTGGGTCTCCGCCGCAATCTCACGATGACCTTCGCCGTCATCATCTCGGTCGCCCTGTCGCTGGCCCTCTTCGGCAGCGCCGTACTGCTGAGCAAGCAGGTCGGCACGATGAAGGACTACTGGTACGACAAGGTCAACGTCTCGATCTACCTCTGCAACAAGAATGACGCGCGGTTCTCGAAGCAGTGCTCCAAGGGCGCGGTGACCGGCGGGCAGAAGGACCAGATCAAGGCCGAGCTCGAAAAGATGGAGATCGTCGACAAAATCCATTACGAGAGCGCGGAGCAGGCGTACAAGCGCTACAAGGAGAGCTACGGCGACACTCCTCTCGCGGATACGATCACACCGGACCAGATGCCGGAGTCGTACCGGGTGAAACTGCACGACCCGGAGAAGTACGCGGTGGTCGAGACGGCCTTCGCGGGCCGGGCCGGAGTGCAGTCGGTCGAGGACCAACGGGACGTCCTGACCAATCTCTTCGATCTGATGACCGGGATGAACCGGGCGGCGATCGCCCTGATGTCGCTGATGCTGCTCGTGGCGCTGATGCTGATCGTCAACACGGTACGGGTGTCGGCGTTCAGCCGGCGGCGTGAGACCGGGATCATGCGGCTGGTGGGCGCGTCCAGCTTCTACATCCAGCTGCCGTTCATCCTGGAGGCGGCGATCGCCGGGCTGCTGGGCGGGCTGATGGCGGCGGGCATGCTGATCGCGGGCCGCTACTTCCTGATCGACCACGGACTGGCGCTCGCCGACAAGATGCCGCTGATCAACTTCATCGGCTGGGACGCGGTCGCGGCCACCCTGCCGCTGGTCGTGGTGATCGGTCTGCTGATGCCGGCCCTTGCCGCTTTCGTCGCCCTGCGCAAGTACCTCAAGGTGTGACATCCACCCCGGGCGCCGTGCGGGCAACGACCGTACGGCACCCGAGGCTTGTCCTAGACTCGGGCCCATGCCGGGCCCTGAGTTCCGCCCTCGGCCCCGCCGCTCCCGCCGCGGGGCGGCCCTGACTTTGGTCTTCGCCGGGGTGCTGGCCACCGGCGCCGTGACCGACGCGCTGCCGGTCGACCGGCCCGCCGACGACCACCGCCCACTGGCCGCGGGACCCGCCGGGGCGACCGTGGACCCCGATGCCGTGGCCCGGGCCGCGGCCGACGCGGTGGCCGAGGGCGGCTCCGGTACGAAGGCGGCCCGGGAGGTCGTCAGCCGCAGCGGCGACCGGTGGGGCGCGGTCTACGACCGGGACGAGTACGCCAGGTTCCAGCAGAGCCTCGACGGCGAGTACACCGGGGTCGGGCTCCGGGCGAAGCGTTCCGCCGACGGCCGGGTGGAGGTCGCCCGGGTCCGGCCCGGCGGCCCGGCCGAGCGGGCCGGGATCCGGGCCGGCGACCGGCTGCGGACCATCGGCGGGCGCTCCGTCGACGGCCGCCCGGTCACCGAGATCGTCGCCCTGCTGCGGGGCGACGAGCGGACGGACGTCACCCTCGGCCTCGAACGCGGCGGCCGGGCGTGGACCGAGCGGCTGGTCCGTACGACCCTGTCGGCGGAGTCCGTGACGGTCGAGCGGCTCGCGGGCGGCGCGGTGAAGATCCGGGTGTCCTCGTTCACCCGGGGGACCGGCGAGCGGGTGAAGGACGCCGTGGCCGAGGCGCCCGACGGCGCCGGGGTACTGCTCGATCTCCGCGGCAACAGCGGCGGGCTGATCACCGAGGCCGTGACGGCCGCCTCCGCCTTCCTCGACGGCGGCCTGGTCGCCACCTACGACGTGGACGGCGAGCAGCACGCCCTGTACGCGGAGCCCGGCGGCGACACCGGCCGGCCGGTGGTCGCCCTGGTCGACGGGGGCACGATGAGCGCCGCCGAAATGGTCACCGGCGCCCTGAAGGACCGTGGCCGGGCCGTCACCGTCGGTACCCGGACGTTCGGCAAGGGGTCGGTCCAGATGCCCAGACCGCTGCTGGACGGCTCGGTGGCCGAGCTGACCGTGGGGCACTACCGCACGCCCGAGGGGCACCAGGTCGACGGCCGGGGCATCGTGCCCGATCTGACCCCGGCGGACGGCGAGGACGCCGAGGAGCGGGCCGAGACGGTATTGAGTGGCCTCGGGGCGGGGTCGTAGTGCGAAAATGACGGCACTATGGCTAAGGAAAAAGGGCGCAAGCTGATCGCGCAGAACAAGAAGGCGCGGCACGACTATCACATCATCGACACCTATGAGTGCGGTCTGGTGCTCACCGGTACCGAGGTGAAGTCGCTGCGCCAGGGGCGGGCGTCCCTGGCGGACGGGTTCGTCCAGATCGACGGACACGAGGCGTGGCTGCACAACGTGCACGTACCCGAGTACTCGCAGGGGACCTGGACCAACCACTCGGCGCGGCGGAAGCGGAAGCTGCTGATGCACCGGGCGGAGATCGACAAGCTGGAGTCCAAGGCGCAGGAGTCGGGGCATACGGTCGTACCGCTCGCCCTGTACTTCAAGGACGGCCGGGCCAAGGTGGAGATCGCCCTGGCGCGGGGCAAGAAGGAGTACGACAAGCGGCAGACGCTGCGGGAGCGGCAGGACCGGCGCGAGACGGACAAGGCGATCTCGGCGGCGCGGCGGCGGCAGCGGGCGCAGGAGCCCCGCTAGGGCCTCCCTGTCGGACCTCGCCGGACCTCTCGCCGGGGCTCGCGTTCCGGCGCGGCGCCGCTGCGGCTCCGGCGCGGAACGGGGTGCCGGGGAATGCGCTGGCACCGGATCGTGTTGGTCCCGTACGATGGGAACGTCCCTCGGTGAGGGGCGAGCCGACGGGCTGCCGTCGGTACTGCTTGAAAATTCAACATGGGGATGATCGGTTTCGACAGCGGATGTCGAGGCAGGGGAAGCGAGCCGAGGAAGCGGCAATGATCTCGTAAACCATATGTCGCAAACAATAATCGCCAATTCCAAGCGCGATAACTCCGAAGCCTTCGCCCTCGCTGCCTGATAAGCAGTAGAGACGAAACTTCACTTATGGAGCGTCAGCCCGGGGGTGTTCCCGACCCGGACCCTGGCGTCAACTAGGGAACTCAACCTCTAGACCCGGTCACGGGGTCAAGAGGAACAACCAACAGTGACTGAGCCCGTCGGAGACTTGTCCGTGTGATCTCCGGGGCCGAGAAAATCGCAGCGGACTGCGCTCGGAGAAGCCCTGGTTCCGCACCGTTGGACGCGGGTTCGATTCCCGCCATCTCCACTCATCCCATGTGAGGCGAAGGCCCGGCTGTCAGCGACAGCCGGGCCTTTGTCATGCGGTCGGAGCGTTTCCGGCGACCCGTGACGGCGGTCGGCGGGCGGCCTACCGTGGAGCGGTGGATGTGGACTTCTGGTTCGACCCCGTATGCCCCTACACCTATCTCACCTCCCGCTGGCTCCGGGAAGCCGCCGCCGTACGGCCCCTCTCCGTCCGGTGGCGGGTGATGAGCCTCGCCGTACTCAATGAACACCGCGACGACGACCCCGAAGGCGACTGGGGCGAATATCTGTGGGCGCCGGTCCGGGTCTGCGCGGCCGTCGAGCGCCGGTACGGCTCCGACGCGCTGGGCGCCTTCCTCGGCGAACTCGGCGCCGCCTTCCATCTCGACGGCGAGTGGGACGCGATCCCAGGCGCCCTGGAGCGGGCCGGGCTGCCGCCCGGAGCGGCGGACACCGCCTGGACCACCGAGTACGACGACGCCGTACGAGCCTCGCACGCCGAGGCCGTCGCCCTCGTCGGCACCGACGTCGGCACCCCCGTCCTGGGCGTCCCCGGCCCCGGCGGATCCGGTGGCCCGGGCGAATCCGGCGGCCTGAGCGGTCCCGGCGGCGGCCGGATCGGGCTCTTCGGTCCGGTGGTCTCGCCCGTACCCACCGGGGAGGCGGCCGGGCGGCTCTGGGACGGCTTTCTGCTGCTGGCGTCCGTACCGGGCTTCCAGGAGATCAAGCGGACCCGGACGGAGTCCGCGCCCCGGCTCGACGGGCTGCGCTGACCGGCCGGCCACCGCCGGGAGGCGTCCGGAGTACGGGACATGACGGGAGTTCACCCCCGCCGGTGCACCTCTTCCGGCGGATCGCCGTCTATAGCTGGTGACGGTGGCGTGTCAGCGCCGCCGCCTCCAGAACCAAGGACGGAGAAAGACCACATGGTCTCAGCCAAGGTGAGCAGGGGAACCGCGGCCGGCGCCGCACTGCTGTCGCTGTGCGCGGTCCTCGTACCCGTGCAGTCGGCGGTCGCGGCGCCCGGGTCGCCCGGGTCGCCCGGTGCGGCCGGTGCTCCCGGCTCGGCGGGCGCGGGCGGTACGGGTACGGGGGCGAGCGCGCCCCGTACGGCGGCCGCGCCCCTGACCGCCCCCGACCCCGTCGCCCTGCGGTCCGCGCTCAAGGCGGCCCTCGCCAACGGCGCGCCCGGCGCGATGGCCCGGATCGACGACGGCATCGGCGTACTCCGGCAGGTCGAGGGCATCGGGGACCGCGACACCGGACGCGCCATCAACACCGCCGACCGGTTCCGGATCGGCAGCGTCAGCAAGACCTTCTCCGCCGTCGTCCTGCTCCAGCTCGTGGACGAGGGCGCGCTGGCGCTCGACGCGCCCGTGAACGACTACCTCCCCGGGCTGATCGACCCCCGGATCACGGTCCGCCATCTGCTGAGCCACCGCACCGGGCTCTACGACTACACCAACGACATGTTCGCCGCGACGGTGCCCGGCTTCGAATCCGTCCGCAACCGGGTCTTCAGCTACCGGGAACTGCTCGATCTCTCCCTCGCGAAGCCGCCGACGGTCACGCCGGGGACGACGTACTCCTACTCCAACACCAACTTCGTCGTCGCGGGCATGCTGATCGAGAAGCTGACGGGGACGGACGTCGGGACGGCGTACGAGCGGCGGATCATCGACCGCCTCGACCTCGACGACACGTTCTACGTCCACCCGGACACCGCGATCCCCGGCCGCCACGTCAAGGGCTACCTCCGGCCCGACGAGGCCGGGGCGCCGCTCGTCGACTCCACCCGGCAGACCGCGTCCTGGGCGCAGAGCGCGGGCGCCGTGATCTCCAGCACCCGTGATCTGAACACCTTTATGTCGGCGCTGATGAAGGGCCGGCTGACCTCGGCGGCGGCGCTCGCGGAGATGCGGACCTGGACGCCGGTCAACTCCACCCAGGGGTACGGGCTGGGGCTGCGGCGCCGCGATCTGTCGTGCGGGGTGTCCGTGTACGGGCACACCGGGACCGTGCAGGGGTACTACACCTTCGCCTTCGCGTCGGGAGACGGGAGGCGGGCGATCACGGCGGTGGCGAACACGTCCAACACGGGGGCGGTGCTGAATACGCTGCCGAGGACGCTGGAGGCGGCGTTCTGCGGTCCTGCGGCGCCCGCGACGGCGTCGGCGGCGCGTTCGGGCGCGCCCGAGCGGGTGGAGCGCCACGAGGACATCGCGCCGGGGCGGGCGGTTCCGCGGTAAGCCCACCGGGACGGCGCCGCGTTTCTCGGCGCGGCGCCGTCGTCGCTTGTCGCGCAGTTCCCCGAGCCCCTGAGTATCCGGGCAGCGCCCGGCAGCCTGATGCCGTCGGCGGCCTGCGGCCCGCCTGTGGCTGTTCGCGCAGTTCCGCCCCCTGAGCCTTGGGCGATGGGGCCCCCAGCGCCTTGGCCCTCCGGCCGAGGCCCACGCCACCCGCCCAGCCGGGCGAATGTCGTCGGGCGACCGCGCGCCGTCCGTGGCTTGTCGCGCAGTTCCCCGCGCCCCTAGGGCGTGTCTGGCGGATCTTGCTGGGCTCGCGTGCCCTGGCACCGCGCCTCGCCGCGTTGTCGTCGGTCGCCTACGGCCCCCTGCGCCTGGCGGCGCGGGTGGGGGCACCTCCCGGGCGGAGCCCAGGGGGCGTACCCCCACCGCGTGGACTCCCTCCTCCGCCTTGCGATCCACGGCACCAGACCCCGCTCGCTGATCCAGCCTGATCCGTCAGACACGCCCTAAATGCTGTCCACAGCCCCGCCCTGACAAGGGCACCCCCCCGGTAAAAGGGGGCCGCCTCTTACCAAGGGCGGCGAGAAGGGCAACCAGGGGCGCGGGGAACTGCGCGGACGGCCACAGGCGGGCTGAAGGCCGCCGACAACCGGTGGTCGCCGGGCGCGGGCCGGGTAGCGGCGCTCACCCGGAGGGCCAAGGCGCGGTCCTTGGGGAGAACCACCGAGAGACGCGGCGCGCGGGGTGTTTTCGGGGCGGGAGGGTAGGAGCACTCTGGGAGCGAGACCCGTGGCGAGCCCGAGGTGGTGACAGGGGCATGGCGGCACAGGCAGCGGACCCGTTGTGGTCGGCCGACGGACGCGACCCGGAGGCGCCCGATCCATATTTTTGGCGTTTTGACAGCGGGAGGATCTGTCTGGACCTCGTCGCCACCGCCGAACCCGCCCCCGGCGGCGGGCCGGTGGACGAGCCGCTCGCCGGGGACGGGCGGCTGCGGCGCTGGCTGGTCGGGGCCCGGCTGGTGCCGCCGGGGACCCCGCTGCCCGCCGACTGTCCCCGCTGGGTGGAGCGGTTCGCCGAACTCCGCGGCTATCTCGCCCAGGTGGTGCGCGCCGAGATCGAGGGGTGGGGCGAGGGCGGCGGGCGTACCTCCGTCGACACCGCCCTCGACCGGGTGAACGCGCTGGCCGCCGGGGCGCCCCCGGCGGTGCGGGCGGTACGGGATCCGAGCGGGACCCTGGTGCGGGCGGTGACCCGGACCCCCGATTGCGCCGAACTCCTCGCCGCCGTCGCCCGGGACGCCGTAGAGCTGCTGACCGACCCGGCGGCCCGGCGGCTGCTGCGGCAGTGCGAGGGCGAGAGCTGCCGGAGGGTGTATGTGGACACCTCGCGCGGCAGCCGCCGCCGCTGGTGTTCGAGCGAGACCTGCGGCAACCGGGAGCGGGTCGCCAGACACCGGCGGCGGGCCGCCGAGGCGGCCCTCGCCCGGACCTGAGATCCGCCGACGCGGACATCCGCCGCCCGGGAGACCCGGGGAGCCTCCCGAGCCGGAGCCGGAGACCAGGCATGCCGAGGGACCCCGGGAAGCCGAGAGACTCCGGGATGTCGAGGGAGCCGAGCAGCCCGGGGACCCGAGAATGCGGTGGACCCGGGAAGCCGAGGAGCCGGATTCCTGGATATCCGGATATCTGGACATCCGGGAATCCGGGAATCCGGAAAAACCGGAAATTCGAAGACTGTTCGTGGATGCGTTGAACCGTTTCGTGGCCCGGCACGTAAAACGGGGTGAACCCGGCGCCGGGGCGGTTCCGCGGCCGCCCGCCGGGCCGGTGTGAAATCACTGTTACGACCATGGAAATGAGTGGGGAAAGGAGGGCGAACGGGGCGTTTTCTCAGGCTGGTCGGAAGTTTTTCCGGTCGCTTTGAATGCCGAGGCGTCTTCGTCCGTAAAGGACGGGGACAGCAGTCAGCCGAAGCCATGTCAAGGTCTCGACCGGGAGGTTGCAGGTGCGCAAAGATGCCGCCGTGGCCGATGACCGTCCGCAGAGGGCTCGCCATCGCAGCACGCCGCCGTACCAGTTCTCCGCCGTCCCCGACGAGGAGTTGGTACGGGCGCTCTACCGCGAACACGCGGGACCTCTGCTCGCCTATGTATTGCGTCTCGTCGCCGGTGACCGCCAGCGCGCCGAGGACGTGGTGCAGGAGACGCTCATCCGTGCCTGGAAGAACGCCGGTCAGCTCAATCGCGCTACCGGCTCCGTCCGACCCTGGCTGGTGACGGTCGCCCGGCGCATCGTCATCGACGGCCACCGCAGCCGGCAGGCCCGGCCGCAGGAGGTCGACCCGTCGCCGCTGGAGGTCATGCCCGCGGAGGACGAGATAGACAAGGCGTTGTGGCTGATGACGCTCTCGGACGCACTGGACGACTTGACACCCGCGCACCGGGAAGTACTTCTGGAGACCTACTTCAAGGGCCGGACGGTCAACGAGGCGGCGGAAACGCTCGGCATTCCCAGTGGGACGGTCCGCTCGCGGGTGTTCTACGCATTGCGTTCGATGAAACTCGCGTTGGAGGAAAGGGGGGTCACAGCATGACCATGCGGGGGCAGGGCTCGATTCACGACGCCGTGGGGGCGTATGTGCTCGGAGTCCTGGACGACGCGGACATGTCCGCGTTCGAGGTGCATCTGGCGGGATGCGACATCTGTGCCGGACGGCTGGAGGAGTTCTCCTGTCTGGAGCCGATGCTGGCCATGCTGGCCGAGGCCCCGGTGCCGCCCGCGACCACGCCCTCGCCCCCTCCCGGTTCACGCTGTTCGCCTCACTCCCCTTATTCCCCGCATTCCCCTCACGCCCCTCACGCCCCTCACTCTTCGGGATTGCCCTATTCACCCGGCCCGGTCCGGTCCTCCGGTTCGGCCCGTTCGTATCGGCCCGGCGCCGGTCCCGGCGCCCGTGGAGTGCCGGGGCGGGAGGGTCCGCCCGGCCGGGCACCGGGGGCACCGGGCGCGGGGGCCCATCCGCTGCCGGGTCCGCCCGGGCCCCGGGCGCTCGACGGACTCCTCGGCCAGGTGGCCGCCGCCCGGTCGGCCCGGCGCAGGCGCGGTACGTATCTGGTGGCCGCGGCGGCCGCGCTGATCGTGGCGGCCCCGGTGGTGACGTATCTGATCGCCGACGGCGGGGGACAGCCGTACGACCGTACGGGGCCGCTGCCGATGGCCCTCTCCGAGCACGTGCTGCTGGCGGAGATGCGGGACAAGGTCCGGGCGACCGATCCGACGACCCTGGTGTCGGCGACCGTCGGAATGGAGCGGAAGGGCTGGGGGACCCGGACCGTCCTGGAGCTGAAGGGCGTCAAGGGCCCGCTGAAGTGCAATCTGGTCGCCGTCTCCAAGACCGGCGAGGAGGAGGTCGTCACGTCCTGGTCGGTGCCCGCGTGGGGGTACGGCATCCCGGACGGGCCGACCGGCGCGTCGAAGAACCCGCTGTACGTGCACGGCGGCGCGGCGATGGACCGCGAGGAGATCGACCGGTTCGAGGTACGGACCTTCGGCAATCAGAAACTGGTCGAGATCGACGCCTGACCCCGCCTGACAGACGGCCCCCCTTCGCGTACGGTTGACGGCTGCCCAGTGCACGTCAGAAGGGGGCCTCGGTGGCCAGGCACAACGCCGCTGCGGACACGGCCGACGGTTCGGCCGGAGACACGGTTCGGGGACCGGCCGGTGGACCGTCGGCCGACTCCGCCCGGGAATCAGCCGGGGAAAAGGCCCGGGAATCAGCTGGAGAATCGGCCCGGGAACCGGCCGGGGACCCGGCCGGTGGACCGGCGGCCGATTCCGTCCGCGATCGGGAGATCGCCGTCGAACAGGTACACCTCGACCGGGTGTACGTACGCCTTGAGGAGAAGATCCACGAGGCGGAGTTCCTGATGCACGACGCGGCCCGGCTCGGCCAGGTCGGCACGCCCGGCGCGCTGGCCGAGCGGGACGCCCAGGTCTTCCGGGCCGGAGTGCATCTCAACCGGTTGCACGCCGAGTACGAGGACTTCCTCTTCGGCCGGATCGACCTGCTGTACGGCAAGGACGGCAAACGGGGTCCCGACGGCGCCTACACCTCGGTGGAGCCCGCGGACGACGCCGTACGCCCCGACAACACCGCCGATATCGGCGAGACCCTGCACATCGGCCGGATGGGGGTACTCGACGAGGAGTACGCGCCGCTGGTGATCGACTGGCGGGCCCCGGCCGCCGCGCCCTTCTACCGCTCCACGCCCGTCGACCCGGGCCGGGTCGTCCGCCGCCGGGTGATCCGCTCCAAGGGGCGGCGGGTGCTCGGCGTCGAGGACGACCTGATGCGCCCCGAGCTGACCGCGAGCCTCGACGGCCGGGAGCTGGCGGTGATCGGCGACGGTGCCCTGATGGCGGCGCTCGGCCGGTCCCGCGGCCATACGATGCGCGACATCGTCTCCTCCATCCAGGCCGAGCAGGACCTGGTCATCCGGGCGCCCGCCGCGTCGGTCACCCATGTGGAGGGCGGCCCCGGCACCGGCAAGACGGCGGTGGCCCTGCACCGGGCCGCCTATCTGCTCTACCAGGACCGCCGCCGGTACGCGGGCGGGATCCTGATCGTCTCCCCGACGCCGCTGCTCGTCGCCTACACGGAGGGCGTACTGCCGTCCCTGGGCGAGGAGGGGCAGGTCGCGATCCGGGCGGTCGGCCATCTGGTCGACGGCGCGGAGGCGACGGCCTACGACACCCCGGCCGTGGCCCGGATCAAGGGCTCGTCGCGGATGCTGCAGGTGCTCAGGAAGGCCGCCCGGGGCGCGCTGGAGCTGCCGCCGCCGCCCGCGACGCGCGGGCAGCTCGCCCTCGGCGACGACGACGGCGACGAGGGCGGCGCCGACGCGGCGAAGCCGCCCGTACGGACCGATCTGCTGCGGGTCGTCGCCTTCGGGCGGCGGATCGAACTGGAGGCGGCCGAGCTGCGCCGGATCCGGCAGACCGTGCTCGGCGGCACCGCCCCGGTCAATCTGCTGCGGCCCCGGGCCCGGCGGCTGCTGCTGGACGCGCTCTACGCCCGCTCCGGCTCGGCGAGCCGGCACGCGGACCCCGAGCTGGCGGCCGAGCTGCGGTCCTCCTTCGACGAGGACGTCACGTCCGAGGACGCCTTCACCGGCTTCCTCGACGCCTGGTGGCCCGAGCTGACGCCGCGGGCCGTGCTGGCGGCGATGGCCGACGAGCGGCGGCTCGGCCGCTGGGCCCGCCGGGTGCTGACCCCGGGCGAGGTCCGGGCGACGGCCCGCTCCCTGCGGCGGATCGGCCGGGACGGCTCCGGGCCGCTGTCGGTGCACGACGTGGCCCTGCTGGACGAGCTGAACACCCTGCTGGGCACCCCGGCCCGGCCGAAGCGGAAGCGGGAGTACGACCCGCTGGACCAGCTCACCGGCCTGGAGGAGCTGATGCCACGGCGCGAGGAGACCCAGCGGGAGCGGGCCGAGCGGCTGGCGGCGGAGCGTACCGAGTACGCGCATGTCATCGTCGACGAGGCGCAGGACGTGACGCCCATGCAGTGGCGGATGATCGGCCGCCGGGGGCGGCACGCGACCTGGACGGTGGTGGGCGACCCGGCGCAGTCGTCGTGGCCCGAGCCGGAGGACGCGGCCGAGGCCCGGGACGAGGCGCTGGGCAGCCGGCCGAGGCGGCGGTTCGAGCTGACCGTGAACTACCGCAACCCGGCGGAGATCGCCGAGCTGGCGGCGAAGGTGCTGGCCCGGGCGATGCCGGGGGCGACCTCGCCGACCGCGGTCCGTTCGACGGGCGTGGTGCCCCGGTTCGCTCCGGCCGGGGGCGGCGGCGGTGACGGCGGCGGTACGGGACTGGGCGCGACGGTCCGGGCGGAGGCCGAGCGGCTGCTGGCCCGGGTCGACGGCACCGTCGGTGTGGTGGTCGCGATGGACCGCCGCGAGGAGGCCGCGGGCTGGCTGGCCGGACTGGGCGACCGGGTGGTGGCCCTCGGGTCCCTGGAGGCGAAGGGCCTGGAGTACGACGCGTCGATCGTGGTGGCGCCCGCCGAGATCGCGGGCGCCGACGAGACCGGGCTGCGGGTGCTCTACGTGGCCCTGACCCGGGCGACCCGGGAGCTGACCGTGGTCACCACGGCGGCGGACGGGCCGGACGGGGCGGGGGTGCCGGAGCTGCTGCGGGACTGACCCGGAGCCGGGTGGGCGTACGGATTCCGCCGGTCGGGGCCCGGTGGGCGTACGGGCGCGGTCCGTACGGGGCAACCCGCCTGCGAACCAAGAACAGTTTGTTAGCCTTGGGGTTGGCACCGGCCCGATCCAAGCCCCCGGGCCCAACCTTCGTCGCTTCGAGCGACCACTTGCCGCGAGGCGAGCATGGCGGGCCGGTGTCACTCAGCGCAGAACCGTCGGCATAGGGCGGTATACATCTATGCACGTCGGATCGGGTCCGTGTCCCCTCGGGGCGCGGGCCCGATCTTGTTCAGGGGCGGCCTCCGCGAGCGGTCCACGACCCCGCTGACCTGAGGTTTTTCTCGTATCGTGGAATTAGATTTCCAGAAACAATACGACCACTATTACCTGCTACCCGCAGGTAGGTGCGACCATCGGGAGTGCGCCGCCGTAGCCCAGCCGAAGCGCCGGGCCGCGGCGGTGGAGCGAAAGAGCTAGGGAAAGCAGAGGGATCCGGCCATGGCAACGGCGCCAAGCGTCTCGTACTCGATGACGGTCAGGCTGGAGGTGCCCGCGAGCGGAACCGCGGTCTCCCAGCTCACCACGGCGGTGGAGTCCTCCGGTGGATCCGTCACCGGCCTCGACGTCACCGCCTCCGGGCACGAAAAGCTCCGGATCGACGTCACCATCGCGGCCTCCTCCACCGCGCACGCCGACGAGATCGTCGAGGGGCTGCGCGCCATCGAGGGAGTCGTCCTCGGCAAGGTCTCCGACCGGACCTTCCTGATGCACCTCGGCGGCAAGATCGAGATGCAGTCCAAGCACCCCATCCGCAACCGTGACGACCTCTCGATGATCTACACCCCGGGCGTCGCCCGGGTCTGTATGGCCATCGCGGAGAACCCCGAGGACGCCCGCAGGCTCACCATCAAGCGGAACTCCGTCGCCGTGGTCACCGACGGCTCCGCCGTACTCGGCCTCGGCAATATCGGCCCCAAGGCCGCCCTGCCCGTGATGGAGGGCAAGGCCGCCCTCTTCAAGCGGTTCGCCGGGATCGACGCCTGGCCCCTCTGCCTGGACACCCAGGACACCGACGAGATCGTCGCGATCGTCAAGGCCATCGCGCCCGGTTTCGCCGGGATCAACCTGGAGGACATCTCGGCGCCCCGCTGCTTCGAGATCGAGGCCCGGCTGCGCGAGGCCCTCGACATCCCCGTCTTCCACGACGACCAGCACGGCACCGCCATCGTGGTGCTGGCCGCCCTGACCAACGCGCTGCGCGTGGTCGGCAAGGCCGTCTCGGACGTACGGGTCGTCATGTCCGGTGCCGGGGCCGCCGGTACGGCGATCCTGAAGCTGCTGATCGCGGCCGGGGTCAAGCACGCCGTCGTCGCCGACATCCACGGTGTGGTGCACGCCGACCGCGCCGACCTGGTCGACGCGGCCCCGGGTACGCCGCTCCGCTGGATCGCCGACAACACCAACCCCGAGGGCGTCACCGGCACCCTGAAGCAGGCCGTGGCCGGGGCCGATGTCTTCATCGGCGTCTCGGCGCCCAACCTCCTCGGCGCCGAGGACGTCTCCGCGATGGCCGAGGACGCGATCGTGTTCGCGCTCGCGAACCCGGACCCGGAGGTCGACCCCGGGGTCGCCCGCCGTACCGCCGCGGTGGTCGCCACCGGCCGCTCCGACTTCCCCAACCAGATCAACAACGTACTGGTCTTCCCGGGAGTCTTCCGCGGTCTGCTGGACGCCCAGTCGCGGACCGTCAACACGGAGATGATGCTGGCCGCGGCGACCGCCCTGGCCGATGTCGTCACCGAGGACGAGCTGAACCCGAACTACATCATCCCCTCGGTCTTCAACGACAAGGTCGCCGGAGCCGTCGCGGGCGCCGTCCGGACCGCCGCCAAGGCCGCGGCGGCCGATGTGACCCCCACCACCTGACCCCTACCACCCCCGCCTGACCTCGGCTCCCGGCGCGTCGTGGAACACGCCGCGCCCGCCGCCGATCTAGGGTGGCCGGAACCACGGGCCCGCGCGGCTGCGTTGTGTCCCCGCCGTGTCGACGGAACGTCACCACGGCGGGGCGGTGGCGCTTTTCGTGTGATCCGGGAGGGTGCCGGATTGGCGTTCCCGCCATTGGTGGAGGCAGGATGCTGCTCCGAGGACCTGCGTCCCTGGGGAGATTCCACCGGACAGGGCGGGGTCAGCTGACTGACCCCCTGACCGGGGGAGTGTCAGAGGGCCCTGGCAGCATCGGCTTCGATCTCACGCCTCACAGGCAAGAAGAAACACGGGAGTAAGAACATGAACCGCAGTGAGCTGGTGGCCGCGCTGGCCGACCGCGCCGAGGTGACCCGCAAGGACGCCGACGCCGTGCTGGCCGCCCTCGCCGAGACCGTCGGTGAGGTCGTCGCCAAGGGCGACGAGAAGGTCACCATCCCCGGCTTCCTGACCTTCGAGCGCACCCACCGTGCCGCTCGCACCGCGCGCAACCCGCAGACGGGCGACCCCATCCAGATCCCCGCGGGTTACAGCGTCAAGGTCTCGGCGGGCTCGAAGCTGAAGGAAGCGGCCAAGGGCAAGTAACCCTTCGGCCGGATCACGGCCGTACCGCCGTACGGCGGAGCGCGGTCGCCGGACAGCGACGAGGGCGGTCACCATTCGATGGTGACCGCCCTCGTGTCGTTCCAGCCGGAGCCGATCCGGAGCCGGAGCCGATCCGGAGCCGGAGCCGATCCGGTGGGACCAGGACCGGCGGCCGGGGCGCGGGCATGCGCCCCGGGGCCGTAGCGGCCGGTTACAGAGCCGTGCCCGCGGCGGGCAGCTCGACCTTCGCGCCCAGGTCCGCGAGCTTCCGCATGAAGTTCTCGTAACCCCGGTTGATCAGATCGATCCCGTGCACCCGGGACGTCCCCTGGGCCGCCAGGGCCGCGATCAGATACGAGAAGCCGCCCCGCAGATCGGGGATGACCAGATCGGCGCCCTGGAGCTTCGTGGGGCCCGACACGACCGCCGAGTGCAGGAAGTTCCGCTGGCCGAAGCGGCAGTCGGAGCCGCCCAGGCACTCCCGGTAGAGCTGGATGTGCGCGCCCATCTGGTTGAGCGCCGAGGTGAAGCCCAGCCGGGACTCGTAGACCGTCTCGTGGACGATGGAGAGCCCGGACGCCTGGGTCAGCGCCACCACCAGCGGCTGCTGCCAGTCGGTCTGGAAACCGGGGTGGACGTCCGTCTCCAGGGCGATGGCGCTGAGCGAGCCGCCCGGATGCCAGAAGCGGATGCCCTCGTCGTCGATCTCGAACGCGCCGCCGACCTTGCGGTAGGTGTTGAGGAACGTCATCATCGACCGCTGCTGGGCGCCCCGGACGTAGATGTCGCCCTCGGTCGCCAGCGCCGCCGACGCCCACGACGCGGCCTCCAGCCGGTCCGGCAGCGCGCGGTGGGTGTAGCCGCCGAGCCGGTCGACACCGGTGATCCGGATCGTCCGGTCGGTGTCCATCGAGATGATGGCGCCCATCTTCTGCAGAACGCAGATCAGGTCCTCGATCTCGGGCTCGACCGCCGCGTTGGAGAGCTCCGTCACGCCCTCGGCGAGGACCGCCGTCAGCAGCACCTGCTCGGTCGAGCCGACCGAGGGGTACGGCAGCCGGATCTTGCAGCCGCGCAGCCGCTGCGGGGCCTCCAGGTACTGGCCGCCGTCCCGCCGCTCGATCTTCGCGCCGAACTGCCGCAGCACGTCGAAGTGGAAGTCGATCGGCCGGCCGCCGATGTCGCAGCCGCCGAGACCCGGGATGAAGGCATGGCCCAGCCGGTGCAGCAGCGGGCCGCAGAAGAGGATCGGGATCCGCGACGAGCCCGCGTGCGCGTCGATGTCGGCGACATTCGCCGACTCCACGTGCGTCGGGTCGAGAACCAGCTCACCCGGCTCCTCACCCGGCCGGACGGTGACCCCGTGCAGTTGGAGGAGCCCGCGCACCACCCGCACATCGCGGATGTCGGGCACATTGCGCAGTCTGCTCGGCTCACTGCCGAGGAGCGCGGCGACCATCGCCTTCGGCACCAGGTTCTTGGCGCCGCGGACGCGGATCTCGCCCTCCAGCGGAGTTCCGCCGTGGACAAGCAGTACATCGTCTGTGCCGGTCATGAATCTCGCGTTCCGGAGTGGTCGGGCAGGGGGCCAGAGAAAAGGGTAAGGGGCCGGGGGCCGTGCCCCGTCAGGGCGGGGAGGGGGTAGAGGGTCATGATTTCGGTACAGCACACAGGGTGCCCGGGGCCGCGCGCAGCGTGACCGCCGATCCGGGCGGGATCCCGGCGCCGATCCCGACCGGTTCCGGGCCGGGATCCGCTCGGGGCCCGACCGGGGGGCCGGGTCCCGCCGCGCGGCCCGATGCGGGATCATTGCTCGCATGACCGAGGCGTCCTCGCTCACGGGGCGACTGCTCGTCGCCACCCCCGCCCTCGCGGACCCGAACTTCGACCGGGCGGTCGTCCTGCTGCTCGACCACGACGACGAAGGCTCGCTCGGCGTGGTCCTCAACCGGCCGACCCCGGTCGGCGTCGGCGACATCCTCCAGCCCTGGGAAGCGCTCGCCGGGGAGCCCGGCGTCGTCTTCCAGGGCGGCCCCGTCTCCCTCGACTCCGCCCTCGGCGTCGCCGTCATCCCCGGCGACGAGGGCCCCCTCGGCTGGCGGCGGGTGTACGGGGCGATCGGCCTCGTCGACCTGGAGACACCCCCCGAACTCCTCGGCGCCGCCCTCGGCAGCCTCCGGATCTTCGCCGGCTACGCGGGCTGGGGCCCCGGCCAGTTGGAGACCGAACTCGACGAGGGCGCGTGGTACGTCGTCGAATCCGAACCGGGCGACGTGTCGTCGCCGCGGCCGGAGGCGCTGTGGCGGGCGGTGCTGCGGCGCCAGCGCAGTGAGCTGGCGATGTTCGCGACGTACCCCGACGACCCGTCACTGAACTGACCCCCCCCGCCCGGGCCGCGGCTTCCCGGCCCGCGCGCGGTTTGTGGCTGATCGCGCAGTTCCCCGCGCCCTACGCCTTCGGCCATGGGGGGACCCCCAGCGCCCTGGCCCTCCGGGTGAGCGCCACAACCCGGGCCGCGCCCGGCGGCCTGATCTTTTCTGCGGTCTGCGGACCGTCTGTGGCTGGTCGCGCAGTTCCCCGCGCCCCTGGTTGCCCTCCTGACCGCCCCTTACCAAAGGCGGGGTCTCCAAGGCCGGGAACCCTTTCAGGCACGGTGCTGGGGGAGAGCATTCAGGGGGCGGAACTGCGCGACAAGCCCACGACGGCGCGCGGTCGCCCGACAGGCATCCACCCGGCTGGGCGGGTGGCGTGGGCCTCACCTGGAGAGCCAAGGCGCTGGGGGTCCCCCCATCGCCGAAGGCATAGGGGGCGGAACTGCGCGAACAGCCCACGACGGCGCGCGGTCGCCCGACAACACCCGCCCGGCTGGGCGGACCGCACGGGGCAGCGGCCCTTCGGGCGGGCGGCCCCCGGCGCGGGGGGCTACCCCGGGGTGCCCGGGGTGACGAGGCCGGACTCGTACGCGGCGATCACCAGCTGAGCCCTGTCCCGCGCCGCGAACTTCGTCAGGAGGTGGCTGACGTGAGTCTTGACCGTGGAGACCCCGACGTGGAGCCGTAGCGCGATCTCCCGGTTGCTGAGGCCGCGCGCCACCAGGCCGAGGACGTCCCGTTCGCGGCCGGTCAGCCGGTCGAGGCCGCCGGGTGAGGGGTTCCCGGGGCCGGGGCGGGCGGCGAATTCGGCGATCAGGCGGCGGGTGACCGCGGGGGCGATCAGCGCGTCGCCCGCCGCGACGACCCGGATCGCGGTGAGGAGTTCGGCGGGCGGGGTGTCCTTGAGGAGGAAGCCGCTCGCCCCGGCGCGGAGCGCCCCGTACACGTAGGCGTCCAGGTCGAACATGGTCAGCATCAGGACCCGGGTGGCGGCGGTCGCCGGGTCGGCGCAGAGCCGCCGGGTGGCTTCGATGCCGTCGGTGCCGGGCATCCGGACGTCCATCAGGACCACGTCGGGCCGGGTCTCGGCGGCCAGCCGGACGGCCTCTTCGCCGTCGGCGGCCTCACCGACGGCGGTCAGGCCGGGTTCGGCGTCGACCAGGAGCCGCAGGCTGGACCTGAGCAGGGCCTGGTCGTCGGCGACGAGTACCCGTACGGCCGTCTCGCCGGGTGTGTTCACGCGTTCCGTTTCCGTTCCGTTCGTACGGGTGCGGCCGGGGGTTCGTCGGCGGCGTACGGCAGCTCCGCGCGGACCGTGAAGCCGCCGCCGGGCCGGGGGGCGGCGGTGAGGACGCCTCCGTAGACGGCGGCCCGTTCCCGCATTCCGGCGATGCCGTGGCCGTCGGGCGCGGGCGGGCGCGGCGGTCCGTCGTCCTCGATCAGGAGGAGTACGGAGTCGCCGGTGGCGCGGGCGGTGATCCGGCAGGGGGTGCCGGGGCCCGCGTGCCGCAGGACGTTGGTCAGGGCTTCCTGGACGATCCGGTAGACGGTGACACCCATTCCGGCCGGGAGCCCGTCGAGTCCCTCGGTGGTGAGCGCCGCCCCGGCACGGCGGGCCAGGGCGGGCAGTCCGGCGGTCCCGGGGACGGGGGCGAGTGCGGCGGGGACCCGTTCGCCGGTGGCGGGGGAGCGCAGGACGCCCAGCATGTGGCGGAGTTCGGTGAGGGCGCCCCGGCCGGTGGCCTCGATCACCCGGAGCGCGTCGTGGGCCTCCTCGGGGCGGCTGCGGACGACGTGGTTGGCGACTCCGGCCCGGACCACGATCAGTCCGATGGAGTGGGTGACGACGTCGTGCAGTTCGCGGGCGATCCGGAGCCGTTCGTCGGCGACGGCCCGCTGGGCGAGCTGGTGGGCCGTACGGACGGCGAAGGCCCGGCGCTCGTACGCGGCCCGGCCCAGCTCCCAGGCGCCGAGCAGGGCGGCGCAGCCGAGGACGAGCAGTCCGAGGCCGCCGGACCACCAGTCGTCGGGGCCGGTGTGGAGCGGGACCAGCAGGGCGCAGCCGCCGACGGCGAGGATCGCGAGGCCGGGCAGCCACCGCCGCCACCAGGGGGTGCGGATTCCCTCGGCGGCGACCGTGTAGAGCGCGAGGGCGGCCGGGAGGAAGGGGTCGCGGACGGTGTCGGTCAGGATCCCGGCGCAGGTCGCGGCGAAGACGGTGGCGAAGACGGGGAGGGGCCGGTGGCGGCGGGCCACCACGGGCAGGGCCGTGGCGAGGAGCAGCAGCAGGGCGACGGGTCCGGGGACCAGCGGCGGCCGGCCGCCGTCCGTGGTTCCGGTGGCGGCGGTCAGCAGCAGATATCCGGCCACCGCGACCGCGTCCCGGATCACCAGCCGTCGCCCGGGCCCCCGTTCCGGCTCCCGTTCCGGCCCTTGTCCGGGCCGTCCCTCGGCAGTCATGTCCCGAACGTAGCCGCCGGGCGGGGCCGCGCGCCTCCGTCCCGGGACGGAGAAGGGCCGCTCGGTCCCGGGCCTGACGCGCCGGGCCGGGGCCGGGGTTCACGGTGGGGTGGTGACCACGGACATCTCTCTCGACATCGCGCGGCTGACCAGGCGCCGCGGCCCGGTGACCGTCGTGGACGGTCTGACCTTCCGGGCGGAGCCCGGCCGGGTGACCGGTTTCCTCGGACCCAACGGCGCGGGCAAGTCCACGACTCTGCGGACCGTGCTCGGCCTGGAGCGGGCGGACGCGGGTACGGCCCTCTTCGGCGGGGTGCCGTACGCGTCGCTGCCCCGGCCGCTGCGGACGGTGGGCGCCCTGCTGGAGGCCCGGTCGGCGCATCCGGGCCGGACCGGGCGGGCCCATCTGCGGTTTCTCGCCCGGACGCACCGGATCCCGGACTCCCGGGTCGACGCGGTCCTCGACCAGGTGGGGCTCACGGATGCGGCCGGGAAGCGGACCGGGACGTACTCCCTCGGGATGGGGCAGCGGCTGGGCATCGCCGCCGCCCTGCTCGGCGATCCGCCCGTACTGCTGCTGGACGAACCGGTGAACGGGCTCGATCCGGAGGGCATCGTCCGGCTCCGCGGGCTGATGCGGCGCTGGGCCGCCGAGGGCCGTACGGTGCTGGTCTCCTCGCATCTGATGGGTGAGGCGGCGCTGACCGTGGACGACGTGGTGGTCGTGGCGCGCGGGCGGCTGGTGGCCCGGGGGCCGGTCGGCGAGGTCGTACGGGCGCACGCGGGCCCCGGCGGATCGCTGGAGGAGGCGTTCATCCGGCTGACGGCGGGCGCGTCCGCCGGGACGGGGGCCGGACGGTGACCGGGCGCGAGGCGTCGTTCGCGCCGGCCGCGTCGGCCGAGTGGCTGAAGCTGCGGACCCTGCGCTCCACCTGGTGGACGCTGGCGGCGGCCGTAGTGCTCACCACGGGCGTCGCCCTGCTGTACGGCGCGACGGTCGGGAGGAACGCGGCGGACTTCCGGGACCCGGAGTTCGATCCGGTGCTGTTCGGTTTCGCGGGGGTCTCGATCAGCCAGCTGACGGTGGTGTTCCTGGGGGTGGCGGTGGCCGGCGGGGAGCATGCCACCGGGCAGATCCGGGCATCGCTGACGGCCGTCCCGGACCGGACGGTGTTCTGGTTCGCGAAGCTGTCGGTGCTGACGGCGGTCCTGGCGGCGGTGGCGCTGCCGACGGCCTTCGCCGCGTTCTTCACCGCCCAGGGGGCGATGGGCGGGGAGCTGAACGTCGCCATCGGCGATCCGGGGGCGTTCCGGGCCGTGCTCGGCCTCGCGGTCCATCTGACCCTGCTGGGTGTGCTGTCGGCGGGGGTGGCGGGGGTGCTGCGCCGTCCGGTGGTGGCGCTCTCGGTCCTCGTACCGCTGTTCTTCATCGTGGGGGAGCTGCTGGCGTCGCTGCCGGGGATCGGTACGGTGGCCCGCTATCTGCCGCACATCGCCGGGACCCGGCTGATGGCGACGGTCCCGAACGAGCGGATCCCGTACGGTCCGGGGGCCGGGCTGCTGATCCTGCTGGCGTGGACGGCGGTCGCGGTCGCGGGCGGGCTCGCGGTGCTGCGGCGGCGGGACGCGTAGCCCGTACGAGACCGGGGCGTACGGTGCCGGTCCCGCGACGGCCGTACGGTGCCGGTCCCGCGACGGCCGTACGGAACCGGTTGCGCGGCGGGCCCTACGGGGCCGGGCGTACGGAGCCGTATCGAATCACCCGGAACCGGGTGCCCGCGGGCCGTCCGGAACCGGTCCCGGGACGGCTGTACGGAGCCGGGCGCACGGGTCCCGGCGGGCGGGGCGGTACCCCGCCCGGGCCCGGGTACCCTTGGAGTTCATGAGCACTCTTGAGCCCGATCGCGGGACAGGGACGGGAACCCTCGTAGAGCCGACGCCGCAGGTGTCGCACGGCGACGGCGATCACGAGCGCTTCGCCCATTACGTCCAGAAGGACAAGATCATGGCGAGCGCCCTCGACGGCACTCCCGTGGTCGCGCTGTGCGGGAAGGTCTGGGTGCCGGGGCGCGACCCCAAGAAGTACCCGGTCTGTCCGCTCTGCAAGGAGATCTACGAGTCCATGGGCCCGGGTGGCGACAAGGGCGGCAAGGACAAGAAGTAACGGGGTTCCATCCCCGCCGCCGTGACGGCGGTCATGACGGTGACGACGGTCCCCGGGGCGCGAAGGTTCGCGCCCCGGGGACCGTTTTGTTGTCCAGCGGGACATTTCTTTTGCGTTGCACAGGATGCTTCGCCCGGTCACAGAGTGGTTGAGACCACTTGTCGGGGCGTTTGAGCCGTTCTATGTTCACCGGGTGTTGTGCAGCACGAAACACGCGTTGCATATGTCGCAATGCGCTTCGCACTCTTTCCCGAGGGACCGCCAATGAAGCTCCGCTCCCGCATCGCCGTTCCGGTCACCGCACTCGTCCTCGCCGGCCTCACCGCCACCGCCTGCGCGCCCCAGACCTCCGACAACAGCTCCAAGAAGGACGAGAAGACCGGCACCCTGCGGGTCTGGCTCTTCCAGGAGGTCAACAACGACCCCAAGAAGAAGGTCGTCGACGAGGCGATAGCGTCCTTCACCCAGAAGAACAAGGACACCAAGGTCGAGGTGGAGTACATCCCCGTCGAGACCCGTGCCCAGCGGATCAAGGCGGCCTTCAACGACCCGAAGAGCGCGCCGGACGTCATCGAGTACGGCAACACCGACACCGCCGGATACGTCAAGGACGGCGGCCTGGCCGATGTGACCAAGGAGTTCGGCGAGTGGGCCGACGCCAAGGCCACCGACGCCACCGCCCGGCAGTCCGTCACCGTCGACGGCAAGATCTACGGCGCTCCCCTCTTCGTCGGCGTCCGCGCGCTCTACTACCGCACGGACGTCTTCAAGGAGCTGAACCTCAAGCCGCCGACCAGCCAGGACGAACTGGTCACCACGGCCAAGAAGATCCGCAAGGCCAAGCCGAACATGTACGGCATCGCCGTCGGCGGCGCCTACACCTACGGCGCCATGCCGTTCATCTGGGCCAACGGCGGCGAGATCGCCACCGAGGACGGCGGCAAGTACAAGGCCGCGATCAACAGCGCCGCCGCCCAGAAGGGCATCAGCACCTACACCTCCCTCTTCGGTGACGACAACTGTCCGGCCGCCAAGTGCGCCACCATGGGCGGCAACGCCACCGTGACCGCCTTCGCCTCCGGTACCGCCGCCATGGCGATCGGCGGCGACTTCAGCCACCAGGCCGTCGAGGCGGGCAGCGTCAAGGGCAAGTACGCGGTCGTCCCGCTGCCGGGCGCCAAGGCCGGAGACATCGCCCCCGCGTTCGCGGGCGGCAACAACATCGGCGTCCTCAAGAGCAGCCCCCGCCGCACCCTCGCGGTCGAGCTGATGAAGTCCTTCGCGGGCAAGGAGAGCCAGCGCAAGTTCTTCGACGCCATGGGCTTCCTGCCCACCTACACCGACGTCCGGACCGAGGTCGCCGCCAAGGAGCCCTTCGTCAAGCCGTTCGTCGACACCCTCGGCGCGGGCGCCAAGTTCGTCCCGGCCTCCCCGGGCTGGGGCCAGATCGACGCCTCCACCGTGCTGCCGACCATGTTCCAGGAGATCGTCAGCGGCAAGAAGAACGTCGAATCCGCCGCCAATGACGCCGCCAAGAAGATGGACGCGGCCTTCTCCGGCTGACCAAACCGGAACCGAACCGGAGAAAACACCGATATGACGCACGAAGCGACAGCGGAGCCGGGCGCGGTGAAGACCGCCGCCCCGGCCCCCGCCGGGAAGCGACCCGGCAGGGACGGTACGGCGCGCGGCGCGCGGCGGGGCCGCGGCGGGCGGCGCGGCAGCGGGTGGACACCCTGGCTGTATCTGCTGCCCGCCCTCGTCGTCCTCGCCGGGCTGCTGGTCTACCCGATCTACCAGCTCGGCCTGATCTCCTTCCTCGAATACACCCAGGCCCAGGTCAGTGGCGGCGAGCCGACCACCTTCGTGGGCTTCGGGAACTACCAGGAACTCTTCGCCGACCGGCAGTTCTGGGACGTCCTCATCGCGACGGTGGTCTTCGCCGCCGGATGTGTGATCGCCACTCTCGCCGTCGGCTGCGCCCTGGCCGTTCTGCTCACCCGGATCCGGGCGGTGCCCAGGCTGCTGCTGATGATGGCGGCCCTCGGCGCCTGGGCCACGCCCGCGATCACCGGCTCCACGGTCTGGGTCTTCCTCTTCGACCCGGACCACGGCCCGGTCAACCGGCTGCTGGGGCTCGGCGACTACTCGTGGACGTACGGGCGTTACAGCGCCTTCGCCCTCGTCCTCTTCGAGGTCGTCTGGTGCTCCTTCCCGTTCGTCATGGTGACCGTCTACGCGGGCATCAAGGCGATCCCCTCCGAGGTGCTGGAGGCGGCGTCGCTGGACGGGGCGTCCCAGTGGCGGATCTGGCGCACGATCATCGCGCCGATGCTCCGGCCCATTCTGGTGGTCGTCACCATCCAGTCGATCATCTGGGACTTCAAGGTCTTCACCCAGATCTATGTGATGACCACCGGCGGCGGAATCGCCGGACAGAATCTCGTGCTCAATGTGTACGCGTACCAGAAGGCGTTCGCCTCCTCGCAGTACAGCCTGGGCTCGGCCATCGGCGTGGTGATGCTGCTGATTCTGCTGGCCGTCACCCTCGTCTATCTGAGGCTCATGCGACGCCAGGGAGAAGAACTGTGAGCAGCACCGTGAACGCTCCCGCGAACGGATCGGAGAAGAAGGCCGGAGCCCCGGCTCCGGCCCGCCGCCGGGGCCCTCTGATCCGCCGTCCCTGGCGGCTCGCCGCCGAGATATCGGCCGTTCTGATCGCCGTCGTCGTGGCCTTTCCGCTGTACTGGATGGTGCTGTCGGCGTTCAAGCCGGCCGGTGAGATCCAGTCCACCGACGCGAAGCCGTGGACGCTGAACCCGTCCCTCGACTCGTTCCGGCGGGTGTTCGAACAGCAGGAATTCGGGCGCTATTTCCTCAACAGCCTGATGGTCGCCGGAACGGTCGTCCTGGCGTCCGCGCTGATCGCCTTCCTGGCGGCCACCGCGGTCACCCGCTTCCGCTTCAAGTTCCGTACCACCCTGCTCATCATGTTCCTGGTCGCGCAGATGGTCCCCATCGAGGCGCTGACCATTCCGATGTTCTTCCTGATGCGGGATCTGGGCCAGCTCAACACCCTGTGGTCGCTGATCCTGCCGCACATCGCGTTCTCCCTGCCGTTCGCGATCTGGATGCTCCGGGGATTCGTCAAGGCGGTCCCCGAGGCGCTGGAGGAAGCCGCCTACATCGACGGCGCGAGCCGCTCCCGCTTCCTGTGGCAGATCCTCTTCCCGCTGGTGTTCCCCGGCCTCGTGGCCACCAGCGTCTTCTCCTTCATCTCCACCTGGAACGACTTCCTCTTCGCCAAGTCGTTCATCATCAGCGACACCTCGCAGTCGACGCTGCCGATGGCGCTGCTGGTCTTCTTCAAACCCGATGAGAACGACTGGGGCGGAATCATGGCCGGGTCGACGGTGATGACCATTCCGGTCCTGATCTTCTTCGTCCTGGTCCAGCGGCGACTGGTCTCCGGACTGGGCGGCGCGGTCAAGGACTGAGCACCTGGAACCGGGCCGCCGCGCCGGAAGCGGTACGGCGGCCCGGGAGAGCCGGAAGGACACGCGAAGCCCGGCCCCGGCCGGGCAGGAGGGAAACAACGGCATGAGCGACACTCAGGCGCGTCCCGGACCCGCCGGACTGATCCCGGCACCGGTCACCGTCACGGCCGCCCCGGACGGCGGGAGCTTCACCCCGGGGCCCGCCACCGCGCTCGCCGCGGGCCCGGGCACCGGCACCGCCGAACGGTGGCTGCGGACCACCGTGGGCGCCGCCCTCGGCCTGCCGCTGCCGCCCGGTGAGCCCGGCGGGCCCGACACCGTCACCCTCGCCGTGGACGAGTCCCTGGCGGCCGAGGCGTACCGGCTGACCGTCGGTCCCGGCGGGGTGGAGATCACCGGCGGCGACCCGGCCGGGGTGTTCTGGGGCGCCCAGACCCTGCGTCAGCTGCTGGGCCCCGGCGCCTTCCGGGCCGTACCCGGCGCCGGTTCGGCCGTCCCCGCCGTCCCCGCGCAGACGATCGAGGACGCGCCCCGCTTCGGCTGGCGCGGAATGATGCTGGACGTGGCGCGGCACTTCACGCCCAAGAACGACGTCCTGCGGACCCTCGATCTGCTGGCCGCGCACAAACTCAACGTCTTCCACTTCCATCTCACCGACGACCAGGGCTGGCGTATCGAGATCAAACGCCACCCGAAGCTGACCGAGGTCGGCTCCTGGCGGCCCCGGACGAAATGGGGGCACCGTTTCTCGGAGCTGTGGGACGAGAAGCCGTACGGCGGTTACTACACCCAGGACGACATCCGGGAAATCGTCGCCTACGCCGCCGAGCGGCATATCCGGGTCGTGCCCGAGATCGACATCCCGGGCCACTCCCAGGCCGCGATCGCGGCCTATCCGGAACTCGGCAACGCCGATGTCGTCGACACCGCGTCCCTGACCCCCTGGACCACCTGGGGCGTCAATCCGAACGTCCTCGCCCCCACCGAGCAGACCCTGCGGTTCTACGAGGGCGTGCTGGAGGAGGTCCTGGAGCTGTTCCCGGCCGAGGTCTCGCCCTTCGTCCACATGGGCGGCGACGAGTGCCCCAAGGACCAGTGGAAGGAGTCGCCGACGGCACAGGCCCGGATCCGGGAGCTGGGCGTCGGCGACGAGGACGGCCTCCAGTCCTGGTTCATCCGCCACTTCGACTGCTGGCTGGCCGACCGCGGCCGGCGGCTGATCGGCTGGGACGAGATCCTGGAGGGCGGGCTCGCGCCCGGCGCCGCGGTCTCCTCCTGGCGCGGCTACGCGGGCGGGATCGAGGCCGCCAGGTCGGGACACGACGTGGTGATGTGCCCCGAGCAGCACGTCTATCTCGACTACCGGCAGGACGGCGGGCCCGACGAGCCCATGCCGATCGGCTATATCCGCACCCTGGAGGACGTCTACCGGTTCGAGCCCGTTCCGCCGGGTCTCGAACCGGAGGCCGCCGCGCGGATCCTGGGCACCCAGGCCAATGTCTGGACCGAGGTGATGCAGGAGCGGGCCCGGGTCGACTACCAGGTCTTCCCCCGGCTGGCCGCCTTCGCCGAGGTGGCGTGGTCGCCGCTGCCCGCCCCCGCCGAACGCGACTACCCGGAGTTCGAGTCCCGGATGGGCGCGCACTACCCCCGGCTGGACGCCCTCGGCGTCGACTACCGCCGCCCCGAAGGGCCCCGGCCCTGGCAGACGCGCCCCGGCGTCAAGGGCTTCCCCCGCGAGGGAGCCCCGCCGAACGTGTGACGGACCGGCCCTCGCCCCGGCCACCGGCCCCCGGCGCCCCGCGACGAACCGCGGGGCGCCGGGGGCCGCGTGCGCTTCGCCCGCGCCGCCGGAGAGCGCCGGGAGCCGCCGGGAGCCGCCGCGCGTCGGTGGCCGTGCCCTGTGATGTCTCGTGGTGCGGCTCGCGGGCCGGGAGGCCGGCCGGGGCGTACGGGCCGTCGGCGTACCACCCCCGCCCCCGCCCGGTGCGGCCGTCCCTCGGGAGAACTCCGGGCGTTGCGCAGTGAATCGTATGATTTAGCTGTCATCTGTCCCCCATCGCCTCTTGACCGGCGAATGCCCCGAAGGTGTCCGATGGTGCCCGACGGGTACGGATGGGGCGGAACGCCGATGACGCTGAAAGAGGGGCATCGGCAAAGGAAGAGGGCATCCGTCGCGGACCGGCCCTTCGTGGACCCTCGCGGCGGTCGGCTCGGAAGATGTGCCAGAGTTGCCACGTCCGGGCTGTGAGCACGTACGGTACGGCAACACAGGCGGGACGCCGGACACCGGGAAGGGGCAGCTGGGTGACCACGCACGCACCGCAGACTTCGCAGTCGGTGACGCTTCCGGCGTCGCTCGACGAGGCCGTGGCGGCGCTGACCGCCATGCCCGCGGCCGTGCCGGTCGCGGGCGGTACCGACCTCATGGCCGCGGTCAACCGGGGGCAGTTGCGGCCCGCCGGACTCGTCGGTCTCGGCCGGATCAACGAGATCCGCGGCTGGCGCTACCAGGACGGCGGACACGCCCTCCTCGGCGCCGGACTCACCCATGCCCGCATGGGACGGCCCGACTTCGCCGCGCTCATCCCGGCGCTCGCCGCTTCGGCGCGCGCCGCCGGACCGCCGCAGATCCGCAACGCGGGCACCCTGGGCGGCAATATCGCCTCCGCCGCGCCGGCCGGGGACACCCTGCCCGTCCTCGCCGCCCTGGAGGCCGAGCTGATCATCGCCGGGCCCGGCGGCGTCCGCCGGGAGATCCCGGTCGCCCAGCTCCTCGCGGGCCGCGATCTGCTGGGCCCCGCCGAACTCATCGGCTACGTCCGCGTACCCCTGCTCCACGCGCCCCAGGTGTTCCTCAAGGCCACCGGCCGGACCGGGCCCGGCCGGGCCACCGCGTCCGTCGCGGTCGTCCTCGACCCGCAGCGGCGCGGGGTGCGCTGCGCCGTCGGCGCCATCGCGGCGATGCCGCTGCGCCCGCTGGAGGCGGAGCGCTGGATCGCCTCACTGATCGACTGGGACGGCGAGCGGGGGCTCGCGGCCGAGGCCCTGGCGGCCTTCGGCGACTACGTCGCCGCCGCCTGCATCCCCGATCCCGAACCCACCGCCCCGGGCGAGGAGCCACCACCGCTGCCGCCCGCCGTACTGCATCTGCGGCGCACCGTCGCCGCGCTGGCCCGGCGCGCACTGGGGAGGGCGCTGTCGTGAACGACACCAACGGAAACACCGGCCACAACGGCCACAACGGTCAGGTCGGTCACGCCGGAAACCCGGCGCACCCGGGAAACCCCGCCGGTGACCACCCCGGCGACCAGGGCCTACCCGGTCACCAGCACCAGGGTCACCACGGCGAGACCGGCCACCAGGGCCATCACGACCCGCACGGCCACCACCCGGGATATCCGCAGCCCACCGGGCACGGCGGCTGGCAGCCCATGCCCCAGGGCGCGTTCGACCACGAGGCGACCGCCTTCGTCCAGCTCCCGTCCGAGGACCAGCTGCGCGCCGCGCCCCTGGAGGCGCCGGGCCACGGCTTCGTACCGCCGATGATCCTGCCGCTGACCCCCGTGGCCGATCCGCAGATCCCGCCGGAGGCACGGCTTCCGCACGACGGCGGTACGGCGGGCGGGCAGATCACCGGCGGCTGGCCCGAGCCCGTCGCACACCCCGACGATCCGCACGCCACCGGCCAGTGGGCCTTCCCCGAGGCCGCCGGGCAGCAGGGCGTCCCGGCCGTGCCGAGCGATGTCACCGGCCAGTGGACGATCCCGGTCGCCCGGGGCGATCTGCCCGAGGAGACCGGCGAGTACACCGCCGCCATGCTCCAGGCCCAGCAGTGGAACGGCCCCCAGCCGTCCGTCGGGGCCGAACCCCACCCCGAAACCACCGGGGCGGCCACCGCGGCGCCCTGGGCGCCCGCCGACGCCCCCGCGACCCTGCCGGGCGGCGCCGCCGCGCCCTGGGCCGCGCCGCAGCATCCGCACACCGTGCCCGTACATCCGCCGCACGACCATCCGTCGCACGGCGAGCCCGTGGCCGGGCACCCGCACCACGGACCCGGGGTGCCGCCCGTGCACCCGGGGCCGGCCGGGCACCCGGTGTCGGCGGAGTACGTCGAGCATCCCGAGCACACTGAGCACACCGACCACCCCGAGCACTCCGAACCGGCGGTCCCCGCCGTCCCGGCCGAGCACCTCGGCCACCCGGAGCCGGAGTCACAGGCCGGATCCGCGATCGGATCCGCGATCGGTTCCGTCGGTTCCGTTGTGGGGTCCGTCGCCCCGCCCGCCGCCGGTTCCGTCACCGTGCCCGTCGCCGGACACCCGGCCGACCAGGCGCCCCACCCGGCCCACCCGGAACAGCCACAGGCCGGAGCGGTCCCCGAGGGCCCGGCGGCCCCGGAGCCCGCCTCCGCCGCCTCCGGCGATGCCTCCGCCGCCGAGTCCGAACCGCCCTCCGCCGCCGACGGCGCCGAGGAAGCCGCCGGAGGGGCCCCCGCCGAACCGGAACCCCAACCGGAGCCCGAGCCGGAATCCGAGCCGGAACCCGAACCGGCCGCCGCCGAGGCCCCCGAGCCCGTGGAGACCACCGACCCGGAACCGGCCCCCGAGCCCGAACCGGAGCCCGTACCGGCCCCCGTCTTCGAGGAACACCCGCCCACCTCCTACGTCCTGCGGGTCAACGGCGCCGACCGCCCCGTCACCGACGCCTGGATCGGCGAGTCTCTGCTCTACGTGCTCCGCGAGCGCCTCGGCCTCGCGGGCGCCAAGGACGGCTGTTCCCAGGGCGAGTGCGGCGCCTGCAACGTGCAGGTCGACGGCCGGCTCGTCGCCTCCTGCCTGGTCCCCGCGGCCACCGCCGCCGGGACCGAGGTCCGTACCGTCGAGGGCCTGGCCGAACACGGCGAACCCTCCGACGTCCAGCGCGCCCTGGTCCGCAACTGCGCCGTCCAGTGCGGCTTCTGCGTCCCCGGTATGGCGATGACCGTCCACGACCTGCTGGAAGGCAACCACCGACCCACCGATCTGGAGACCCGGCAGGCCCTCTGCGGCAACCTCTGCCGCTGCTCCGGCTACCGGGGCGTACTCGACGCCGTACGGGAGGTCGTCGCCGAACGCGAGGCCAACGCGGCGGCGGCCGAAGCGGAATCCGGCCAGCCCCGGCCCGGTACCGCGGCCCCCGGCCAGGAAGCCCGTATTCCGCACCAGGCGCCTCCCGGTGCGGGTAGTGTGCAGCCCCATCCCCATGACGGAGGCATGGCGTGACCAGCGACGCCACCGCGACCACCACGGCGACCCCCCTCACGGCCACCGTGCCCGGCCCCCGCGGCCCCGAACCGGAGCCGCCCGCGCACGGCATCGGCACGTCCCTCCAGGCGGCCGACGCCCGTGCCAAGACCGAGGGCGTCTTCCCGTACGCCTCCGATCTCTGGGCCGAGGGCCTGCTGTGGGCGGGCATCCTGCGCTCCCCGCACCCGCACGCCCGGATCCTCTCGATCGACACCTCGGCGGCCCTGGAGATGAAGGGCGTCCGGGCCGTCATCACCCACCAGGACATCCCCGGCGACTCCTCCTACGGCCGCCGGGTCGCCGACCGGCCCGTCTTCGCCTCCGAACTGGTCCGCCACCACGGCGAGGCGATCGCCGCCGTCGCCGCCGACCACCCCGACACGGCCCGGCTCGCCGCCGCCGCCATCGAGGTCGAGTACGAGGCGCTGGAGCCCGTCACCGACCCCGAACTCGCCTTCGAGGCCCCGCCGCTGCACCCCGACGGCAACCTCGTCCGGCACATCCCGCTGCGCTACGGCGACCCCGACGTCACCGGCGACGTCATCGTCGAGGGCCTGTACCGGATCGGCCGCCAGGACCCCGCGCCCATCGGCGCCGAGGCCGGCCTCGCCGTACCCCGCCCCGACGGCGGCGTCGAACTGTACGTCGCCTCCACCGACCCGCACACCGACCGCGATCTGGCCGCCGCCTGCTTCGGCCTCGAACCGGAACGCGTCAAGGTGGTCGTCACCGGCGTCCCCGGCGCCACCTCCGACCGCGAGGACCCCGGCTTCCAGCTCCCCCTCGGACTGCTCGCCCTGCGCACCGGCTGCCCCGTCAAACTGGCCGCCACCCGCGAGGAGTCCTTCCTCGGCCACCCCCACCGGCACCCCACCCTGCTGCGCTACCGGCACCACGCCGACACCGAAGGCCGGCTGCTCAAGGTCGAGGCCCAGCTCCTGCTCGACGCCGGGGCCTACGCCGACTCCTCGTCCGAGTCCCTGGCCGCCGCCGTCGCCTTCGCCTGCGGCCCGTACGTCGTCCCGCACGCCTTCATCGAGGGCTGGGCCGTCCGTACCAACAACCCCCCCTCCGGCCACGTCCGGGGCGAGGGCGCCATGCAGGTCTGCGCCGCCTACGAGGCCCAGATGGACAAGCTGGCGGGCAAACTCGGCCTCGACCCCACCGACCTGCGGCTCCGCAACGTCCTGGCCACCGGCGACCTCCTCCCCACCGGCCAGACCGTGACCTGCCCGGCGCCCGTCGCCGAACTCCTCGAAGCGGTACGCGACCACCCCCTCCCGGCGCTCCCCAAGGACTCGCCCGAGGACGACTGGCTGCTCCCCGGCGGACCCGAGGGCGCGGGCGAACCCGCCGCCGTACGCCGGGGCGTCGGCTACGCCCTCGGCATGGTCCACATGCTGGGCGCCGAGGGCACCGACGAGGTGTCCACCGCCACCGTCAAGGTCCAGGACGGCATCGCCACCGTCATCTGCGCCGCCGTGGAGACCGGCTCCGGCTTCACGACCCTCGCCCGGCAGATCGTCCAGGAGACCCTCGGCGTCGACGAGGTCCAGGTGGCCTCCGTCGACACCGACCAGCCCCCGGCGGGCCCCGCCTGCCACGGACGGCACACCTGGGTCTCCGGCGGAGCGGTCGAACGCGCCGCGAAGATGGTCCGCACCCAGCTCCTCCAGCCCCTCGCGCACCAGTTCGGGATGTCGACGGAGCTGCTCCAGATCGCCGACGGCAAGATCACCTCGTACGACGGGGTGCTCTCGGTCACCGTCGCCGAGGCGCTGGAGGGCAAGGAACTCTGGGCCACCGCCCAGTGCCGCCCCCACCCGACCGAACCCCTGGACGAGACCGGCCAGGGCGACGCCTTCGTCGGCCTGGCGTTCTGCGCGGTCCGCGCGGTGGTCGACGTCGACATCGAGCTGGGCTCCGTCCGGGTCGTGGAGATGGCGGTCGCCCAGGACGTCGGCCGGATCCTCAACCCCGCGCAGCTCGCGGTCCGGATCGAGGCGGGCGTCACCCTCGGCATCGGCACGGCCCTCACCGAGAACCTCCGCACCAACCGGGGCGTCGTCCGCCGCCCCGACCTCACCGGCTACGCGCTGCCGACGGCCCTCGACGCCCCCGACATCCGGATCGTCAAACTCGTCGAGGAGCGGGACGTCGTCGCCTCCTTCGGCGCGAAGCCGGCCAGCGCCGTACCGGTGGTGACGTCCCCGGCGGCGGTCGCGGCGGCGGTCCGCGCGGCCACGGGCCGCCCGGTCAACCGCCTCCCGATCCGCCCCCAGGCGGCGGTCGTCCAGCCGTAACCTTCCGGCCCCCCCGGCCAGGTGGGGGTGTTCAGGGGCGCGGGGAACTGCGCGACAAGCCACAGGCGGCGCGCGGTCGCCCGGCAACATTCGCCCGGCTGGGCGGGTGGCGTGGGCC
>NZ_JBEYIS010000007.1:77628-209965 GCF_040635975.1 Streptomyces sp. NPDC006798
CCTCACTCGGAGGGCCAAGGCGCTGGGGGTCCCCCCATTGCCGAAGGCATAGGGGGCGGAACTGCGCGACAAGCCACAGGCGGCGCGCGGTCGCCCGGCAACATTCGCCCGGCTGGGCGGGTGGCGTGGGCCTCACTCGGAGGGCCAAGGCGCTGGGGGTCCCCCCATTGCCGAAGGCATAGGGGGCGGAACTGCGCGACAAGCCACAGGCGGCGCGCGGTCGCCCGACGGCATTCGCCCGGCTGGGCGGGTGGCGTGGGCCTCACTCGGAGGGCCAAGGCGCTTGCCGGGGCAGACGGGTTCGCCCCGGCACAAGGCGCTCACGCAGGCGGGGCCGCTCGGGGCGCGGGCCCGTACGAGCAGCCGGGAAAACACGTGGAGGGCGCACCCCGCAGGGACATAGCGTCGGATCATGACCGATCACCCCACCCCCCTCCACCCTCTCCACCCCCTCGACTCCTCCGTCGTCCTCGTGACCGGCGTCATGGCCGCCGGGAAGTCGACCGTCGCCCAGGCCCTCGCCGAGCGCCTGCCCCGGTCCGCGCATGTCTGCGGGGACACCTTCCGCCGGATGATGGTCTCCGGCGCGGCGGAGATGAGCGCCGACGCCGACGCCCGTGAGGTCGTACGGGAACAGCTCCGCCTGCGGCACCGGATCTCCGCCGCGGCGGCCGACCTGTACGCGGACGCGGGTCTGACGGCCGTCGTCCAGGACATCGTGATCGGGGACGCCCTCCCCGAGTACGTGTCGATGGTCCGGACCCGCCCCCTCTTCGTCGTCGTGCTCGCGCCCCGGCCGGAGGTGATCTCGGCCCGCGAGGACGCCCGGGAGAAGACGGGCTACGGGCTGGGCTGGACGCCGGAGGGGATGGACGGGATCCTGCGCGACGAGACACCGCGTACGGGACTGTGGCTCGACTCGGGCGGTCTGACGGTCGCGGAGACGGTGGACGCGATCCTGGCGCGGCTGGACGAGGCCCGGGTGTCCTGACGCCCGGGGGACCGGACCGGGCGGGGAAAACGCCACGGACCCGGCCGTCCACCTTCCGCCGTAGGGGACGACCGGGTCCGTTTCCCGTGTTGCCATGGTCCGCCCGCCATGAGCGCGCGCGTACCGAGACCGTGACCGGATTCGAACCGGCGTAACTCGTTTTGCAGACGAGGCCCTGAACCACTCGGGTACACGGTCGTGGGGTTCCCCCGCCGGTGTCGCGGGGGTCTCCCTGGTCACGACCGTATGGGGGCGCGCGGGCGCGGGCCAAGGGATCAAGGCGCCCCGCAATACAACCGCCATGCTCCGTTCACAAACCCCTCCCGGGTATACCGGGGGAGCGCGCGGTGCCCGCCCGGCGCCGGGCTCGGGGAGGGCTTCGGAGGCGTAGGACCAAGGGACCAGAGCGATCCCCGTCCCCCGACAGGGACGATCTCCGGTTTTGCCACTTACCCTGGGCTGATGAGCGCCCGCGAACCCCGTGACCCGGAGGTCACCCCACAAGCCACCGGCCCCGTCATACCCCGGGCACAGTCCCCGATCCAGGAGGGTCCGGTCGCCGCGGACACGGCCCCGGGCCCCGTCCCGCCCCCGGCCTCGGAGACCGACGGGGTCCTGGACCGTACCTACCGGTCGCTCAGTGTCGGCATCATCGCCGTCGTCCTGCTGATCGCCTTCGAGGCGACCGCCGTCGGCACCGCGATGCCCGTCGCGGCCCGCGAGCTGAACGGCGTCGAGGTCTACGCCTTCGCCTTCTCCTCCTACTTCACCACCAGCCTCCTCGCGATGGTGCTGGCCGGCCAGTGGGCCGACCGGGAGGGCCCGCTGCGCCCGCTGGCCACCGGTATCGCGGCCTTCGGCGCCGGACTCGTACTCTCCGGCACCGCCAACGCGATGTGGCTCTTCATCCTCGGCCGGGCCGTCCAGGGCTTCGGCGGCGGACTGGTGATCGTCAGCCTCTACGTGATCATCGGACGCGCGTACCCCGAACATCTGCGGCCCAAGATCCTCGCCGCCTTCGCCGCGAGCTGGATCATCCCCTCGATCGTCGGACCGCTCGCCTCCGGCACGATCACCGAGCAGCTCGGCTGGCGCTGGGTCTTCCTCGGCATCCCGGCGCTGGTGGTCTTCCCGCTGGCGCTGGCGCTGCCGGAGATCCGCCGGATGGCCTCGGGCCCGGCCGACCCGACCGCGCCCCGGCCGCCGTTCGACCGCCGCCGGATCCGGCTGGCGCTCGGTATCTCCCTCGGCGCCGGACTGCTCCAGTACTCGGCCCAGGACCTGGTCTGGCTCTCCCTCCTCCCGGCGGCGGCCGGCGCCGCGCTGCTGGTGCCCGCCGTCCTCGGACTGCTCCCGAAGGGCACCTACCGGGCCGCCCGCGGGCTGCCGTCCGTGGTGCTGCTGCGGGGTCTGGCGGCGGGCGCGTTCATCGCCGCCGAATCGTTCATCCCGCTGATGCTGGTGACCCAGCGGGACCTCTCCCCGACGATGGCCGGCTTCTCCCTGGCGGCGGGTGGCCTCACCTGGGCGGCGGGCTCCTACCTCCAGTCCCGGCCGCGGATGGAGCCGTACCGGGAGCGGATGGTGTCGACCGGCATGATCCTCTGCGCGGCGGCGATCGCGGGCGCCCCGCTCGTACTGATCGACTCCGTCCCGGTGTGGACCCTCGCCGTCGGCTGGGGAATCGGCTGCTTCGGCATGGGCATGGTCATCGCCTCGACCAGTGTGCTGCTGCTGAAGCTCTCCGCCCCGGAGGAGGCCGGGTCCAACTCGGCCGCGCTCCAGATCTCCGACGGCCTCTCCAACATCATGCTGCTCGCGGCGGGCGGCGCGGCCTTCGCGGCGCTCGGCGGCGGCTCGGTGGCCCACCACGCGACGACGGCGGCGGACTCCGGCGGCTCGCACCCGGCGGCCTTCGCGGTGGTCTTCGTCCCGATGGCCGTGGTCGCCCTGATCGGCGCCTGGGTCGCGACCCGGCTGCGGGTCCCACCGGCCCCGGCCCCGGCCGCGACTGAGGTGAAGCCGACGGAGCCGGCGAAGGCCCCGACGACGGCCTGACGGGCGCGTGGGGGGCGGGGGCGCGGACTCCGGGGCGTACCGGCCTCGTACGGGCACTCGTACATGTGAGCTAGGTCGCACCCGCCGAGGCGGCGGCCTCGTCCGGCCCGGGCCGCCGCGAGCGCACCGGTAGGGTGGCCCGGTTGTCATACCGAGCCCCGAGGGCCCGGCCGGGACGCGTCGCGCCCGTGTCCGGACGACCCGCCGCCCACCGAATCGCTGCACCGGAGACCGTGACTACTACCGCCTCCCACTCCCACCATCTTTCCCCCGCCTTCCCCGGCCGCGCCCCCTGGGGCACGGCGGGCAAGCTGCGTGCCTGGCAGCAGGCGGCCATGGACAGATACGTACAGGAGCAGCCCAAGGACTTCCTCGCGGTCGCCACGCCCGGCGCCGGGAAGACGACCTTCGCGCTGACGCTGGCGTCCTGGCTGCTCCACCACCATGTGGTCCAGCAGGTGACCGTGGTCGCCCCGACCGAGCATCTGAAGAAGCAGTGGGCCGCCGCGGCGGCACGGATAGGGATCAAGCTGGACCCGGACTACAGCGCCGGTCCGGTCAGCAAGGAGTACCACGGCGTCGCCGTGACCTACGCGGGCGTCGGCGTCCGCCCGATGCTCCACCGCAACCGCTGCGAGCAGCGGAAGACGCTGGTCATCCTGGACGAGATCCACCACGCGGGCGACTCCAAGTCCTGGGGCGAGGCCTGTCTGGAGGCGTTCGACCCGGCGACCCGGCGGCTGGCGCTGACCGGAACGCCGTTCCGGTCGGACACCAACCCGATCCCCTTCGTCACCTACGAGGAGGGCAACGACGGAATCCGCCGCTCCGCCGCCGACTACACGTACGGCTACGGCCACGCCCTCGGCGACGGGGTGGTGCGGCCCGTCATCTTCCTCTCGTACAGCGGCAACATGCGCTGGCGCACCAAGGCCGGCGACGAGGTCGCGGCCCGGCTCGGCGAGCCGATGACCAAGGACGCGATCTCCCAGGCGTGGCGGACGGCGCTCGACCCGCGCGGCGAGTGGATGCCGAACGTGCTGCGCGCCGCCGACCAGCGGCTGACCGAGGTCCGCAAGTCCATCCCGGACGCGGGCGGTCTGGTGATCGCCGCCGACCAGGACTCGGCGCGCTCGTACGCCAAGCTGATCCGGGAGATCACCGGCACGAAGGCGACGGTCGTCCTCTCCGACGACACGGGCGCGTCGAAGCGGATCGACGAGTACAGCGAGAGCGACGACCGCTGGATGGTCGCGGTCCGGATGGTGTCGGAGGGCGTCGACGTACCCCGGCTGGCGGTCGGGGTGTACGCCACCACCATCTCGACCCCGCTGTTCTTCGCCCAGGCCGTCGGCCGCTTCGTCCGCTCCCGCAGGCGCGGCGAGACGGCGTCCGTTTTCCTCCCCACGATCCCCATGCTCCTCGGCTTCGCCAACGAGATGGAAGTCGAACGGGACCATGTCCTCGACCGCCCCAAGAAGGACGGTGAGGAGGACCCGTACGCCGAGTCCGAGAAGGAGATGGACGAGGCCAACAAGGCCCAGGACGAGGACACCGGCGACCAGGACCAGCTCCCCTTCGAGGCGCTGGAGTCCGACGCCGTCTTCGACCGGGTGATGTACAACGGCGCCGAATTCGGTATGCAGGCGCACCCGGGCAGCGAGGAGGAACAGGACTACCTCGGCATCCCCGGCCTGCTCGAACCGGACCAGGTCCAGATGCTCCTCCAGAAGCGCCAGGCCCGCCAGATCGCCCACAGCCGCAAGAAGCCCGACGAGGAGGCCGACCTCCTCGAACTCCCCGCCGAACGCCGCCCGGTCGTCTCCCACAAGGAGCTGCTGGAACTCCGTAAGCAGCTGAACACCATGGTCAGCGCCTACGTCCACCAGAGCGGCAAACCCCACGGCGTGATCCACACCGAACTCCGCCGCGTCTGCGGCGGCCCCCCGAGCGCCGAGGCCACGGCGGGCCAGATCCGCGAACGGATCAAAAAGGTCCAGGAGTGGGCGACGCGGATGCGGTGACCGGGGCGGGGTGAGTTCGTGGCGGGCGCGCTGATGGGCTGTGGCGTGCCCTTCCCGGGCCGCCCGGTTCCGGCGTGGAGGACCCCGCGGGGGCGGGGAGCACGCTCCAGCCTGCTCGGCCTCGGCGACCATCCCCGCACGCGCGGGGAGCACACGTGGCAGGCCCGGTCCAGGTCCGGCACGGGGGGACCATCCCCGCACGCGCGGGGAGCACAGCGAATCACGGTGGTCCGGGACGGGCGGGTCGGGACCATCCCCGCACGCGCGGGGAGCACCGGCGTACGGCCAGGACCGCGGTTCCCACTCCGGACCATCCCCGCACGCGCGGGGAGCACGCTCCCCTCACCGCCCGTACTGGGTCGGGCGGAGGACCATCCCCGCACGCGCGGGGAGCACGGATCAGGCCGGGTGTAACCGGAGGTGTTCCGGGGACCATCCCCGCACGCGCGGGGAGCACTCCGAGCGCCTATCTCAGGTCCACCACCGGGATGGGACCATCCCCGCACGCGCGGGGAGCACGCGTGGGCGAGGAGGTCGCCGATGTGGATGCCGGGACCATCCCCGCACGCGCGGGGAGCACAGTTTCCCACCTGCGGGTTTGTCAGGCGGGGGTGCGGTTTTTCATCACTAGTGCCGACTCGGGCGAAAGCCGCGGATGGTGTGAACGGGACGGCCGCTGGGCCTTGTTGTGCGGCACGCTTCCCCCTGTTCGTCGTGCTGAGCGCTGACGATACCGGGCGGGGCGTAACCCTGTAGCCGCGTCCGGAGGTGCCGTCGGCGCCCTGGCGGTTGGTACCGCGTTCGGCGTTCGTCTATCCCACGGGCCAAACGCAATTGTCGGACGTACGCCAGCCTCGCATTGTCCCGTCGGGGGCCCGGGTGATGCCGTAGGTCGTATGGTCCGGGCGGCCCTGCTCGTTCCATCGTGCCCACTCCGTCTCGACACGTTCCCACAGGGTGCCGTCGCCGCCGTAGGTCACGGTCGGGGGATCGGTCGTATCGACGGGGGTACGGGCCCAGGAGCCGTCCGGCTGTTGGATTTGGATGTAAGTCGGGCCCGTGTCGTCGAGGTGGTAGACGAGTTCCGCCTCGGGGAGGGCCAGGGAGAGAGCGATTCGGAAGGCGTACTGCTCCTGGATGTCGGCGGCGCTGACTGCCGCGCGTCGGGTGCCGGACTCCGGTCGGTACACGGCACGCTCCCGAACGGGGTAGGTCGTGGCATCGGCCCGGGCAGGCATGGAGCGGCCGGAGGCTGCGGTGAAGTGTCCGGTGGCGCTGCCGTCGGGGTTCACGATCAGCCGGACGAGTCCTCCGTCGATACCCAGGGCGAGGTCTGTGAGGATCATGCCGCCGGGCCGGGTCTGCCGGATCCATGCTTCCGGGATTTGGGTCACGGAACAGGTAGCTATCACGCGATCGTACGGACCGCCCGCCGGATGGCCGTTCCGCCCGTCACCGACGGCGAGCAGCGGCGCGTATCCGAGTTCCGCCAGCCGTGTTCGCGCCGTCTCGACCAGGCCGGGGTCGACATCGATGGAGTACACCATCTCCGGACCGAGGCGCGCGCTCAGGAGGGCCGTGTTGTAACCGGTCCCCGTGCCGATCTCCAGGACGCGGTGCCCGGATTCGACTCGTAGCTCGGCCAGCATCTCTGCCAAGAGCCCCGGAGCGGTGCTGGAGGAGGACGCGACCCCGGTCCACGACCGGTCATCGACCCGCTCGGCGGTCGCGAGGTCGAGCGCTGTGACCAGGGTGTCGTCGCTGTACACCGCCTGCAGCCAACGATCGCGATCGTCGGTGCCGTCCCGCAGCTGCCATACCGAGATGCCGCGTTCGTCGAGGCCGTGCTCGTACCAGGCCGGTACGAAGATCTCCCGGGGCACCTTGACGAAGGCGTCGCGCCATTCGGCGGAGAGCGATTGCCGGGCGTGAATGTCTTCGACCAGTCCGTGCAGCCGGTCCGCAGAATGGTGTGGGATGTCACGTGAGGTCATAGGACACTCCTTCGCGGTGGACGGCGATGGCTTCGGTAATCGCCTATCCGGTCTCGTGCGATCCAGTCCCGCTATCCGCGTCGGTTGGCCGACGTGCTGTGGATTCAGCGTAGATCGGCCAAGTCCTGGTGAGTGATCGGCAGCGGAGGGATATCCCCGCACGCGCGGGGAGCACAGCAAGTTCGTCACGAACGACTACACGGCCCTGGGTCCATCCCCGCACGCGCGGGGAGCACAAGGTGAGGGCGTCGCCCTTGGCGCAGCCCTGGGGACCATCCCCGCACGCGCGGGGAGCACTGGGTGCGGGTCGCCTTGATCTTCTGGGCCATAGGACCATCCCCGCACGCGCGGGGAGCACTTGGTGAGGGCGGCGAACACGGCGGACTTGCGGGGACCATCCCCGCACGCGCGGGGAGCACAGCGGGTCGCGTCGTGAGCCCGGCCTACGGCCGGGACCATCCCCGCACGCGCGGGGAGCACCGAAGGGATACTCTCCGCACATGGCGAGCGTAGGGACCATCCCCGCACGCGCGGGGAGCACCTCCAGGGCGTACGTCGCGGCGTAGCGGGCCGAGGACCATCCCCGCACGCGCGGGGAGCACTAGGTGGCCGTGGGCGGGTAGACGCGCCGCTTGGGACCATCCCCGCACGCGCGGGGAGCACGTTGTCGGTGGTCTGGCCGCCCCAGGCGGAGCAGGACCATCCCCGCACGCGCGGGGAGCACGAGGCCGCCGACCTGATCGGCTCCAGCCGTCCGGGAACATCCCCGCACGCGCGGGGAGCACATGCTGGCCCACATGGGCATCTCCCTACGAGGAGGAACATCCCCGCACGCGCGGGGAGCACCAGCCACAGAACGGAAGCCCCGACAACCTCCGGGGAACATCCCCGCACGCGCGGGGAGCACGACGTGGAGGAGTGGAAGCCGGGCGATCCCCGGGGAACATCCCCGCACGCGCGGGGAGCACCGTTTCCGACCTGCGGGTTTGTCAGGCGGGGGTGTGGTTTTTCATTACTAGTGCCGACTCCGGCGTATGGGGCACATGGGGAGAACTAGTCGATCGTTGACCCTTGTTGTGCCCCATGGCTTTCCGTCCTCGTTCGTCGGTGTTGGGTGTTGACGATACGGGGTGTGGTGCGGTGCGTCAGGGCGTCTCGGGTGTGCTGTGGTGCGTTTCTGTGGGGTGGTTGTTGGTGATGGTGATGTGCCATGGGGTGCCGGGTTGTGGGCCGTGGCAGTGGAGTTGGCCGGTGATGGTGTGGTGGGGGTAGGTGTTGATGGCGTGCTGGATTTGGTGGGTGAGGGCGTGGGTGTGGTGGCGTCGGGGTTGGAGGTGTGTGGCGTGGCCGGTGGTGTCGAGGCGGAGGATGAGGTCGCAGCCGTAAGGGGGTTCTTCCGGTGTCTCCGGGTGGTAGAGGGTGCCCCGGGTCGACTCGGGCGGTATGGGCGGGGTGATGGTGAACGCGCCGGTGATGTGGATCGTGTGCACGGATCGTCTTTCAGGTGAGGAGTCCGGTGGCGGCGTAGGAGTGGTCCTCGGGCGGGGCTTGATCGTCAGAATGAGTGGGGTGCCATTGGCTGGCGGGAACGAGGCCGGGGCCTACCGGGGTGAGCCCGTTGAAGAAGGCGGCGATGTCCTCAAAGGAACGGGGGCGGGTGGGGAGTCCGGCGATCTGGAGGGTGCGGGTGGCCCGGTGAACGGTTTCCGGATCGTGTTCGTGGGTGAGGTGGGTGGCGATGAGTGCGCTGCCGGTCGGGAGGGCGTCGAGGAGGTGTTGTACGGCGGTGTGGGGGTGGTCGTGGTCGTAGATCGTGTCGAGGACGGCGGTGGCGACCAGGGCGGCGGGGCGGGTGAGGTCGAGGTGGGCCGCCGCCTGCTCAAGGACGGACTGTGGGGTGCGCAGGTCGCCGAGGACCGTGCGGACCGTGCCGCCCGTTTCCTCGGTCTCGTAGGCGGTGGTGAGGTGGGTGACGGCGAGTGGGTCGTGGTCGACGTAGAGGGCCCTGGTCCGGCGGTGGTGGCGCTGGACCAGATGGTGGCTGGCGGGGGTGGAACGGGGTGGGAGTCCGGGGCCGATCTCCAGGACCTGCGCGATACCCAAGTCCCGTGCGGCGTGGGTGACGGCCCGCAGCCGGAAGGCACGGGTGGCCCGTGCGACCTCCCGCACCGGAAAGCCGAGAGCGTGCAGGGTGCGTACGAGGTCCTCCTCCGCCTCGTAAGCGTCCAGCGCCTCGGCCGCGTCACCGAGCGCCGCATGCTGAAGCCGCGCACTGCTCACCGGCCGAAACCCCGCAGCGGTATCGGGCGGGACGGTCATGACGCGTTCCCCACGTCGTACGCGGGCGTGCAGCCCATGAGTTGGGTAACGGCGAGGTCGGCGAGGAGCCAGGGCAGCCTGGGGTCCTCGTGGGGGAGATGGACGGCGGTCGCGGTGGTGGCCGGGAGGCCGTCGGGGCCGGGGGCGTACTGATCACCGTGGTAGCCCCAGGGCCGGGGGAAGCCGACTCGTACGGCCGCGTGGCTCCGGGCGAGGGCCGGGCACTGCCGGAGGGCGAGCCGGGCGCAGGGATCGGGGCAGAGGGGCGGGGTGAGGGTCAGGGACTCCTCCACCGAACCTTCCGCTCCGGCGAGCAGCCACAGCAACCCCTCCGGATGCGGTGGCGGTTTGCTGCCGCAGACCTGGCAGAGGAGCCGGTCGGCGGCCTTGTGCTGGCGGCGGGGGTCGACCTGGTCGTAGAGGGGAACTCCTGCGGCGTCGGTGGCACGCCGGCCGCGCCCGCGCGCCAGGAGGACACCGTCGTACGTCCGGTCGTGCACGCCCTCGTCGGCGTAGGCGATGCCCCGGCCGAGCGGGGCGAGTACCAGCGGCTCGGGCAGGTTGGGCGCTCCGGACCAGGGGGTGATCCATGGAACGACGCGGCCCCGGAACACGGGCAGCTCGGGCTCGTTCATCCCGCCACCGCCCGGTTCTCGTAGACGTCGAGGATGTGCTCGGGGCAGGTGGTGAGGCCGGGCCGCACCTCGACGGGCGCGTCGGTCTCCCGCGCGCAGACCTGGCATTCGACGGGGTCGGTGGCGCGGCGGGGTTCGGCGAGCAGGCTCTCCAGGGTCACCGGGGCCACCTCGCCTGTCGGGGAGTCGTTCGCCCGATACGGGCGAACGGACGGACGATAGAGTCACGCATACGGCTGATCAGCTCCTCGAAAGCTGCTTGGTCGAGCCCCGGGGGATCACCTGGCGAGGTACTGGTCCGCCGGGGCGTCTCTGTATCGGTGATCTGCTCGGCCGACGTCTGTGGTCGGTCCGTACGGGTGGTCGACGCCGGTTGCCGCCTTGGGCGTTCACAGCGCCGAGCCCGTAATCAGACAACTACGGAATGCCCACGGATCGATACGGTGGTGGGCGGAAGAAGCGGTATATCGGGTATACGGGCAGGTGTTGTGATGGCCGCGCGCACTCCGAATGTGAAGCTCCGCGATGCTGTGACCGAGTCGGATCTGACCTATGCGGCCCTGGCGGCGGGGGTGCGGGCGGTGGCGGCCGAGTGCGGTGTCGCCCTGCGGACGAACAAGAGCACCGTTGAGCACTGGCTCTCAGGCGTCCGGCCCGCCGGAGACACCGCGCGCTATCTCGCTCTCGCGCTCTCGCGCAGGATCGGCCGGGTCATTACCCCAGCGGCACTCGGCCTGACGGCAGAGATGGCCGAGGGGGACGCTGGAGCTGCGGGCCTGTCCCTGGTCTCGGATCCGATCGAGACCCTGATGCCGATGTGGCGGTACGAGTTGGACCGCCGTCGACTGCTCACGTCGTCGGCGTACTCGGTGGCCGCAGCCGCTCTCCCGCTTGCCCATGTCGAGGAGATGGCGGACCGGGCCAAGGCCGCCCGGACCGGACGCGGAGTCGGTATGGCCGAGGTCGCCGCCGTCCGCGACATGATCCACTTCTTTACGGAGATGGACGAGCGGCACGGCGGACGTCATGGACGCACCGCCCTCGTCCAGTACCTCTCCGACGACGTCGCCTCCTTCGTCCGGGGAAACTTCCGTAACGAGGAGAGCCGCCGCCAGATGCTGTCCGCCGCGAGCCGGGGCGTACATCTGCTGGGCTGGAAGTCGTACGACGCCGGTCAGCAGGGCCTCGCCCAGCGCTACTACCTCCAGTCCTACGCCCTCGCCGTCGAATCCGGGATCCCCGGCCACGACGGCTTCGTGATGCGGACCATGGCCATGCAGGGGCTCAAATTGCGCCGGCCGGAGCACTGCCGGGCCCTCGCCGAGACCGGCCTGGACCGGGCCAAGGGCAAGGTCGATCCGGCAACCGAGGCGCTGTTCCGCGTGGTCCACGCCCACACCCTGGCGAAGGCCGGACAGCGGCGCTCCGCCCTCGCGGAGACCCGGCGGGCCCATGCCCTGCTGGACGCGGAACGCGGTGACGAACTCCCCTTCTGGGCACTGGCGTGGGGTCCGCCTGCCGCGTCGGTGCACTCGCGCACGGCCAAGGTCCACGAGACGCTCGGCGACCACCGGGCAGCCGCCGCCGAGTACCAGCGGGCGGCAGCGGCCCGTCCCGCCACGACCTACGCGCGGATCGTCGCCCTCGACCTCGTCGCGAGCGCCGAAATGCAGCTCAGGACCGGGGGCATCGAGCAAGCCTGCGCGACCTGGAACCGGGCGCTCGACCATATGCTGGGAGTCCGGTCGGCCCGGACCGAGAAGGCCGTGAGCCGGATGCGGCGGGAGATGACGCCCTTCCGCGCTCGCGGAGCCCGCTGTGTGCTCGAACTCGACGAGCGTGCTGCGGACTTCTTCAACCGGCCCGCGTGACGGCGATACCGGGCACGCGGGGAGCCTCCGGGGCGGGCGAGAGGGGTGTACGTCATGTCGGGCTCGGTCGGCTACCCGCCGGGAGCCCGGGGTGACCACCGCACGCTGTCGAGGAGTTGGGCTCCCCGCGCGGGTGGACGGGCGGACGGCAGAGTCACGCATATGGCTGATCAGCTCCTTCGGGAAAGCCGCTTGGTCCAGCCGGGGGATCGTTCCCGGCCCGGTCCGCCGGGCGCCTGAAAGCAGGCGGCGAAAGCGACAGCCGGGTTCGGACCAGGTCGCCGGGCCATTGAAGAACGGTCGCGGCCTTGCGGTAACCACGCGGAGAGGGGCCCATCATGGGGGTACCCCTCGTGGGGGTACCGCCGCTCAGCCAGGGGGCCACAATGGAACCGCTGTCGCCGACTGCTCTCCAGCCGTGTTGCTGGACGACCCGCGCGTTCTTTCCGCGCTGGAACGCCGCGATGTCGGCGCGCTGTTCGCCTTGGCCCACACCGATGCGGGCCTGAGCTTCAACCGCATCGGGGAGGCGTGCGACCTTCGCCCGGAACGCGTCAGCCGCATGGCGCGGGGGGATGGGACGGTTACCTCGTTACCGGTGCTGGAGCGCGTCGCGGACGGGCTCGGAATCCCCGGCGCCCGCCTAGGCTTGGCATCCCGCCCATGGGAAACCGTGCCGACACCCAGTACCGACCACACCCGACAGGAAGACGATCCGATGAAGCGCCGCGCCGTTCTCCGCGGCGCGCTCGCGGCCGGAATGGCAGGCCCCGGGCTCGCCGCACTCACGACCACCCGCAATGACATCGACGCTGCCCTGGCGTCGGAGCGGACCACCGACCTCGACCACTGGGAATCGACCGCCGAGCGGTACGGCCACGGATATCACGGCCAAGCCCCGGCGGACGTTCTCTGGGACCTGGTCGCTGAATTCGATGACCTCAAACCACTGTTGACCCGGCCGCACCGGGACGCGGACCGTTCCGTGCTGACCCATGTCACCGGGCAGATGGCGGGGATGGTCGCCATCGTCCTCCACGATCTGGGGCAGCACCGCGAGTCCCACCGCTGGAGCGCCACCGCCGCCCGGGCCGCCCAGGAATCCGGTGACCGGCTGCTGCACGCCTGGGTCCTCGCCCGTGAGGCCATGGTTCCGCTCAACTACGGAGCAGCGGCCGTCTCGGCGAGACTCGCCGACCGGGCCCGCCACTTGGCGGGTTCGACACCGAGCGCCCCAGCGGCACTCGCCTCGGCGGTCGCCGCTCGTGCCTACGCGGTCGGCGGCGACCGGCAACGCGCGCTCGAAGCGGTGGCCGACGTCGAGCGGCTGGCCGAGCGACTGACTCCGCAGCAACGTGCGGACACCTGGTTCGGCTACCCCCTGCAAAAGCACCATGTCCACCTCTCCCAGGCGTTCACCCACCTCGGGGAGACCCGTCGGGCGTACGAGACCCAACAGGCGGCTGTCGCGTTGACGCGTACGCCTTCCCTCATGACCCGCGCGCTGATCACCATCGACGAAGCCGCGTGCCGGGCCCACGACGGCGACCGGGCCACCGCCGCCGCACTCGCGGCCCGGGTCTACGGCGACCTGCCGGAGGCGTATCGCACCGGGCTGACCAGGACCCGAACACTGGCGCTCTACCGGTCGCTGCCCCACGACACCCCGGGGCGAATGGTACTCGCCGACACGCTCAGCGCTGCGGGGTGAACTGTGCGGCGAGGCTCGCGCACCCGGCGTCCGAGTGCCTGTGCCGGGGCCGTACCCGCATGGGGAACGCCATATCCGTCCTCCGGCAAGTTCGGAACACTGACCCATGACCGTCCTGCGGCGGAGCCGAGAGCGATGACGCCGCACTGGAATCTCCGAGACGAGAAGGAGCGATATGTCGCATCCGGATGGCGCACGACTGTTCCGCGAGGCGTGGATCGCGGGAGTGCGGCAGCACTTCCCGGGTGAGCCGAAGCCCGGGTACGTCACCCCCTGGGAGGACACCCCGGAGTGGGAGCGGCAGGCGGCCCGCGCCGTCTACGAGCAGGTCCGGCAGTTCGTGGAGATCAGCGACGGGTACGCCGCCCGCCTGTCCCGCGAGCAGAGGGGACGCTTCGTCGCCACCTGCTGGACCGCCCAGATGTTCAAGCACTTCGAGGACCCGAAGCCCGGGTACGTGGCGGACTGGCCCGACCTGCCCACCTGGCAGCAGGAGACCGACGCGGACATCTTCGAGGCCATTGAGAAGTCCCTCGGATGAAGTGCCCGAGGCACGGGCGCGGGACGAGGGCTCCGGAGTCGTAGCGGAGCCGTCGTCCGACCGCCGTCGACAATCTGCCGGTACGGGGACCCCGCCCGAACGGCGAGCACCCCCGGCGGCGACGGAATCGCCGCCGGCCGGGGGCCGCCCGCCTCGGTCTCAGGGACGTACGGGCCCCGCCGCCGTAACGCCCCCGGCACCATCCGCCGCGCCGGTCCGGCCCGAGAGTACGAACCCCTCGTACCCCTCCTCGGCCACCGCCGCGCACCTCGCGCGATAGCGGTCCAGCCCGCCCACGTACGCCATGAAGACCCGCGCCTTCCCCGGCACATTCGCCCCCGTGTACCAGGACGCGGCCGTTGGATAGAGCGTCCCCGCCGCCAGTTCGGCGACATGCGCGCCCCACTCCTCCTCGGCCTCCGGCGTCGTATCGATCTCCGCTACTCCCTGCTCGCGGAGGTAGGTGACGCAGTCGGTGATCCACTCCACATGCTGCTCGATGGAGACCATCATGTTGGTGAGCACGGACGGGCTCAGCGGCCCGGTAACGGTGAAGAGGTTGGGGAAGCCCGCCGACATCAGCCCCAGATAGCTGCGCGGGCCCGCCGCCCACCGGTCCCTCAGCCGCGCCCCGTCCTTGCCGACGATGTCGACGGCCGTCAACGACCCGGTGAAGGAGTCGAACCCGGTGGCGAAGACGATCGCGTCCACCGGCCACTCCCGCTCCGAGGTCCGTACCCCCTTCGCCGTGATCTCCTCGATTGGCGTCCGGCCCAGGTCGACCAGCCGTACATGCGGTTCGTTGAACGTGGCGTAGTAGTCGGTGTCCAGACAGGGCCGCTTGGTGCCGAAGGCGAAGCCGCGCGGGGAAAGCCGCTCCGCCGTCTCCTGGTCGGCGACCGTCGCCCGGATCTTGGCCCGGATGAACTCGGCCGCCGTCTCATTGGCCCGCTCGTCGACCAGCAGATCGGTGTACGAGCGGAGCATCGCGCTCAGCAACCCCGCCTGCCAGGCCGATTCGTACGCCGCCGTACGTTCCTCCTCGCTCACCTCCAGCGCCGAAACCGTCGGCATCTCCACGACACTGCCGCCCTTGGAGCGCCGCTGCTCCGTCCGGAACCACGGATAGCGGGCCTTGTGCTCCGCCAGCTCGGCCGCGTCGATCGGCCGGTTCCGGGCGGGGAGAGTGAAGGCGGCCGTACGCTGGAAGACGGTCAGTTCGGCGGCCCGCTTCGCGATCTCCGGGATGATCTGCACCCCGGACGACCCCGTGCCGATCACGGCGACCCGCCGCCCGGCGAAGTCGACGTCCTCACGAGGCCAGCGCGCGGTCTGGTACGTATCGCCCGCGAACGACGCCGCGCCCGGAACCCCCGGGTCCTTGGGCGTGGACGAGCAGCCCGCCGCCATCACCACGAACCGCGCGATCACCCGCTCCCCGGTGTCCGTGGACACCTCCCAGTGGCGGCTCTCCTCGTCGTACACCGCCCGCGTCACGCGGGTGCGCAGGGTGATGTCCTTCCGCAGGTCGAACCGGTCGGCGACATGGTGGAGATATCTCAGGATCTCCGGCTGCGTGGCGTACTTCTCGCTCCACACCCACTCCTGGTCCAGCTCGGGGGAGAAGGAGTACGAGTACGACAGGCTCTCGATGTCGCAGCGCGCACCCGGGTAGCGGTTCCAGAACCACGTACCGCCGATGTCGTCACCGGCCTCGAACACCCGGGTGCGGAGGCCCTGTTCGCGCAGCCGGTGGAGCTGGTAGATCCCGGCGGCCCCGGCGCCGACGACGACTGCGTCGACCCGGGTGGGGGAGGGGGAGGCGGAATCGATGTCCATGGGGGGCTCCTGACGGGAATGCCCTGGTCCCGCAGGGGGTGCGGGGCCCGAGTCGGGTTACGGGAGGGCGCGCCGCGATGGTCGATCCGGCGTGACTTCCTCCGCCACTGGTACGGAGGAGTACGGCCCGGAATCTCAGCGAGTTGGCGCGATCACCTCAAAACCCGCAGCCTCCTCACCCGCCTCACGCACCCCGGTGCCCCCTGTGGCGGCGCGGCTTGCAGATGCCGTAGCGGCATATGGTCCAGTGGGTGGCGAGTACGCCGTCGAGAGGTTCCCCCGCATGCCCCTTCCCGCCATCCCCCGCCGGGTCAAGATCGGCGACGCCGCCGGGTTCGCCGGCACTACGCCGCGTGCCGTCCGCCACTACCACGCCATCGGGCTCCTCCCCGAGCCGGAACGCGGCGGCGACAACCGCCGCCGCTACGGATACGACGACATGATCCGCCTGCTGTGGATCCGCAAGATGACCGACGCGGGTATCGCCCTGGACGACATCCGATCCGGCTTCGAGGGCGCCATGGGCATCGAACAGTCCCTGGCCGGGCTCGAGGAATCCCTCGCCGCCAAGGCGGCGGCCATCGAAGCCCAGCGGGCCGCCGTGCACCGCCTCCGCGAGCTGGGCAGCCCCTTGGGCCTGCTCTCACCGCTGGTCGGTGACCGCCTGCGCGACCTGCCGCCGGGGGCACTTCGCCCGGCCGATCTTGAAGCCCTGCTGGTCACGGAGCGCGTCTTCGGTCCCCTGGGCGCCGCGGCACAGGCCGACCGGTTCATCACCTTGGCCACCCACCCCGAACTGCGGTCGGAGGAGGACCGCTTGGTCGATGCGGAGGCGGACTTGGACGACACAGTGTCGCCCGACGACCCTCGTATTGAGGCCCTGGCCGCCCGGCGGTGTGCTCATGAGACGGCTCTGGAGGCTGCAATTGCCGAGTCCGGCCTGGACGAGGCGCTTGACGCCCTCCTGGACCAGGAGGACGAGAAGGGCGAGGAAGCAGGCGAGGTGCCCCCGGGTGGAAGCGCGATGAAGGCGATCGGCATGATGCCGTACGACTTCTCCCCGGCCCGCCTCCGGTACGAGGAACGGGTCATCGAACTGCTTCACGGGGCGGGTCTGGACGGTGACGCACCAGGGGCTTGCTGACGCGGTGACGGGCGCAAAGGGCACGCGCAAGGCCCCTCCCCGGTTGTTACGGGTACGTGGAACTTCCATCCCCGCAGGCGCAGGGAGCACATCCGAAACGACGAACTGGTCAACGATCCGCAGGGACCATCCCCGCACGCGCGGGGAGCGCGCGATGATCAGAATGTTCTTCCGGGCCACCCCGGGAACATCCCCGCACGCGCGGGGAGCGCGCAGCGGCGACCGTGCTGACGGTCATCCGGGGTGGAACATCCCCGCACGCGCGGGGAGCGCATTTCCTGTGCGGCTTTGGAGAGCACCGATGTAGGAACATCCCCGCACGCGCGGGGAGCGCCGATGAGGTCGTAGCCGCCCCAGCCGTCGCCCAGGAACATCCCCGCACGCGCGGGGAGCGCACTTCCTCACCTGCGGCTTTCTCAGCCGGACATGGCGTTTTTCATTACTAGCGCCGATTCCGGCGTAAGTTTCAAATCGCCTGAAACGGGAGGTGGTCGTTCCCGGTCGACCCACATGCTCCGCACCCCCTCCCTCTGTGCCGAGCGTCGACAATACTGCGCTCCGCTCAGCCCCGGAGAAGGTTCCGCAGGTCGCCGGCGGGTCGAGGCGGTGGTGCGGGATCCCTTGACTTCCAGCATGCTGGTGTCGTGAGTGAGCGGTCGTGTACGGCGTGTGGTGGGACCGGGTTGACGGAGCATGAGCGGCACACGATAGGTCTGGACGAGGACGGTCGTCAGGAACCCGTCACCCACAAGTGGACCGGGGCGTGCAGTGGTTGTGCCGGGAGCGGGAAAATTCCTATCCGCGAGTAGGAGTGGCTGATGCGCACATGGTTCGGATGCGTGGGGTGCGGGGCTGAGTATCTGCCGCCGGAGTCGCTGTACTACCCGTCTCTGCCGGATCTGGCGGCCAGTCCGGTTCACTGCGGTGCGCGGGAGTGCGAGAAGCGGGCCGAAGCGGTCATCGAGACCTCGGGTATTCCCCCGGAGGTCTTTCGGCGAATGGCGCTCGCAGCGGCGAGGGCGCTGGATGGGGTCGACGGGGTCGACGGCGAGTCCGAGCCGCAGTTCGCCCGGTCCGCCCGGCGGGCGCGGGGAGGGCGGTCGGCGTCTGGGCCCGGGTCCGGGCGGGGGCGGCTTTCGTGAGCGGAGGGCTGCGTCGCGGTCACCGCCCCTGGTGACCGTCGCGACGATCGACCACGACGAGACGCCCGGGGTGGCGAACGACGACGGGCTCGACGAGCGGATACGTCACCCCGGACGACGACGAGTGGAGAGGAGCCCCCATGTCCGTCATCGCCGAAACGCCGTCCCGAACCGGCTACCGGGATCCCCGCGCGCTGCTCAACGCGGTCCGCCCGCACGTCACCGAGAAGACGTACAACGTCTTCGAGGAGATGGGCCCCGATGGTGATCTGTACGAGCGCGAGATCAGGCTCTTGCTGCGCGACCACGTCATGGTCCGTGACATGGCCGAGCGCGTTCTCGACAACGCGATCGCCTACACCATCACCGCCATGGAGCACCCGCAAGTGCATCTCGGCGTCGGCAAGACCGTCGACATCGGTGTGCATCAGCTGATCCTCGACACCCCCGTGTACTTCGCGATCTGCCGGCTCTACAACGACGGCCGGTACAGGCACCACGCCCCGCTCATCCGACGCCGTGGCGACGGGCTCGTGATCCGCACCGCCGACTTCCTCAGGTCGAACGGCTTCCGTGCCGACGAGGAACTGTGGGCGATGGACGGTGCGGAGTGCTCGCCCTGTGACGACAAGGTCCCCGACAGCCACTGACCCCATATCGTGGACGCCTCCGCCCGCTCACCGGACGGAGGCGTTCGCCTCCCTCCCCGAGAAGGAATCCGCGGTGACGGCACCTCACAACTACGACCACGAGCGAGCCCTCTGGGACACCTTCGCCGAAAGTGCCTGGAAGGGCCTTTCCGACGATGAACCGGTCTTCTGCTGGACGCAGTATCAGGGGCACGGCCCGGGCCCAGAGGTCCTCGGGAAGCCCGAATCCGTTCTGGAGATGGGGCCCGGCACCGGCCGCCACCTCGCCTGCCTGGCCCAGCAGGGGGTCAAGGCCACCGGGGTCGACCTCTCCCCGGTCGCCGTCCGGAAGGCCGCGGAACGGTGGTCGTACCTGGGCGCCACCTTCGTCTGCGCCGAGATCGTCGATCACCTCACGGACTCCGTAGAGACCTACGACGCCGCCTACTCGATCTTCGGCGCGGTCTGGTTCACCGACCCCGAGCGCCTCTTCCCGCTCGTCGCGGCCAGGCTCAACCCCGGTGGGGTCTTCGCCTTCTCCCAGCCGCCCGCGATCCCCGGCGCGTACGGCCCGCAAGGCATGTACAAGGGTGGCTTCGCGGGTCCCGCGATGTTCACCTACCGCTACAGCCACCCGGCGGACGTCTGGGCCGACCTTCTCCGGGGCGCCGGATTCGTCGATGTCGAGGTTTGCGAGATCGACGCCCCCGAGCCCGGTCATATCGGCACGCTGTTCGGCCGCGCGGTACGGAACTGACCGCATGGGCGGCTGTCCCGCACCGGTGGCCCACCGGCTCTCGTGGACAGTGCGCCGGGTTCTGCGACCCGGGGCGGCCCCACACGCGGGGGGATCCCCTCCGTGCCGCCCGCCGCCCCTCCCCGACCGAGGTGAACGCCCGGCGGAACCCCGGTGAGGAAGCGGCAAATGATTCGTAACCGGGCGGCGAACCACGTCCTGGGACCGGATTCTGGACGAGGTCTTCCGCTGAGCGGACCCGCTCGCTACTGTCCGCGTCACCAAATCATGCGCCCCGTGGCAGTGGAGCCACGGAGCCCATCCGGTGTGCCATGGCCTGCCGGCGGGCCTTTCGGTGCGTCGCCGGCGGGACGGTGTCGCGTCAGCCGGGGGGTTCTCGCCGTCACTCACTCCGAAGGAGAGGGCCTCGTGACCGCGGAGACCTCCCAGACGCTCGACCGGGGACTGCGTGTCCTCAAACTGCTCGCCGATACCGATCACGGGCTGACCGTCACCGAACTGTCCGCCCGGCTCGGTGTGAATCGCACCGTTGTGTACCGGTTGCTCGCCACCCTGGAGCAGCATGCTCTGGTCCGTCGTGATCTCGGCGGGCGGGCCCGGGTCGGGCTCGGGGTGTTGAGGCTGGGGCGGCAGGTGCACCCATTGGTACGGGAGGCCGCCATGCCCGCCCTGCGGGCGCTCGCCGAGGACATCGGGGCGACCGCGCATCTGACCCTCGTCGACGGCGCCGAGGCCCTGGCCGTGGCCGTGGTCGAGCCCACCTGGACCGACTATCACGTCGCCTACCGGGCCGGGTTCCGGCATCCGCTCGACCGGGGGGCCGCCGGGAAGGCGATTCTCGCCGCCCGGCAGGGGCCCGGGGACGGGCCCGGCTACACCCTCACCCACGGCGAGCTGGAGGCCGGTGCGAGCGGGGCCGCCGCGCCGCTCGTGGGGGTGACGGGGATAGAGGGGAGCGTGGGGGTGGTGCTGCTCGCGGAGACCATTCCGGAGCGCGTCGGGCCCCGGGTCGTGGACGCCGCGCGGGAGGTCGCCGACGCCCTGCGGTGACCCGGGCGAGGGGACGCGTACCGCCGTCAGCCGGCCGGAGTCGTCCGGCGGCGGTAGTACGCGATCGCCAGCGCGATGGTGATCGGGCCCCAGAGTGCGATCGGGGTGACGCAGACGGTCGCGAGCGTCTGCCAGGCCGTGCTGGTGTAGCCGACGCCTTCGGCCACGCCGTAGAACGTCAGCACGCGTCCGCCGCCGAGCGGGAGGCTGGTGAAGATCGCCGTGAGAAGCAGACCGCCGACGATCGCCGGGACCGTCGCCGCCGACGGCCGGACGCGTCTGCCGCCGATGAACGGGACCCACTCGGGCACCGTCTCGCCCCACCCCCTGACCAGTCCGATCGTCAGCAGCGCGATCACCTCGGTGAGCACGCTGAGCAGCAGGACGTAAGGAACGCTGATCCAGTACGGGGGAAGGCCGCCCGTCTGGAGCTGGCCCATCTCGAAGTGCACGGCGAACGGCAGCCGCCACAGGCACGACGGCAGCAGGATCAGCGGCAGGGCGTACGCGAGACGGACCGCCCAGCGGGGGACCGGGCGCTCGGTGTCGTCGACGGGCGGGGGCGTGTGGATCAGCTTCAGGGCCATGACAGGAATCCTGGTCCGTTCCGGCCCCCGGGAGATCAGCTCCCGGGCCGGACCTCGGGCCGTCCCTTCCGCCGCGCGGGGGAGGGGCGCGCGACCTCGGGCGGAGCCGGTCGTACGCCGCTGTCCGTACCGGTGTCCGTACCGGTGTCCGTGCCGCTGTCCGTGCCGGTCCCCGAGGCGGGAGCGGTACGGGAGCCCTCCCCGCCCGGATAGATTGGCGGGGTGATCTCCAGCCTCGTCCGCACCCGTACCCGCGCCGTCGCCCTCAGCGCCGTACCCGTCGTCGCGCTGCTCGTCACCGCCGCGTTCGCCCCGCTGCCGTTCGTGGTCGCACAGCCCGGGACGACCGCCGACGTACTCGGTGAGCACAACGGCGAGCCGGTGATCTCCATCGAGGGCGCCCCGGTCCGCAAGACCTCGGGCGAGCTGCGGATGACGACCATCCTGGCGACCGGGCCCTCCACCGACATCGGCGTCGGCGATCTCGTCGACAGCTGGTTCAGGACCGACCGGACCGTACTGCCCAAGGAAGCGGTCTATCCCTCCGGGAAGTCCGACCAGCAGATCGAGAAGATCAACCGGAAGTCCATGGAGGAGTCGCAGAACGACGCCGCCAAGGCCGCCCTCGGCTATCTCGGCGAAGACCCCGCCAAGGTGAAGGTCTCCCTCGAACTGGAGGACATCGGCGGGCCCAGCGCCGGGCTGCTGTTCTCCCTCGGGATCGTGGACAAGCTCGACGGCGACGGCGCGGGCGGCGACCTCACCGGCGGCCGTACGGTCGCCGGAACGGGGACCATCAGCCCCGACGGCGAGGTCGGCCCGGTCGGCGGCGTATCGCTGAAGACCCAGGCCGCCAAGCGGGACGGCGCCACCGTCTTCCTCGTACCCGAGGACGAGTGCTCCGACGCCGTCGCCGAACGGCCCGACGGGCTGCGGCTCGTCCCCGTGGCCACCCTCAAGGGCGCGGTCGACGCCCTCCGCGCTCTGGCGAAGGGGGAGCGGGTTCCCGCCTGCTGACCCGGCCGCCGGTCCGCTCCGTCCGCTCCGACCGCTCGGGGCAGGCCGCCCTCGGCGGAGTACGGCGCGTACGGGCCGGCGCCGCCGCCCGCGCCGGGCACTCCTGCGGCCCCTCCTCCGGGCGGATCAGCTGGAGGCCGAGATGGACCAGCGCCCAGCCCGCCCGTACCCGCAGGGCCGGAGTCCGCGGTCCGGCCGCCCGGACCCGGGCCGCCAGGTGTGCGGCATCGGCGCTGCGGCGGAGCCGTTCGGCCCGTTCGGCGTGCAGACGGAGCCGGATCTCCGGATTCAGATCGCTCATCGTTCCTCCTCGCGAGTGCTGCCGGTGCCGGGGTCGGGGTCGGGGGCCGTACCGGGGGCCGAGCGGGGGAGCAGATGCAGATGCATCCGTACGGGCTCCTCGCCGGGCACCGGCTCCGCCGCCGGATCGTGGTAGCTCTCGATCAGTTCATGGACCCGGTCGCGGAGTTCCCTGGCCCGCTCCGGCGTCAGCCGGAGGGTGAAGTCGCTGAGGTCCGACGCCCGCCGCCAGGCCGCGGGCCACTCGTGCGCCGTACCGAGCCAGGTCGCGACCTCCTCGCCGTGCAGCCGGCCGATCTCATGGATGAAGAGGTCCGCCGCGCCCCGGACCGCCGGGTCGGGGTCGGTGAAGAGTGACTGGTCGATGGACGTACCCGTCGTCGCCGCCTGCCACCAGCGCTCCCGGCCCTTGCCGCGGGCCGGGTCGTCGCTGACGAAGCCGTGCGCGGCGAGCTGCCGCAGGTGGTAGCTGGTCGCGCCGCTGGACTCGCCCAGCCGTTCGGCCAGTTGGGACGCGGTGGCCGGGCCGTCGTGGCGCAGGCTCGTGAGCAGCCGGATCCGCAGGGGGTGGGCGAGGCCGCGCAGCGACCGGGGGTCCAGCGGGCGGTAGTCCCGGGCCGGGGATTCGGACCCGGTGGCGGGTGCGCCCTTGGCGGGAGACCCGGGCCCGGCGGACTCGGGTCCCGTGGAATCGGACCCGGAGGACTCGTACTCGTACTCGTACTGCGCATCGGACGACATGCTTGCAAAGATAGCTTTGCAAGCACTCCTCTGCAACGGGTTCTTTGCAACTGCTCTCCGGCTACCCGGCCGTCACTCCGCCCCGTCCCCCGCCGCCTGCTCCACCAGCGGGATGAACCGCAGTGGAACCGGGTTCTCCATCACGATCGCCGTCGACGCCCGGACGATCCCCGCGAACCCCACCACCCGGTCGATCACCCGCTGGAGATCCGCGTTCGACCGCGCCACCAACCGGCAGAGCATGTCGCCCTCGCCCGTCGTCGTATGCAGCTCCAGCACCTCCGGTACGGACGCCAGATGCGCCCGTACGTCCTGGCCCTGGCCCTGCTTGATCTCCAGCGTCGCGAAGGCCGACACCGGATAGCCGAGCGCCGCGGGGTCCACGTCCGGGCCGAAGCCGCGGATCACCCCGCTCGACCGGAGGCGGTCCAGCCGCGCCTGGACCGTGCCGCGCGCCACCCCGAGCCTGCGGGATGTCTCCAGCACCCCGATCCTCGGCTCTCGGGCCAGCAGCACGATGAGCCGGCCGTCCAGATGATCGATCGCCATGAGGTCTCCCCGATGGTCATCCTGTACAGAAAGTGCCCTCATGGTGGACCCCGGGTAGGCAGATTGCCCAGAGGAATCACGAACTATTGCGCACCTTGTGGAACGGGAGGAGTCTGCGACTATGACTGAGACCATCGATCACCACCCCACCACCGCGCGCGAGGCCGACCCCTTCCCGGTGAAGGGAATGGACGCGGTCGTCTTCGCCGTAGGCAACGCCAAGCAGGCCGCGCACTACTACTCCACCGCCTTCGGCATGAAGCTGGCCGCCTACTCCGGACCGGAGAACGGCAGCCGCGAGACCGCCAGTTATGTCCTGGAGAACGGTTCCGCCCGCTTCGTCTTCATCTCCGTCATCAAGCAGTCCACCGAGTGGGGCCGCTTCCTGGCCGGCCATGTCGCCGCCCACGGCGACGGCGTGGTGGACCTCGCCATCGAGGTCCCGGACGCCAGGGCCGCGTACGCCTACGCCACCGAGCACGGCGCCACCGGCCTCACCGAGCCGTACGAGCTGAAGGACGAGCACGGCACCGTCGTCCTCGCCGCCATCGCCACCTACGGCAACACCCGGCACACCCTGGTCCAGCGGTCCGGCTACGACGGCCCCTACCTGCCCGGCTTCACGGCCGCCGCGCCCATCGTCGAGCCCCCGGCCCGCCGGACCTTCCAGGCCGTCGACCACTGCGTCGGCAATGTGGAACTCGGCCGGATGAACGAATGGGTCGGCTTCTACAACAAGGTGATGGGCTTCACCAACATGAAGGAGTTCGTGGGCGACGACATCGCCACCGAGTACTCCGCCCTGATGTCGAAGGTCGTCGCCGACGGCACGCTGAAGGTCAAGTTCCCGATCAACGAGCCCGCGATCGCCAAGAAGAAGTCCCAGATCGACGAGTATCTGGAGTTCTACGGCGGCGCCGGGGTCCAGCACATCGCCCTCGCCACCAACGACATCGTCGCCACCGTACGGACCATGCGCGCCGCCGGGGTGCAGTTCCTCGACACCCCCGACTCGTACTACGACACCCTCGGCGAGTGGGCCGGGGAGACCCGGGTACCGGTCGAGACCCTGCGCGAGCTGAAGATCCTGGTCGACCGGGACGAGGACGGCTATCTGCTCCAGATCTTCACCAAGCCGGTCCAGGACCGGCCGACGGTCTTCTTCGAGATGATCGAGCGCCATGGCTCGATGGGCTTCGGAAAAGGCAACTTCAAGGCGCTCTTCGAGGCCATCGAGCGCGAACAGGCCAAGCGCGGCAACCTCTGACGGCCTCCGCCGCGCGGGCGGCGAAACGCGCGGCGGATGGGGGGAACGGGTGCGGTACGGGCCATCGGCCGCGTACCGCACCCGTGTTCGCATCCCGCCTCTGCATACGATCGACGGGTGTGCGCATATGTGATGATCGCCGAGGACGACGAGAAGCAGGCCGAGCTGGTCCGCCGCTACCTCCTGCGGGAAGGCCACACCGTCACCCTCGTGACCGACGGGCGCGCGGCCGTCGAGGCCGTCCGGCATCGGGCGCCCGACCTGCTGGTCCTCGATGTGATGATGCCGAGGATCGACGGTCTCGACGTGCTGCGGATCCTGCGGGCGGAGGCGTACGAACTCCCCGTACTGATGCTCACGGCCCGCTCCACCGAGGACGATCTGCTGCTCGGCCTCGACCTCGGCGCCGACGACTATATGACCAAGCCCTACAGCCCCCGGGAACTGATGGCCCGGGTCCGAACCCTGCTGCGGCGCGCCGGGGCCGGTAGCGGGGCCCGAACCGGGGGACCGGGCGGCGGTACGGCTCCGCCCGTCGACGACCAGCTCCTCACCGTCGGCGCGCTCGTCGTGGACCCCGAGCGGCACGAGGTCACCGTGGAGGGCGGCGGGATCGAGTGCACCCCCGGCGAGTTCCGGATCCTGGCCGCGATGGCGGCGGAACCGGGGCGGGTTTTCACGCGGCAGCGGCTGCTCCAGGAACTCCACGGCTACACCAGGTATATCGGCGACCGGACCGTGGACGTTCATATTATGAATCTGCGGAAGAAGGTCGAATCCGAACCGAAGCGGCCGCAACGGCTGCTGACCGTCTTCGGCGTCGGCTACAAGCTCGTCGCCCCGGCGGCCGTCGCTGGACACGGCGACCGTGTCTCGTAAGGAACGGAAGAGGGTGCGCCCGGGGGAGCCGGGCGGGGACCGGCGGGGACGTGGTGACCGTTCCGGACGCGGAGTCCGCGGCGACCGGCCCGTACGCGACGCGCGCCGACTGCCCCTGCGCAAGAGCCTGCTGGGGCGGCTGCTGGCCGTCTCCGCCCTGGTCGCCGTCTGCTCCGTCGCCGCCACCGCCTGGCTCGCCGCCCAGACCACGTCGGGCGCCATCAAACGCGAACAGGGCCGCAACCTGGCCGACGACGCCCGGATCTACCGCGACCTCCTCGGCCACGCCGCCACCAACGCCCAGTGGGACGGCGTCGAACGCCAGATCGCCGAGCTGTCCGAGACGTACGACCGGCGGATCGCGCTGGTCAATCCGCGGACCGGGCTCGTCGTCGCCGACTCCGCGACCGAACGGCCGCCGCCCGCGCTTCCCGAGGTCCCCGCCGCCGTCATCAACCCCCTCAACACCGATATCGCCCTCGTCCAGGCCGCTAACCGGTCGGGCGAGACCTCCGGCAGTCGCAGCCCCATCCCCGCCGACGGCGCCGGGGGCGGCATCGACCCGCGCGCCGTCGGCCCCTTCCGGCTGACGGCCGGCGAGCGCGCCCGCTCCCGGGCCGCCGCCGACCGGATCGTGAGCTGTCTGCGCGAATACTCCGTCACCGCCGAACGCGGCACCACACCCGCCGGGCGCTCCTACGTCCGGACCACCGGACTGGCGACCGGCCTCGGTGCCGAGGACGACGGCCGGACACCCTGCGACTTCGCCGAACTGAACCGGCCCACCCCCACCGAACAGAAGGCCCTCACCGAACTGAACAAGCTCTCCGACGCCTGTCTCAGCCGCAACGGCCGGAAGAACATCCCCCTCGCTATCGAGCACGCGTCGGAGGGCGAGCCGCGGATCGTCGTCGGCGACTACGCCGGTGTCAGGAAGCCCGAGCCGTTCCCGGTCCTCGACGCCGAGACCCGCAAGAGGGCCGCCGCGGAAGAGGCCGCCGAAGCCAGGATCCGCGAGGGGGACCGCAGGGCGGCCGTCAAGCCCGCGGAGCAGGAACTCCGGGTGGACCTGGGCCTCCTCCGTACCCCGCACAAGGTGGACAGCGTCGTCGAGAACTGTGTCGACACCGCCCGCCGCGACCAGCTCGGCTCCTACGTCTCCGCCCCCGCCCACCTGTACATAGGCGACCACGACGGCGGCGCCACCGTCCCCGGTTTCGACCTCTCCCCGGAGAACACCGCCCGGATCGCGGGGGTCGCCGCCCTCGTCCTCGCGCTCACCGTCGGCGCGTCCGTACTGGCCGCGACCCGGCTCGTCAGGCCCCTGCGGGCGCTCACCTCGGCCGCCCAGCTGATGAAGGACGGCGAGAGCGCGGAGCCCGTACCCGTACCCGTACGCGCCGACAACGAGATCGGCCGGCTGGCCACCGCCTTCAACGACATGGCCGCCCACCGCGCCCGGCTGGAGAACCAGCGCCGTGAGATGGTCGGCGACGTCGCCCATGAGCTGCGGACCCCGCTCAGTACGATCCGGGGCTGGCTGGAGGGCGCGCAGGACGGGGTCGCCGATCTCGACCCGGCGTTCGTCTCGTCCCTCCTCGAAGAGGCCGTCCAGCTCCAGCACATCATCGACGACCTCCAGGACCTGGCCCAGGCGGACGCCGGCGAACTGCGGCTCAGCCCGGCGCCGGTACGGATCGGGGAACTGCTCACCCAGGTCGCCGCCGCGCACGCGCCCCGGGCGGAACCGGCGGGCGTCCGGCTGACCGTGATCTGCCCTGAGCCGGATTCCGAGCCGGCCCCCGAACTCACAGCGGACCCGGTACGGCTGCGGCAGGCCGTGGGCAACCTGGTCTCCAACGCCGTACGCCACACCCCGCGCGGCGGCACGGTCACCCTGCGGGCGGCCCGGGCCCGGGCGGACACGCTGACCGTCGAGGTCGCCGACACCGGCGGCGGCATCCCCGCCGACGATCTGCCGTACGTCTTCGACCGCTTCTGGCGCGCCGACAAGTCACGCAACCGGCGGACCGGCGGCAGCGGGCTCGGCCTGGCGATCGTCCGCAAACTGGCGGAGGCGCACGGCGGTTCGGTATCGGTCCGCAGCACACTCGGTGAGGGATCGGTCTTCACCCTCCACCTCCCGACGACCCCACCCCCGGGGACCGAGGGAATGCCCGGGTAGTCGGCGCCCGTGCGGGCATTAGGCGGCGCTGGGGGTCCCCCATTGCCGAAGGCATAGGGGGCGGAACTGCGCGACCGGCCACGGGCGGCCCGGAGCCCGCGTACGGCCTTGGGCGGCCGGGCGGGCCCGGGTTTTCAGGGGCTCGGGGAACTGCGAGACCAGCCACGGGCGGCCCGCGGTCCGCCGACAACCTCAGGTGGCTGGGCGCGGCCCGGGTAGTTCGGGCGGTGCTCGGGAGAGCCAGGGGGCCGGGGTCCCCTGTTGCCGAGGGGCATAGGGGCGCGAGGAACCGCGCGACAAGCCACAGACGGGCCGCGGGCCGCGAACAACGCCCGGTTGCCGGGCGCGGCCCGGGTTTGGGGCGGTGCACAAGAGGGCCGAGGCGCCGGGCCCCATCGCGGAAGGCACATGCGGCGGAACCGCGCGAACAACCACAGGCGGGCCGCGGGCCGTCACGCGCTGACACCGCGGCGACCGGTCTCTGACAAGTTCTTCATACCCGTTGGCGAGCCTGGGGCCCGTACCGCTTCCCCGTCTCCCGAAACGGAGCCCTCGTATGACCGCACACACCTCGCGCCGCGCCCTGCGGGCCGTCGCCGTCACCGCCGCCGCCCTGGGCGCGCTGTTCGCCGGTGGTACGGCCGCCGTGGCCGACGCGAACCCGTCACCCTCGCCCGCCGTCGTCCCGCTCGACAAGGCGGCGGCCAAGGAAAGGCTCTCCAAGGCCGAGGCGGAGGCCAGGGCCAAGGGCGCCGGTGTCGAATGCCCGGCCGAGGCCACCAAGTCGTCCGAGAAGGTGAAGCGGATCTGCCTGAGCCCGGTCCAGGCCGAGCGCAAGGGCGCTCCGACCATCATCCGCGACGGCGAAGTCGTCGTGCCGCGCGGCGGGGTCGCCGCCGGTGAGCGGCCGGTCGCCGCCCAGGGCGGCCCGGGTGCCGCCACGGTGATCGGCGGTTCCGCCGCCGCCGTGACGCTGGCCGCCGCGGGCACCGTCGCCCTGCGCCGCCGCGCCGCGCACGGCGACGCGCGCTGACCCGTACGCGTACCCCGTACTCGTACCACTCGTACCACCCGCGGCGGCATCGCCCCGCCGCCGCGGGTTCGCGCCGTACGTTCCCCCGAACCCTCCAGGAGGTCATCCGATGCGCCGTCCGCGCGCGCTCGTCCGGCTCGCCGTCGGCGTGGTCTGCGCCCTCGTCCTGACGGGCTGCTCGTCCGGCGAGTCGCCCGGTACGCAGTCCGGTACGACCGGTTCCGAGACGGGTCCGGCCTCCCACGCGCCGGTCGGGCAGCCCGCCGGGGCGGCCGGGTCCGGGACCGCCGGAACGTCCGTCGCCGAACCCGTCCGGGTCTCCATCCCCGCCATCGGCGTCGACAGCGCCCTGATGCGGCTCGGCCTCAACGCCGACAAGACCGTCGAGGTACCGCCCCCGGACCAGGGCATGACGGCGGGCTGGTACACGGGCGGCGCCGTCCCCGGCGAGAAGGGCGCCGCCGTCGTCGTCGGACACAACGAGACCCGCGACGGGCGCGGTGTCTTCTTCGACCTCAAGAAGGTCACCAAGGGCGCCGAGGTGAAGATCCGCGACGCGCGCGGCGGGACCCGGGTCTTCAAGGTCACGGCCGTCGAGACCGTGAAGAAGAACGCCTTCCCCTCCCAGCGGGTGTACGGGCCCACCAACGGCCCCGAACTGCGGCTCGTCACCTGCGACGGCGCCTACGACGACCAGGGCCACACCGTGGACAACCTGATCGTCTACGCCGAGCCCGAAACCTGAGGCTCAACGGGTACGGGCCGTCCCCGCCGACGCGCCCGTACCCGTACCCGTGCCGCTACTCGTACCGGAGGACGTACCGGAACCCTGCCGCCGCGCCGACGGCGACCCCGTACCGAGCCCCTCCCGGCCCGTCACCTTCCGGGGCCCGCCCGCCGGGGGGTCGCCCAGCGTTGTGAGCGCCGACCGGGCCGCCGGGGCCAGCAGGGGTGAGAACTCCGGATGGGTGCGCAGGGCCTCGCCGATATGGCGGCGGGCCGCGCCGTACAGCCCGATGGACCGCTCGATCTCACCCCGGTGGTACGACGCCAGGGCGCTGCGCGGGCCCTCTTTTGTGGCCCGTACCGCGTACACCAGGCCCTCTTTTGCCCGGCCCGCCTTGAACAGCGCCCAGCCCAGCGCGTCCGCCGCGCGAGGGCTGCGTACCCCCCGGTCCCACTCCTCCTTCAGCCGCCGGGCCGCCACCGCCGCGTCGCCCGTGTCCCCGTGGTCGGACTCGTAACGGGCCAGCGCCAGGCTCTCGTTCGCGCCGTGGGCCGCCGCCCGGTCGGCCAGGACGCGCACCTGTTCGTACGCCCGCTCCGCCTCCGCGTCCCGCCCCAGGGACTCGTACAGCTCACCCGACTCCAGCGCGTACTGCGGCAGCGGCGCCTTCGCCAGTACCGCCGTCCAGGCGCGTACCGCGTCGTCCGTCCGGCCCAGCGCCGCCAGCGCCCTGGCCCGCCCCGCCAGCGCCTGATGCTGGTCGGGCACCAGCCGTACCGCCGCGTCAAAGCTGGTCAGGGCCTCGGTGGAGTCGCCGCGTTCCCAGGACAGCTCCCCGAGCCACCACAGCGCCGCCGCCTTCTCGGCGGTCCCGGTCGCCGCGCCCACCGCGTCGTGGGCGGTGGCCGCCGCGTCCTCGCGCCACCCCAGATCGCGGTAGACCCGGGCCGCGAGGCCGCGCGCCTGCGCGCCCTCGTAGAGGCTCTGCACCGACTCCAGGGACTTCTCCACCTTCTTCTTGTCGCCGAGTCCGCCGTACGCCTCCACCAGCGCCCGGTGCACGGTCCAGCGGCGCGGCTTCTGCTTGCGGGCCAGTACCGCGTACTCCCGGGCGGCCGGGAAGTCGCCCCGGGCGTTGGCCAGCCGGGCGAGACCGAGCAGGGCCTCCGTATTGCCCCGTTCGCCCGGCAAGACGGTGAGGGATCGTTTCAGCGCCTGCTCGGCCTTCCCGTACGCCGCCCAATCGCCGTGCCGCGCGCCCCGTTCCACGTACGCGGAACCGAGCACCGCCCAGGACTCCTCGTCGCGCGGATGGCCGCGCAGCCAGGACTCGCGGTCGGCGATCAGCGCGTTCAGCTCGGCGGTGGTCGTGGGGGCGCCCGCCTCCGCCGCCGTCTGCGCGCGGGCCAGCGGGCCCGGCAGCGGCGGCGGCCCGGCGGGGTCGGCCGGGATCGCCAGCACCACACCGGTGAGCAGCGACGCGACGACCAGCGCGCCGACCGCCGCGTTCTTCGCGGCCTCGCCTTTCGGACGCCGTACGGAGCCGAGCCCCCGGCCGTCGAAGCGGTCGAAGCGGTCGGGGCCGCCGGGGTCGTGGGGGCCGTAGGAGACGTAGACGTCACCGGTTCCGCCGGGACGGGGCTCCCCTGGGCGGCCCGAGACGACCGGTACGACCGGCGTGACCGGCGTGACCGGCGTGACCGGCGTGACCGGCGCGACCGGGACGGCCGGGGTGCCGTGGGCGACCGGCGAGCCCGGGTCGCCCGTTCCGCCGAATCCGTCGGGTCCGTCCGCTCCGCTCACAGTGCTCATACCGCTCATGCTGCGGCGCGGGCCCGTCCGGTACGACGATCTTCCCGGGGGCGCGGCCCGGGTTCACACCGATGGCCGTCGGTGCGAGGCTGGATTCATGGATCACGACGACGTCGTCCCCACCCCGGACACCACCCAGGGAACCGGCTCCGGAACCGGCTCCGGGACCGCCCCCGGGACCCCCTCAGGAGCCGGGGCGCCCGGCGGGCCGTACGGCGAACTGCTCGACCGGCTCGCCGCCGGTCTGCCCCCCGGGGCGCTGCTCACCGACCCCGATGTCACCGTCGCCTACGGCCGGGACATGGCGAGCTTCTGCGCCGCGGGCACCCCCGCCGTCGTCGTCCTGCCGCGCACCGTCGAACAGGTCCGGCACGTGATGCGGACCGCGACCGCCCTCCGCGTCCCCGTCGTCCCACAGGGCGCCAGGACCGGGCTCTCCGGCGCGGCCAACGCCGCCGACGGCTGGATCGTGCTCTCCCTCACCAAGATGGACCGGATCCTGGAGATCAGCCCGGTCGACCGGATCGCCGTCGTCGAACCCGGGGTGGTGAACGCGGCGCTCGCACGGGCCGTCGGCGCTCACGGCCTCACCTATCCGCCCGACCCCTCCAGCTGGGAATCGTGCACCATCGGCGGAAACATCGGCACCGCGTCCGGCGGGCTGTGCTGCGTCAAATACGGGGTGACCGCCGAGTACGTCCTCGGCCTCGACGTCGTCCTCGCCGACGGCCGGCTGCTCACCACCGGCCGCCGGACCGCGAAGGGCGTGGCCGGATACGACCTCACCCGGCTCTTCGTCGGCTCCGAGGGCACCCTGGGCATCGTGGTCAAGGCGGTCCTGGCGCTCCGGCCGAAGCCGCCGGAGCGGCTGGTGCTGGCCGCCGAGTTCCCGAGCGCGGCCGCCGCCTGCGAGGCGGTCTGCGCGATCATGGCGTCCGGTCACACCCCGTCCCTGCTGGAGCTGATGGACCGGACGACGATCCGCGCCGTCAACGCCCTGGGCAATATGGGGCTGCCCGAGACCACCGAGGCGCTGCTGCTGGCCGCGTTCGACACCCCCGACCCGGCGGCCGGCCTGGCCGCCGTCGGCGAACTGTGCGCCGCCGCCGGGGCGACCGAGATCGTCCCCGCCGACACCGCCGCCGAGTCCGAACTCCTCCTCCAGGCCCGGCGGTCGGCCCTGCCCGCCCTGGAGTCGCTGAAGCCCGCGACGATGATCGACGACGTCTGCGTACCGAGGTCCCGGCTCGGCGCGATGATGGACGGCACGGCGGCGATCGCCGAGAAGTACGGTCTGACGATCGGCGTCTGCGCCCACGCGGGCGACGGCAACACCCACCCCGTGGTCTGCTTCGACCACCACGACCCGGACGAGGCCCGGCGCGCCCGGGAGTCCTTCGACGCGATCATGGCCCTCGGGCTCGAACTGGGCGGCACGATCACCGGGGAGCACGGGGTCGGCGTCCTGAAGAAGGAGTGGCTGGCGCGGGAGCTGGGCCCGGTGGGTGTGGAGTTGCAGCGGGGCATCAAGCGGACGTTCGACCCGCTGGGGATCCTCAACCCGGGCAAGTTGTTCTGACGGGGAGGCCCGGTGGCCCGGAGATCGCGCGAAGGGAGCAGGGGGCGGACCGCGACTCTCCGCCCCCTGCTCCCTCACCCCTCCTGCCGGCCGGAATCCGGCTCCCAGGCACCTGCCTTCGCCGCGTCCGCGACAAAGGCGGTGAAGTCGCGCGGCTCCCGGCCCAGCGCTTCTTGTACGCCGTCCGAGAGATGGGCGTCGACGCCCCGCCGGATCGGTGAGAGCGTGTCGTCGTACCACCGCGCGTCCTCGGCGGGCCAGCCGTCGGCGACCAGCTCCGCCCGGAACTCCGCCGGAGCCACGGCCGTATAGCGCACCGGCCGCCCCGAGGCGGCGGAGATCTCCGCCGCCGCCTCGGCGAAGGTCAGGGCGCGCGGCCCGGAGAGTTCGTACGTCCGCCCCCGGTGCCCCTCCTCCGTCAACGCGGCCACCACCACATCCGCGATGTCCGCCGCGTCCACGAAGGGCACCGCCCCGTCCCCGGCGGAGAGCCGCAGCTCACCGGAGCGGACCGCGTCGCGGAAGAAGCCCTCGCTGAAGTTCTGCGCGAACCAGCCGGGCCGTACGACCGTCCACTCCAGACCGGTCTCCCGGATCGCCGCGTCCCCGTCGATATGGGTGACGCCGGACGGATTGCCGTCCCCCATGTACCCGGGTACGTCGACCCCGCGCCCCGACAGGAGAACGGCCCGCGCCACCCCCGCCGCCTCGGCCCGGGCGAGGAACGGCCGGGTCAGCCGCTCACCGTCGACCGGTACGACAAACACACCGTCGACCCCGTCCAGTACCGGACCCCAGGTCGCCCGGTCCGTCCACTCGAAGCGGGGGGAGCCGGACCGGGAGCCGATCCGGACCGTGTGCCCGAGGGCGCGGAGCCGGGCGGCGACCCTGCGCCCGTTGGTACCCGTACCGCCGAGGACCAGTACGTGCCGCGTCCCCGGCGTCGTCTCTGCTGTCTGCTCTGCCATGCCCCCAGCCAACCGCTGCCGGGCTGGACGATCCATCGCTCAGACTCTTCGTTCCATGTCTCAGCGTCTTACTCTGTCCTCATGAGGACAGAGGTCGCGGAGAGGACGGGCACCGCGGACGTCCTGGCCGAACTGCTGGACGGGGTACGGGCCAGAGGCGCGCTGATCCGCTGCGCCTGCCTCGACGGCCCCTGGTCGATCCGGCTGGCCGGAGGCGCGCCCCTGACCCTGCTGGCGCTGGTCCGGGGGACGGCGTGGATCGTGCCGGACACCGGGGAGCCGGTGGCCGTCGGCGAGGGCGATGTGGCGGTGGTCCGGGGCCCGGCCGCGTACACCGTCGCCGACGACCCGGGGGCCCGGCCGTACACCCTGATCACCGGCGCCGCCTACTGCCCGCCGGGGGCGGGCGGCGAGGGCGTGGAGATCCTGGTCGGCCCGGCGGGTCCGGCCGGGGACGGCGGGGAGTGCGAGGACCCCCGCGACCCCCGCACGCCACCCCTGCCCGGCTGCCCGACCGGCCCCGCCCGGCTGCCCGACCGGAGCGACACGGTCCTGCTCAGCGGCGCGTACGACGCCCCGGGCACCGTCAGCGACCGGCTGCTGCGCGCCCTGCCCGACGTACTCGTGGTCCCCGCCGCCGACTTCGACCGCCCCCTGTTCGACCTGGTCACCGCCGAGATCGGCACCCCGCGCCCCGGCCGCCGTACGATGCTCGACCGGCTGCTGGACCTGATGCTGCTCGCCGCCCTGCGGGCCTGGTTCGACCGGCCTGGGGCCGGGGCGCCGCCCTGGTACCGGGCTCTGGAGCACCCCGTCGCCGGACCGGCGCTGCGGCTGCTCCACGAACACCCCGCCCGGCGCTGGACCGTCGCCGGACTCGCCGCCGCGACCGGGGTCTCCCGCGCGGCGCTCGCCCGCCACTTCACCGAACAGGTCGGCGAGCCGCCGATGGCGTATCTCGCCTCGTGGCGGGTGGACACCGCCGCCGATCTGCTGCTCGGCACCGACGACACGGTGGAACGGATCGCCCGCCGGGTCGGCTACGCCAACGCCTTCGCCCTCAGCGTCGCCTTCAAACGGCTCCGGGGTCTCAGCCCGACCCGCTACCGGGCCCGACTCCGGTCGGAGGAAGGGGAGTCGGAGGCGTAGGCACTCCGCGCCCGGGTCCCGGACCGCCGCCCTAGGGCGAAGGCCCGATGGTCCGGGCGGGGCCGGCGCTCCTACGGTGGAGAGGTCGCCGGGACGTCCACGACGGAGCACAGCCCGCCATCCGAAGCCGTTGAACCCGAGGTAGGAGCAGCCATGTCCGCCCGACTGGACCACACCATCGTCCGGAGCCACGACCGCTTCCGGGGCGCGAACTTCCTCGCCGAACTCATCGAGTCGCCGGAGCCCTGGAAGAACGGCCCCTTCGCCGCCCTCACCCTGGAGGACGGACTCACCCTCGACTATCTCGACGTGGAGGGGGAGATCGTCTCCCAGCATCTGGCGTTCCAGGTCCCCGACGCCCTCTTCGACACCATCCTCGGCAAGGTCGTCGAACGCGGCCTGCCGTACTGGGCCGACCCCAGGCACCTGGAGCCGGGCCGGACGTACCTCCTCAACGGCAGCCGGGGCTTCTACCTCGACGACCCGGACGGCCACGCGCTGGAGTTCCTCACCCCGCCCGGCACGGCCGCCGACCCGGCCTGACTTCCGCCCGGCACCGGACCGTCTCCGGTCGGGGCGGGGCGCCCGTGGTGCCCCGCCCGCCGGACAGGGGGCGCGCCCGTCACGCATCCCCGTCCTCCGCGTCCGCCTGCGGTCCGCCGCCCCAGCCGCCGTCGGCCGCGTGGTGCGCCAGCAGCCCGGCGATCCCGTCGTCGATATCCAGATTTCCGGCCTCGGCCCCCGGCGGGACCACTCGCAACGTCCGTTCCAGCCACGCCGACACCACCGCCGACGGCGCTTCCAGCAGGGCGTCCCCGTCGGGCGAGCTGAGTGCCATCAGCACCACGTTCCGCCCGTCGACCTTGGTCGGCCAGATCCGGACGTCCCCGTGCCCGCACGGCCGGAACACCCCCTCCACCAGCAGCTCCCGCGCGAAGGTCCACTTGACCGGGGCGTCCGAGCCGATGTGGAAGGTGATGTGTACGGCATAGGGGTCGTCGGTCCGGTACGTCAGCCGCGCGGGCACCGGGATGCTCCGCTCCGGCGACAACACCAGCCGGAGTTCGAGTTCGCGTTCCACCACGGAGTGCATGGGGGCCTTCTCTCCTCGTCACCAAGGGCCCCTCGTCGGGCCCACACCGGTGAGAGCGGCCCCACGCCCGTTCATTACGCGACTTCCCGAAGTTTTTTTCTCCAATCTCCGGACCGGCCCCGACGACCGTGCCGGGACCCCGTCCACACCCTCGCGCCGGGCCCGTAGGAGGATCACCCGTGACGGCGGCCGGACCGGGGGAGATCCATGACGGACGACGACAGCGCTCGCACCGCCGCCGGGATCGTGGCGGCGAGCTGGGAGTATCTGCTGACCGAAGCGGTATCGGCCGACCTGGTCCGACTCGAAGTGGTGCGAGCCGCATACGCCGATCCACGGTTGCGCGGCTGTTCGCCGGAGTCGGCCACGGGGTGCTGTTCTTCAGCCTCAGCACCGAGTCGCCGTACACCCTGGTCGGCGGAACCGTCTACCACCGCGCCGACGGCCGCTTCCTCGTACGCGGACTTCCGGACCGCGACGGACTGGGCGAGACCGACTCCCCCGACGCGGCGTTCCGGCTCCTCGCCGACAACATCCCCGCCGACGCGGGCCCGGTGGTCGTGGGCCGGGGTGTCCCACCGGGTCCTCCGAAGCGGTGAAACCAGTGGTGCGCGGGCCCTTCTCCGACACACCGGTTCGGGGTCGTTACCGTGGGAGACGCCCGGGTGAGGCCAAGCGTCTGATAGATGTGGAGGGTTGAGACCAGGCTCGCGAGGAGATACGGGACCACGGTGATGAGCGCCCCCACCCCGCACGGCGGCGACGGCAGTCCCGCGCCGGGCTACTACCCCGATCCGTCGATTCCCAGTTACGTCCGGTACTGGAACGGCGCGTCCTGGGTGCCGGGTACGAGTCGGCCCGCGCCCCGGGACGCGGGTGACGCGCCCGCCGCCGAGCCCGCCCCGCTGCCCGCTCCCACCGCTTCGGCCGTGCCCGCCGTCGAGGAGACCGGGCCCGTGTTTCTGGACGAGGAGCCCGAGGAGGAGGCGGCGGTCCGGCCCGAGCCCGCGAGTGTGTGGCAGGCGGACTCCGCGCGGCAGGGCGGCTTCGGGGGCGACGCGGACCGGGTCGCCTGGGGTGGTTCGGGAGCCGAGGGGCGCGTACCGGCGCAGCCCGCGGCGCCCGCCGTCGGGGGCGGAGACGGGAGCGAGCGGCCCGTTCCGGCCGAGCCCGTGACCGACGGCACGGTCACCATCCGGGCCGTACGGCCGCCGGAGCGGACCGCCGTCGCGCCGTCGCCGCTGCCCGCGGCCGAGGAGCCCGCACCGGCGCCCGCGCCCGTACCCCGGCAGCCCGAGCCCCGGGCCGTCGTATCCGAGCAGACGTACGCGGCACCGGCACCGGCACCGGTCGCTCCGGCGCCCGTCACTCCCTGGCCCCAGCCGCAACCCCAGTCGCAGCGGCCCGCCCCGCAGCAGGCACCTCCGCCCCAGCCGACCCCGCAGCCCCAGCCGCAGATTCACGCCCAGCCGCAGGCGGCCGTCGGGGGTGACGGGCCCGTCATCCCGTGGAAGCCGCCGGTGGAGGATCCGTTCCTCGCCGTCGTCCGGGCGCAGGCCGCCGCGCGGCCCGCCGGGCTCGGGCGGCGGCTGGTCGCCCGGCTGATCGACACCGTGGTGCTGGGGGCGATGGCGGGCGCCGTCGCCATCCCCTTCGTGACGGCCGCGATCGACCACATCGACGGCAAGATCGAGGCGGCCAAGCTGTCCGGCGAGACCGTCACGGTCTGGCTGCTCGACGGCACCACCGGCGCCCAGCTCGGGATCGTGCTCGCGGCGCTGCTGGTGCTCGGCGCGCTCTACGAGGCGCTGCCGACCGCGAAGTGGGGGCGGACCCTCGGCAAGAAGCTCTGCGGGGTCTCGGTGGTGGACATCGAGTCGCACGAGCCGCCGACCTTCGGTGCCGCCCTGCGCCGCTGGCTGGTCTACGGCGGGCTCGGGCTGATCGTCCTCGGTGTGGTGAACGTGCTGTGGTGCCTGGTCGACCGGCCCTGGCGGCAGTGCTGGCACGACAAGGCGGCCCGGACCTTCGTCCAGGGCTGACCCCGGCCGACCCCGGCGGCGGCCCGGCGGGCCCGGACACCTGAGCCGCTGAACCCCGCCCGGCGGCCGGGCGTCCCCCGAACGGCGTGCGTCCTTTTGCGGGGATCCCGGCCCCGGGTTGCACTGCCGTCATGAGCAACGATCAGCCACCGCCCGCCGGACCGGGCGGCGACGGGCACGACGGCCCGCCCGAGAACGATCCGTTCCGCAAGCCGCCCCCGGGCCCGGGCGGGGGTGCCGAACCACCGCCCCCGCCCCCCGGCGGCCCGCCACCGGGTCAGTCCCCGCCCCCGCCACCGCAGGGCCCACCGCCCGGTTCGCCGTACGGTCCAGGCCAGGGCGGCGGTCCGTACGGCGGTTCGGGCCCCTACGGCGGCGCGGGCGGAACTCCGCCGCCCCCGTACGGCGGCGGTCCCTACGGCGGCGGCCCGTACGGAGGGACCCCCGATCCCCTCGCGGGCATGCCGCCGCTCGCCGACTTCGGGCGCCGACTCGCCGCCCGGGTGATCGACGCGCTGATCGTCTTCATCCCGCTCTTCCTGATCTCGCTGCTCGCGGGCGGCTGGGACACCTCGGGCGGCGGTGACGACTGGGACGACATCACCAGCGACCTCAACACCGGCCGCCAGTGGCTCTGGTCGCTGATCTCCCTCGTCGCCTATGTCGCCTACGACACCCTGATGGTGAAGCGGAACGGCCAGACCGTCGGCAAACGGCTGCTGCGGCTGCGGGTCGCCATGCTCAACGACGGCAGCACACCGAACACCGGCGCGGCGCTGACCCGGGCCGCCGTGCTGTGGGCGCCCGCGTTGATCTGCTGCTTCTGCGTCTGGTGGCTGGTCATCATCATCACGATCGTGGCCGACAAGCCCTATCGGCAGGGCCTGCACGACAAGGCGGCCAAGACCCTGGTGGTCACCGTCCCGGAGGGGACGACCCCCGGACCGGGGGCCGGCCCCGGCGGGGCTACCTGAGGCCGGAGTCCGCCCCGGCCCCGGCATGCGCCCGGGGCCGGGCGGTCGGGTACGCGGTGGTCACGGCGGCGGCGGTACGGCTCGCCCGGGCCGCCCGGATCGCCCGGCTCATCGGCAGGGCCGTGGCCACCAGCAGTCCGAGGGCCATCGAGACCACCCCGATCGCGGCGACGCCCAGGGCGTGCGAGGTACGGGTGAAGAGGAGCAGGGCGAGCGCCGAGAAGACGACGGTGGCCGAACCGGAGGCGAGCTGTGCGGCAGTCGGACGCGGCATGACGGTATCCGTCCTCACGACAGAAGGAAGAACAGGCCGGGGGGTGTCGCTCGACACGGTCGCTCTGTCAAGAGACTCTACGGTGCTGGATGCCCTCCGGGTAACGGCGGTAAGCGTCGCTCCACCCCCGCCGCCGGTGCATAGGGGGCGCACGGGTTCATACCCCTTGACTTGCCGCCGTCGTGGTGCAGGTGCCGTCCGTACGGCCGCCGCGGGTGGCCTCGCACTCCCCGAACCCGCCCGCGAACCCGCTCCCGCGCCGGGGGTCCGGAGCCTCGACGCCGGCCGCCGGATGTCCGCGTACGACGGTTCCGCTTACGGTTCCGTACGCGTCGCGCCCGGCCGCCGCGGCCCCGGCCGCCGTACGCCCGCGTCCCGATCCGGCGCGCTCACGGCCGAGAACTCCGTACCCGCGCACCCCCGGTGGCCAAACCTCATCGGTTCGTACACCGGCGTACCCGGCGGCGACCGTCCGATAGCCCCGGCACCGCTGGCCTGAAAGCGACCCGGGACCCCGGTCGTGAACCGTCCTGACCGGCGCTCCCGTGCCATCCGGACCGTAGGTCCGCCGTACCGTGACCGGCCTCCTGGCCGATAGTCGCCGTCCGAATATCGGAAATCGGCATCCGCATAGGGCAGTTGAGATGTCCGAGTCAAGGACTGGTTTTTCTTCCGTACGTACGGTCGAATGCGGTCACTTGAGACGCGACCCCCGCCCGGACGGTCCCACCACCCCCCTTTTCCAGATCCGCGGCACCGGGGCGCGGAGGAGGATTTGGCTCACGTGACCACCACCAGAAACGGCCGCGGACGGTCCCTCAGAATGTCCGCGGTCGTCGTCGCGCTCGCGGCGACCGCCGCCACCGCGTCGGCGTACGGCACGGCCCGGGCGGAGGACCGGGGATCCCGGTCGGAGGCCGCGGCTCCCGTCCAGCGGCACGACCCGGCGCCCGGCCCGGACCATGTCGACCACGATCTCGACGGGCCGTTCAGCAAGCAGCAGGCCCAGCAGCGCGCGACGGCGCTGGAGCAGGTCATCAGCGGCGAGTCCACCGTGGAACGGCGGGGCGCCTCCAAGGTCGTCAAGCTCGACAAGGGCAAGTACGTCGAGCTGGGCCGGGAGAAGACCGACAAGATCTTCACGATCCTGCTGGAGTTCGGCGACAGGATCGACGACACCACGACGCACGACCCGGACGGGCCCGACGGCCCCCAGCCGCCGGTGACGAAGTACGGCGGGACGCCCGGTCCCCTGCACAACAAGATCAAGCAGCCGGACCGGACGAAGGACAACGCCACCGACTGGAAGGCGGACTACAACCGCGCCCACTTCCAGGACCTGTACTTCGGTACCGGCAAGGACGCCCAGGGCCGGACCAAGCAGTCCGTGAAGACCTACTTCGAGAAGGCGTCCTCGGGCCGCTACTCCGTCGACGGCACGGTCTCCGACTGGGTCAAGGTCGAGTGGAACGAGGCCCGCTACGGCTCCAACTGGTGCGGCGAGAGCACCTGCAAGAGCGTCTGGGACGCGGTCCGCGACGGCGTCAACGCCTGGGTCGCCGACCAGAAGGCGCAGGGCCGTACCGACGAGCAGATCACCGCGGACCTCAAGCAGTACGACGTCTGGGACCGCTACGACTTCGACAACGACGGCAACTTCAACGAGTCCGACGGCTATATCGACCACTTCCAGTTCGTCCACGCGGGCGAGGACGAGTCGGCGGGCGGCGGCGCCCAGGGCGCCAACGCCATCTGGGCGCACCGCTGGTACGCCTACGGCGACGACAACGGCCGGACCGGCCCCGCGAACAACCGGGCGGGCGGCACCCAGATCGGCACCACCGGGATCTGGGTCGGCGACTACACGGTCCAGCCCGAGAACGGCGGACTCGGCGTCTTCGCCCACGAGTACGGCCACGACCTCGGTCTGCCGGACCTCTACGACTACTCCGGCCGGGGCGAGAACTCCACCGGCTTCTGGAGCCTGATGTCCTCCGGCTCGTGGCTCGGCCGCGGCAAGGAGGCCATCGGCGACCTCCCCGGCGACATGACCGCCTGGGACAAGCTCCAGCTCGGCTGGCTCAACTACACCAAGGCGCGGGCGGCCACCGACTCCGTCCACACCCTCGGGGTCTCCGCCTACAACACCAGGCGGCCCCAGGCGCTGATCGTCGAACTGCCGAAGAAGCCCGGCACCACCCCGGTCGTCCCGCCCGCCGAGGGCAGCCGCCAGTGGTGGAGCGACATGGGTGACGACCTGCGCAACACCCTGACCCGCAAGGTCGACCTCACCGGCAAGTCGTCGGCGTCCCTGAGCCTGTCGGCCTGGTGGCAGATCGAGGCCGGGTACGACTACCTCTACACCGAGGTCTCCGCCGACGGCGGGGTCACCTGGAACGCCGTCGACGGCACCGCCGACGGCCGGCCCATCACCCGGGACGCGGGCGACCGCCCGGCGCTCACCGGCCGCTCCGGGGCGCACCGCGCGCTGGTCTACCCGCTGGACGCCTACGCGGGCAAGAAGATCGACCTCCGGTTCCAGTACCGGACCGACAGCGCCACCGCCGAGAAGGGCTTCACCGCCGACAGGATCACCGTCACGGCCGACGGCGCGCCGCTCTTCACCGACGGCGCCGAGACCGACGACGCGGGCTGGACCAAGGCCGGCTTCAGCCGGATCGGCGACTCCTTCACCAAGGACTACGAGCAGTACTACCTGGCGGAGAACCGGCAGTACGTCTCGTACGACCACGGTCTGAAGGTCGGCCCGTACAACTTCGGCTTCCCCGCGCCGCTGAACCGCTGGGTCGAGCACTTCCCGTACCAGAACGGGCTGATGATCTGGTACTGGGACACCTTCCAGCGGGACAACAACACCGGGGTGCACCCCGGAAGTGGGCAGATCCTGCCGATCGACGCGAATCCCGAGCCGCTGAAGTGGTCCGACGGTACGGTGATGCGCAACCGGATCCAGACCTTCGACTCGACCTTCTCGACCCGGCCGTACGACGCGGTCACGCTGCACAAGAACGGCGTGCCGACGACGATCCCGGCCCGGCCCGGCAAGAGCGTCTTCGACGACCGCAAGGGCGTCTACTGGTACGCCGAGAACCCGACCGGCAGCGTGAAGGTAACTGACACCAACACCAAGATCTCGATCCTCAAGGAGCCGAGAAGCGGTGAAACGATCACCGTCAAGGTTGGTCCGTCGACCAAGTAAATAGCGTTATCGCAGGTCAAAGCATGATCGGCCGTCGCCCTCTAGCGGGCGACGGCCGATCGTGTTTAGGTGCGTGGTGACCGCCTCTTATTGACACCCGGGTCCCGCACCGACCGGCGGACCCCGGGCCCACACACCCACGGGGGAGTGGTACACCATGCCCGGCGGAGGTTTCAGCAGACTCCCGAACGGCAGCGTCGTCGTCGCGCTCAGCCTGCCCAGCCCGCTGGACGACGGCAGCGCCGCCCGCTTCCTGGTCCATGCCGCGAACCGGGCCCGCGCCCTGACCAGGCTGCGGAATCTGGGGCTGCGCGCCGTCTATCTGCGGGGGAACGCGGAGCCGCCGACACCGGACGAGATCACGGCCGTACTGCACCACCCCGACGGACTGCTCTGGCGGCCGCACGAGGCACCCGTCTCCGCCCTCTGGCACCCCTTCCGGACCCCGCTGCGGGGCCGCTGGGCCTGAGGTACGGCCGGGCGCCGACCCCGTACGGCCGTACGCGCGAACGGATCCGCGGCCCCGGCGGGCCGGGCCCCGGGTTCGTCAGACCACCGGCTCCCCGGTCAGCTCCACGCCCGCCTCCCGCAGCTCCGGCAGCACCCATGCCGTCCGCTCCTCGGAGACCCCCGCCGTCAGATCGAGCAGGACCCGGGTGGTGAACCCCTCCCGGGCCGCGTCCAGGGCGGTCGCCCGGACGCAGTGGTCGGTGGCGATCCCCACCACGTCCACCTCCGTGACACCCTGTGCCCGCAGCCACGCGGCGAGACCGGTGCCGTTCTCGTCCGTGCCCTCGAAGCCGCTGTACGCCGCCGCGTACGCGCCCTTGTCGAAGACGGCGTCGATCGCGCCGGACGCCACGGCCGGGGCGAAGTTCGGATGGAAGCCCGCGCCCTCCGTGCCCGCGACGCAGTGCACCGGCCACGAGGTCTCGTAGTCGGGGTGGTCGGAGAAGTGGTCGCCCGGATCGATGTGGTGGTCCCGGGTGGCCACCACATGGCGGTACGCCGGGCTGCTCTCACCGATCAGATCGGTGATCGCGGCCGCGACCCCGGCACCCCCCGCCACCGCGAGGCTGCCGCCCTCGCAGAAATCGTTCTGGACATCGACGACGATCAGCGCGCGGTGCATGGCGGGTGTCCTTCGGGGAGATCGGGGAGATTCGGGGAGATTCACGGATTCTCGGGGTGGGCGGGGAACAGGAAAGACCGGGAGGGCGGTCGGGGCCGGAGTGGAGAAAGGTTTCGGTAGCGGTACGGCAATCGCACCGCGAGGGTGGTCGCAACGGGTCCGGGCGGGGCCGCCGCACGGGCCCGGCCCGGGGTTCCGTACCCCGGACTCCGCCCGGTAAGCCGCCCGCGAGGGCCCCTTTTCCTGGAGCGTCCCCGCACGGCGGGCCCTCACACCACCCGGGCCCCGCCTTTCACGCGGACGCCCCGCCGGGGCCGCCCCCGTCCCTTCAGACGTACTCCGTCGGCAGCACCGGCTCGCCCCGCGACAGCTGCGTCGCGGAGAGCGGCAGCGCGCCCCGGGCGGCCCGGTGCCGCTCGCGCGCCACGTCCAGCGGCTCCCGGGCCACGATCTCGCCGCCCCGGACCAGCTCGATCTGGAGCCGGTGCGGGACCAGCTCCTCCGGTACGGGTCCGGTGCCCACGACCTCCGCCTCCGCCGTGCCCTCCGCGTCCGGCCGCCGGGCCGCCCACTTCCGGCCGCCGATCGACGCCTTGCCGCCCACGGACTTCTTCGCCACCGGCTCCAGCGGCGCGTCCGGGGCCTCGCCCCGGGCCCTGGCGACCAGCTTGTAGACCATCGAGCAGGTGGGGTGACCGCTGCCGGTGACCAGCTGGGTGCCCACGCCGTACCCGTCCACCGGGGCCGCCGCCAGCGACGCGATGGCGTACTCGTCCAGATCGGAGGTGACCGTGATCCTGGTGTGGCGGGCGCCCAGCTCGTCGAGCTGCTGCCGGACCCGGTGGGCCACCAGCAGCAGGTCCCCGGAGTCGATCCGGACCGCCCCCAGCTCGGGCCCGGCGATCTCCACCGCCGTCCGGACCGCCTCCGCCACGTCGTACGTGTCGACCAGCAGCGTCGTCCCCCGGCCCAGCGAGTCGACCTGCGCCCGGAAGGCGTCCCGCTCGCTGTCGTGGAGCAGGGTGAAGGCATGGGCGCTGGTGCCGACGGTCGGGATGCCGTACCGGAACCCGGCCGCCAGATCCGAGGTGGAGTCGAAGCCGCCGACGTACGCCGCCCGGGACGCGGCCACCGCGGCCAGCTCGTGGGTCCGGCGCGCGCCCATCTCGATCAGCCGCCGGCCGCCCGCGGCCGTGGCCATCCGGGACGCGGCCGCGGCGATCGCCGAGTCGTGGTTGAGGATCGAGAGGATCACGGTCTCCAGCAGCACGCACTCCGCGAAGCTGCCCTCGACCCGCAGGACCGGCGAGCCCGGGAAGTAGACCTCGCCCTCCGGATAGCCCCGGATGTCACCGCTGAAGCGGTACGAGGCCAGCCACTCCAGGGTCGCCGCGTCCACGATCTCCCGCTCCCGCAGGAAGGCCAGTACGTCCGGGTCGAACCGGAAGTTGGCCACCGCGTCCAGGACCCGTCCCGTGCCCGCGACGACCCCGTACCGCCGCCCCTCGGGGAGCCGCCGGGTGAAGACCTCGAAGACGGACCTGCGGTGGGCCGTGCCCGCCCGCAGCGCCGCCTGGAGCATGGTGAACTCGTACTGATCGGTGAAGAGGGCCGTGGAGGGTACATCGACCGGGAGCCCCAGGTCAGCGGTGTTCACGAGAGTCGACCTCACGCTTTCTGCGCCGTTCCCCGCCCGGGGCGGGGCGCGCCGTCGAACGCCCGTGGGAACCGGGCGATCCAGCCATGGCCAGATGCTACCCCACATTTCGTCACTCTGACGAAATGGGGAGCCGTTTATGCGCCCCGGCGCCCCGGGTGGCAGCATGGATCGGGTGAGTGTCGCTCCCACTGAGATCACGCGCCCCGAGTCGGCGGAGCAGAGTTCCGTCGTTCCCGAACCCGACGTGCCGTGGGTGACGCTCGTCCACAACGACCCCGTGAATCTGATGAGCTATGTCACCTACGTCTTCCAGGCGTATTTCGGCTACTCCAAGGACAAGGCCCGCAAGCTGATGCTCGACGTCCATCACAAGGGACGCGCAGTGGTCTCCAGCGGCAGCCGCGAGGAGATGGAGCGCGACGTGCAGGCGATGCACGGATACGGCCTCTGGGCGACCCTCACCCAGGACCGCGGCTGATGCCGGGACACTTCGAGCCGCTGCCCGGAGGCGGGGCCGCCGTCGCGCTCGACGACGTGGAGATCTCCATCCTGCGGTCCCTGGCGATCCAGCTGCTGGAGCTGATCGGGCCCGGCGACGAGCCGGTCGAGGGCGAGGACCCGCTGGCCGCGCTGTTCGCGGAGGGGCCGACGGAGCCGCCGTCCGACCCGGCGCTGGCCCGGCTCTTCCCCGACGCCTACCGGGGTCCCACCCCGGCGCCCCGCCCGCCCGGCGAACCGGGCCCCGGGATGACCGAGGAGGAGATCCGCGCGGCCTCCTCCGAGTTCCGCCGCTACACCGAGAACGATCTGCGCGCGGGCAAGCGGGCCAACGCGCTCGCCGTCGTCCGGGCCCTGGACGGGCTGGAGCCGGGCGGCGATTCCGCCGCCGTACTGAAACTGCCCCACGACCAGTGCCGCTACTGGCTGGGCGCCCTCAACGATCTGCGGCTGACCATCGGCACCCGGCTGGAGGTCTCGGACGAGGACGACGCGGGCGAGACGGGCCTCTACCGGCTGCCGGACGACGATCCGCGCAAGCCGATGGTGATGGCCTACCTCTGGCTGGGGGTCCTTCAGGAGACCCTGGTCGAGACGCTGCTGCCTTGAGCGTGCCGGGCGGCTGAGCGTGCCGGGCGGGCCGGTTCCGGTTCCGGCTCCTGCGGTCGCGGCCGCCCGGTTTCGTGCACCGTCCGGGGCCGGTCTTCCCCCGCCGCGAACATCCGCCTGGGCGCCCTCCGGCCCGCTCCCGTCCGTCCGTTCGGTTGTTCGCTCAACGGACGCTCAAATCCGAATAACGATCGCGTGACGCCCCCGAGGTGATTAGACCCTCGGAGAGGCTTTTGTCCGGTTCTATATGTGGGATACGGCACAAGAAGCCGGATCGATCTTTGTCGCAACCGTGATAGATCTTCACGACCGCCAGGGGCACCACCCATGCCCCTGGAGGCGCTTGAGCCGGCGGACCGCCGGTGGCACTCCATCCATATCCGGGGGGATCAGGAACTGATCCGCGGTTACCCGCCGAAAGGCGGGGCACGCGGATCGGCATGGAGAGAAGGGCGCAGCAGCTTATGACCTCGGTGCAGGTCGACGACAGCAAGGACGGGCCGGGCGGACCGGCCGGAGCCCCGGCGGCCACCGCCGAGGACCAGGGCTACCACCGGGCACTCGGGGCCCGGCAGATCCAGATGATCGCCATCGGCGGAGCCATCGGGACCGGTCTCTTCCTCGGGGCGGGCAAGGGCATCTCCAAGGCCGGGCCGAGCCTCATCCTCGCCTACGCCATCGCGGGCGTGGTCATCTTCTTCATCATGCGGGCCCTCGGCGAACTGCTGATGTACCGCCCGGTATCGGGTTCGTTCTCGGAGTACGCGCGCGAGTTCGTGGGCCCCTTCGCGGGCTTCGCCACCGGCTGGACGTACTGGCTGTTCTGGGTCGTCACCGGGATGACCGAGGTCACCGCGGCGGCCGAGTACATGACGTACTGGTTCGACATCCCGCAGTGGGTCTCGGCGCTCGGCTTCACGATCGTGCTCTATCTCGCCAATCTGATCTCGGTGAAGATCTTCGGCGAGCTGGAGTTCTGGTTCTCGATGATCAAGGTGACCGCCATCATCGGCATGATCCTGATCTGCGCCGGGATCATCACCCTCGGCTTCAGCGACGCCGGTGACACCGCCTCCTTCTCCCTGCTCTGGAGCGACGGCGGCTTCTTCCCCAAGGGCCTCGGCGGCACGCTGATGACCCTCCAGATCGTGATGTTCGCCTTCCTCGCGGTCGAGCTGGTCGGCGTCACCGCCGGAGAGTCGAAGGACCCGGAGAAGAACCTCCCCAAGGCCATCAACACCGTGCCGTGGCGGATCGCCGTCTTCTACGTCGGCGCCCTGATCATGATCCTCTCGGTGGTCTCCTGGACCAACTTCAAGCCGGGCGTCTCGCCGTTCGTGGCCGCGTTCGACCAGATGGGCCTCCAGATCGGTGCGGGCATCGTCAACTTCGTGGTGCTCACCGCGGCCCTGTCGTCCTGCAACTCCGGGATGTACTCCACCGGCCGGATGCTCCGCGACCTGGCGCTCAACAGCCAGGGGCCCAAGGTCTTCACCCGGCTGACCAAGCACGGCACCCCGCTGATCGGCACCACCTTCTCCGCCGGGCTGATGCTGATCGGCGTCTGGATCAACTACCAGTGGCCCGGCGACGCCTTCCACAAGATCGTCTCCTTCGCCACCATCTCCGGTATGTGGGCCTGGATCATGATCCTGGTCAGCCATATCCGCTACCGGGCCAAGGTCGCCCGCGGCGAGGTCGCCGAGTCCTCCTTCAAGGCCCCCGGCGCCCCGTGGACCAGCTGGTTCGCCCTGGCCTTCATCGGGCTGGTGATCGTGCTGATGGGGATCGACAAGGACGCCCGGATCTCGTTGTACGTGGCCCCGGTCTGGGCCCTGGTCCTGCTGGTCTCGTATCTCGTCCTGCGGTCCAAGAACCCGGAGGGCGCGGCCTTCGCCAAGCGCTGACCGCGAGCGCCGGTCATCCGAGCCGACCGCGCCGCTCCACCGGCCGCCCGACCGCACCGGTCACCGGCCGCCCGGCCCTCCGAGGGCAGGGCCCCCGAACGGCAGCGGGCGGGGAACTGCCTGCCTCCCCGCCCGGCTGTCCGAATCGCGAGACGGGCCGGTCCGTACCCCGGCACGGTACGGACCGGCCCTTCCGCCGTCCGGACGACCCCCGCTTATCCTGATCCGCATGCTGACCCTGACCCAGGACCTCTACGACCGGATCGTCGCGCATGCCAGGGCCGACCACCCCGACGAGGCGTGCGGCGTGGTCGCGGGCCCCGAGGGCAGCGACCGGCCGGAACGATTCATCCCGATGCTCAACGCGGCCCGCTCGCCCACGTTCTACGAGTTCGACTCCGGTGATCTGCTGAAGCTCTACCGCGAGATGGACGACAACGACGAGGAGCCGGTGATCGTCTACCACTCGCACACCGCGACCGAGGCGTACCCCTCCCGGACCGACATCACCTACGCCAACGAGCCCGGCGCGCACTACGTCCTGGTCTCCACGGCGGACACCGACGCGGCCGGACCGTTCCAGTTCCGGTCCTTCCGGATCGTCGACGGAGAGATCACGGAAGAAGAGGTCCGGGTCGTCGGGGCATACTGACCCGGCAGCTTCAATTCCATACGGGGCGGTGGGACCCAGGAAGCCGGTGCGAATCCGGCGCGGTCCCGCCACTGTTTACCGGTCGTTGACACGTGCCCTCGGGTGCCTGGCCACGGCTGTCAGCCAGGAACTGACCCATCGCCCTCTTCCACCACCCAGGGGACGCGGAAATCCCCGGAGGAGGCCGCCAGCATGTCCCGAAACATGTCCCGACCCGCGTCGGGGCGCCGTCCCGCCCGTCGCCGTACCCTCATAGCCGGTACGGCCGCCGCACTGCTCCCGATCGTCCTGACCGCCTGCGGCGGTTCGGACTCCGGTTCCGGTTCCGGCTCGGACAAGCCGGGGGCCGCGGCCGCCGGATTCCCCTACACCGTCGACAACTGCGGTGTGAAGACCACCTACAAGGCGCCCCCGAAGCGGGCCGTCACCATGAACCAGCACGTCACCGAGATCATGCTGGAGCTGGGCCTGGAGAAGTCCCTGGTCGGTACCGCCTATCTGGACGACCAGGTACTGCCCCGCTACGCGGCGGCGTACAAGTCGGTGCCGGTACTGGCGAAGGAGTACCCCTCCAAGGAGAAGCTCCTCGCCGCCGACCCGGACTTCGTCTACGGCGGCTACGCCAGCGCCTTCGAGGCCAAGGACGGCCGGACCCGCGACGAGCTGAAGAAGTCCGGTATCGACTCCCGGCTCAACCTGGAGTACTGCACCGAGAAGCGGACCAGCCTCGACGACGTCTACCGGGAGATCGAGGAGATCGGCCGGACCTTCGGCGTCCGCGACCGGGCCGAGAAGTGGATCGCCGCCTCCCGGGCGACGGTCGCGAAGACCGAGGCGGGACTGAAGAAGAGCAGTTCCGAGCCGGTGCCCGTGTTCGTCTACGACAGCGGCGACAAGACCGCGTTCACCGTCGGCGGCAAGGGCATCGGCAATGAGCTGATCGCCCGCGCGGGCGGCCGGAACGTCTTCGCCGACATCCCCAAGAGCTTCGGCGACGCGACCTGGGAGCAGGTCGTGGCCCGTAAGCCCGAGGTGATCGTGATCTACGACTACGGCGCCACCAGCCTCGAACAGAAGAAGCGGCGGCTGCTGGAGGACCCGGCGCTGAAGGACGTCCCGGCGATCAGGAACAAGAAGTTCGCCGTACTGCCGCTCTCGGACGCGGTCGTGGGCGTCCGCGCCCCGGACGCGATCGCCAAGCTGGCCCCCCAGCTCACCCGATGACGACCCCGACGGACGGCCGGCGGGCGGTGCCGGGCCCCGGGCCCGGCACCGGTCCCGGGCCCGGCGGGGCCGTTGCGAAGGACGCCGGGAGGCCCGGGGGTACCGAGGAGGCCGGTGACGAGCCGGGGCGCCGGATGGCGTTCCGTACGGGCGCCGCGGCGGTCGCCGGAGCCCCCGCCGGGACCGCCGCCGCACGGACCGCGCCGGGCACCCCCGGCACGCCCTCCCGGCTGCGGTTCGGGGCCGTCACGGCCGGGCTGCTGGCGGCCCTGGCCGCCGCCGTCCTCGCGGCCCTCGGCCTCGGTTCCGTACGCATCCCGACCGGTGAGGTCGTCGCGGCGCTGCTGCCGGGCGCCGAGCCCGGCCCGTTCCGCACGATCGTGCTGGACGTCCGGCTGCCGCGGGTGCTGCTCGGCATCGTCGTCGGCGCCGGGCTCGGCGTCGTCGGCGCGGTCCTCCAGGCCCTGGTCCGCAACCGGCTCGCCGACCCCTTCCTGCTCGGGATCTCCTCCGGGGCGTCCACCGGGGCGGTCGTCGTCCTGGTCCTCGGCATCGGCGCGACCACCGCCGTCGCCCTGCCCGCCGGTGCCTTCCTCGGTGCCTTCGCGGCCCTCGTCCTGGTCTACGGACTGGCCCGGCACGGCGGCTCGATGACCGGGACCCGGCTGGTCCTCGCCGGGGTCACCATCAGCTATGTCTTTACGGCGCTGACCACCCTCGTCCTGGTCGCCTCGTCCCGCCCCGAGCACTTCCGCGAGGCGCTGTACTGGTCGCTCGGCGGGCTCGGCAGCGCCCGCTGGGACACGGTCTGGCTGCCCGCCGCCGTGGTCGGCCTGCTGCTGCCGCTGCTGCTGGCCCTGGCCCGCCCGCTGGACCTGCTGCTGGTGGGGGAGGAGGGCGCGACCGTACTCGGCCTGGACGTCGCCCGGTTCCGGGCCGCCGTCTTCGTCCTGGTCTCCCTGGTCACCTCGGTCCTCGTCGCGGCCAGCGGCGCGGTCGGCTTCATCGGTCTGATGGTCCCGCACGCGGCCCGGCTGCTGGTCGGCGCCGCGCACCGGGCCCTGCTGCCGGTGGCCGCGCTGATCGGCGCGGTCGCGCTGGTCGTCGCCGACCTCGGGGCCCGTACCGTAGCCGCGCCGCAGGACATCCCGGTCGGGGTGCTGACGGCGCTGATCGGCGGCCCGCTGTTCCTGTGGCTGATGCGCCGCCGCCCGGTCGACGGCGCGGAAGGAGGCCGGACGTGAACCCGCCCGAGGTCCTGACGGCGACCACGACCGAGAGCCCGGCCACGATCGAGAAGGGGGCGGAGCCGCGCGCCGCCGCCGAACTGCGGGTCCGCGGTCTCTCGTACACCACCCCCGAGGGCCGAACCCTCCTCGACGGCGCCGACCTCGACCTCCGCCCCGGCGAGACCACCGGCCTCGTCGGCCCCAACGGCAGCGGCAAGACGACCCTGCTGCGCTGTGTCTACGGCACCCTGCGCCCCGGCGCCGGAACCATCACCGTCGAGGGCGCCGACCTGCTCGCCATGGGCCCCAAGGACCGGGCCCGGCGGGTCGCGACCGTACCCCAGGAGAACCGGCCCGAGTTCGAACTCACCGTCCGCGAGATCGTGCTGATGGGCCGGGTCCCGCACAAGCGCTTCTGGGAGCCCGACAGCGCCGCCGACGGCCGGGCGGCGGACGAGGCCATGGACCGGCTCGGCATCACCGAACTGGCCGGGCGGTCCTTCCCGTCCCTCTCCGGCGGCGAGCGGCAGCGCGCCCTGGTCGCCCGCGCCCTGCTCCAGGACCCGGCGCTGCTCGTCCTCGACGAGCCGACGAACCATCTCGACATCCGGTACCAGCTGGAGATCCTGGGCCTGGTCCGGGAGTTGGGCACCACCAACCTGCTCGCCCTGCACGATCTCAATCTGGCCGCGTACTACTGTGACCGGATCCATGTCCTGCACGACGGCCGGATCGTCGCCGCCGGGCCGCCCGCCGAGGTCCTCACGGCCGAACTGCTGGCCGAGGTGTACAAGGTCACGGCCGAGGTGACGGTCCACCCGAGGACGGGTGCGCCGACCATCACCTACCTCCCGCCGGGGCTTCCGTAGCACCCGCGCGACGGTCGCCGGACATCTGTCCGGCGGCCGTCCGCAGCGCTTCCGCAGGGCCGTTCACGGTGCCTCCGAGAGGCCGTCCGATGGCCGGAGGAAGCCGTTCGTCCGACAGGTGAGCACTCTCCGTCCGGCATACGAGATGCTATTCCGAACCCTGGACCGGGAATCGTTACGATGACCGCATGGTTCTCCACGACATGAGCGACAAGACGCGGAGCGGTGCCGTACTGCTCGTCGCGCGGCTCCATGTCGACCTGTGCCGTCTCGCCAGCGCGATGTGTACCTGAGCGTGTCCTGATCCGTGCCCTGAGCCCGTTCCGCGTTCCGAGCACCGCCGGACGATCCCGTCCGGATCACCCGATCCACCGCCCTCGGCGCGGGGGCCGAGCCGCGCCCCCGCCTCTTCGACTGTCGACTGGAGTCCACCCCATGGCCATCGAGGTCCGCATCCCGACCATCCTCCGTACGTACACCGGCGGCGAGAAGGCCGTCCAGGCCGACGGCGCGACGGTCGCCGAGCTCTTCGCCGACCTGGAGACCCGGCACACGGGCATCGAGGCCCGGCTCGTGGACAAGGAGAACGGCGACCAGCTGCGCCGCTTCGTCAACGTCTACCTCAACGACGAGGACGTCCGGTTCATCGACGGCATCGCCACCAAGGTCTCCGACGGCGACAGCGTCACCATCCTCCCGGCGGTCGCCGGCGGAATGCGCTGACCCACGATGCGTTACGACTCCCCGCTCGCGGCCGTCGGCAATACGCCGCTGGTCCGGCTGGCCCGGCTGTCCCCCTCCGACGACGTCCGGATCTGGGCGAAACTGGAGGACCGCAACCCCACCGGCTCGATCAAGGACCGCCCGGCGCTCCACATGATCGAGCAGGCGGAGAAGGACGGCCGGCTCACCCCCGGCTGCACGATCCTGGAACCCACCTCGGGCAATACCGGCATCTCCCTGGCGATGGCGGCCCGCCTCAAGGGCTACCGCATCGTCTGCGTCATGCCGGAGAACACCAGCCAGGAGCGTCGTGAACTGCTCGCGATGTGGGGAGCCGAGATCATCTCGTCACCGGCGGCCGGCGGTTCCAACACCGCCGTCCGCGTGGCGAAGGAGCTGGCGGAGCGGCACCCGGACTGGGTGATGCTCTACCAGTACGGCAATGCCGCCAACCCGGCCGCGCACTACGCCACCACCGGCCCGGAGATCCTGGCCGACCTGCCGTCCGTCACCCACTTCGTGGCGGGCCTGGGCACCACCGGCACCCTGATGGGCGTCGGCCGCTATCTGCGCGAACACGTCCCGGGCGTCTCGATCGTGGCCGCCGAGCCCCGCTACGACGACCTGGTCTACGGGCTGCGCAACCTGGACGAGGGCTTCGTCCCCGAGTTGTACGACGCCTCCGTCCTCACCACCCGCTTCTCCGTCGGCTCGGCCGACGCGGTCCGCCGCACCCGCGACCTGCTCCAGCAGGAGGGCATCTTCGCGGGCATCTCCACGGGCGCGGCGCTGCACGCCGCGATCGGCGTCGGTACGAAGGCCGTCAAGGCGGGCCGGAGCGCCGACATCGTCTTCGTGGTCGCCGACGGCGGCTGGAAGTACCTCTCCACCGGCGTCTACACGGCCCCGACGACGGAGGCGGCGATCGAGACGCTCCAGGGCCAGCTCTGGGCCTGACGCCCGGGACCGCCCGCCGTCCGCCCGCCCGGTGTCCGGTGTCCGACATCCGGAAATCGCCGGGGGCACCGGTGTCGCGGGGGTTCGGCACCGGAGGGTGTCCGAGGTAGGCGGCGACGGGCGGCGTGGTTCGCGGTGGAACGGCGGCGGACCGTCCGCCGGCTCCCCGGGTTCATCCGGTGAGGTGCCGGACCCGGTCCCACAGCTCCGGCGGGAGCGTGCCCGCCTTCCGCCGGAAGGCGGAGACGCGGACGTCGCGGAGTTCGTCCGTCTCCAGATAGCTGGCGCGGCCCCGGGCGTCGCCGACCGTGCCCGGAGGCAGGGGGATCACCCCGGGCCGGGGATCGGGGCGGCTGGTGATCTTGGCGACGCGGGCCGTGGCGGAGCCGACCCGGAGGACCAGGCAGGGGCGGTCCTTCGAACCCGGGCCGTCCTCGTAGGGCACATCGGCCCACCAGATGTCGCCCGGGCGGAGGCGGCGGCCCCGCAGCACCGGAGCCCGGCCCGGCGGGCGGCGCTCCGGCGGACGCCGGGAGCCCGGGCGGCCCGGCGCGCCCTTGCGGCCGGTCCGGCCCCTGGCATCGGCCACCGCCACGATCAGGGCGAGCAGAATCACCCCACCGGCCAGATACGGCCACCACGACTCGTTCACAGCACCGACCGTACCGACGCCGCCGGGACCCCGCACCCGGCGGGGCAGCCCGGGCGGCCCGGGGCGTGCGCCCTGGTACCCGGCGCGGCCCCGCCGTACGCGCCCCGCACCGCTACGAAACGCGCCCCGTGCCCCGTACGCGCGCCCTTGTGCCGTCCGAATCGGTGACAGCCCAGGTGAGTTCCCCCACAACGCCCGGCGCAGGAGGAGCGGCCACCTCTTTTGCGCTTTACGCTCGACGGACCGCACGACCCGGACCTCACCCCCGCGCCTTCGGGCACGGGGGCGCCCGGCCAGCACCCGTCACCCTCCCCGTCAACGGAGGTCCCAGCTCCATGAAGCTCACCGTCGTCGGCTGCTCGGGGTCGTTCCCGTCCGCGGAATCGGCCTGTTCGAGCTACCTCGTCGAGGCCGACGGCTTCCGGCTGCTGCTCGACATGGGCAACGGCGCCCTCGGCGAGCTCCAGCGCCATATCGGTCTGTACGACCTCGACGCGGTCTTCCTCAGTCATCTCCACGCCGACCACTGCATCGATATGTGCGGGTATTTCGTCGCCCGCTACTACCGGCACGACGGCGGGCGCTGCCCGGCGATCCCGGTCTACGGCCCCGAGGGCACCGAGCAGCGGCTGATCACCGCGTACGCGGACACGCCCACGCCCTCCGCGATGGCCGAGGTCTTCGACTTCCACACCCTGAAGTCCGGCAGCTTCGACATCGGGCCCTTCGCCGTCCGCGTCGAGCGGGTGGCGCATCCCGTCGAGGCGTACGGGATCCGGCTGGAGTACGGCGGCCGGACCCTGGCGTACTCCGGTGACACCGGGGTCTGCGAGCCGCTGTACGAACTGGCGGCGGACGCGGACCTCTTTCTCTGCGAGGCGTCCTTCACCCACGGCAAGGAGGACATCCCGGGCCTCCATCTCAACGGGCGGGAGGCCGGTGAGCTGGCGCAACGGGCCGGGGTGGGACGGCTGCTGCTGACGCACATCCCGCCGTGGACCGACGCCGGGCGGAATCTGGCCGACGCCCGGGAGATGTTCCCCGGTCCGGCCGAGCTGGCGGCGGCCGGGGCCGTGTACGAGGTCTGAGCGGAGCCGCCGGGCCCGCCGGACGAGGTGGTTCTCACGGTCCCGGGCCGGTCCCGGGAAAACGGTACGGCCCCGGGCGAGTGCCCGGGGCCGTACTGTCGATCGGGGGTCGGCGGCTTACTTCGACCCGGCCTCCGCCTTCTCCAGCTCCGCCAGCTCGTCGTCGGACTCGCGGCCCGGCGTCGGCAGGTTGAACTTGGTGATCGCGAACCGGAAGACCACGTAGTAGAGCGCGCCGAAGGCGACTCCGACCAGCGCCAGACCGATGGGGTTGGACGCGATGCCGAAGTTCAGTACGTAGTCGATCGCGCCGGCCGAGAAGCCGAATCCGTCCCGCATGCCGAGTGCCCAGGTCAGGGCCATCGAGACACCGGTGAGGACCGCGTGGACCGCGTAGAGCACCGGGGCGATGAACATGAAGGTGAACTCGATGGGCTCGGTGACACCCGTGACGAACGAGGTCAGCGCGAGGGAGAACATCATGCCGCCGACCACCTTGCGCCGCTCCGGGCGGGCGCAGTGGACGATCGCCAGACAGGCCGCCGGGAGGGCGAACATCATGATCGGGAAGAAGCCGGTCATGAACTGACCCGCCTCGGGGTCGCCCGCCAGGAAGCGCGCGATGTCGCCGCTCTTGCCGTCGTACTCACCGGCCTGGAGCCACGGGAACGAGTTCAGCAGGTGGTGCATGCCGATCGGGATCAGCGACCGGTTGGCGACACCGAAGATGCCCGCGCCCACGGCGCCGGAGCCGACCAGCCACTCACCGAAGTTGTGCAGCACGGTACCGAGGACCGGCCAGATCAGACCGAAGACGATCGCGATGATCAGACCCGCGAAGGCGGAGAGGATCGGCACCAGTCGGCGGCCGCCGAAGAAGCCCGCCCAGTCGGGCAGCTTGGTCCGGTAGAACCGCTGGTAGAGCAGGGCGACCACCAGGCCCATCACCACACCGCCGAGGACCTTGGCGTCCACCGGCGCTTCGGTCATGACGATCTTGCCGTCGACGACCTTGGCGACCTCGGGCAGGTTCTTGTCGGTGAACTGGGCCAGGACGTTCTTGAAGACGAGATAGCCCGTGACGGCCGCGAGGGCGGTCGAGCCGTCGGACTTCTTGGCGAAGCCGATCGCGATGCCGACGGCGAAGAGCAGCGGCATGTTGTCGAGGAGGGCGTTGCCGCCCGCCGACATATAACCGGCGATCTTCTGTATCAGCTCCGGGAACGACTCGCGTCCCAGCATGTCGGGCTGGCCGAAGCGGACCAGGAGCGCGGCTGCGGGCAGCACCGCGACCGGCAGCATCAGGCTGCGGCCGATGCGCTGCATGACAGCCATCGCGCCCGCGCCCTTCTTCTTCTGCGCCGCGGGGGCGTCACTCGCCGTGGACATGTGCATCCTCCAGTGGGCAAGGCGGCGCCCGGCGGCATGGCAGGGGGGACGACGACGCCTTGAGGGGAATCGGGGGTACGACAGAAAACCCGTCCCAGTGGGACCGACCAGGAGCGTGCCTCTGGTCTACACCACTGAGTGGTTTAGACCTGTTGTAGCACGGGTGTGCGGGTCGGGGATAGATAAGGAACCTTCAAATATTGTGGCGTGGAACATAGGTAACAATTCGGGCAGCCTTGGGGGTTGGGCCCGAGGTCGGGAGGGGTCCGGCCGCATTCGGACCCGAGGGCGGCCCGAACCCGGAAAAGCCCCGGCCCCCGCCGGAGGGGCGGGGGCCGGGGCCGGGCGAACGGGGTGCGCGCCGTTCGCCGCGGGCTATTTGATGTTGTCCTTCTCCTGCTGCTCGCCCACGTCCCCCGGTTCCCGCCCCGGGGTCGGCAGCTTGAAGAACGTGATGGCGAACCGGAAGATCACGTAGTACACCACCGCGAAACAGAGCCCGATCGGGATGATCAGCCACGGTTTGGTCGCCAGACTCCAGTTGATCACATAGTCGATCAGCCCGGCCGAGAAGCTGAAGCCGTCATGGACGCCGAGCGCCCAGGTCACCGCCATCGAGACACCCGTCAGTACGGCGTGGATCGCGTACAGCACCGGCGCCACGAAGAGGAACGAGTACTCGATCGGCTCGGTGATCCCGGTGACCAGCGATGTCAGTGCCACCGAGAGCATCAGCCCGCCGACCTCCTTGCGGCGGTGCGGGAACGCGGTATGGGTGATCGCCAGCGCCGCCGCGGGCAGCGCGAACATCATGATCGGGAAGAAGCCGCTGGTGAACTGGCCCGCGTTCGGGTCGCCCGCCAGGAACATCGAGATATCGCCGTGCACCGTCGTACCGTCGGGCTTGGTGTAGCTCCCGAGCTGGAACCAGATCGGCACATTGAGGAACTGGTGCAGCCCGATCACCAGCAGCGCCCGGTTGGCGACGCCGAAGATGCCCGAACCCCAGGCCCCGAGCCCCACCAGCCAGTCGCTGAAGTGCTCAAGACCGGTACCGATCGGCGGCCAGATCCAGAGGCAGAGCGCCGCGAACGCGATCGCCACGAAGGCCATGATGATCGGCACCAGCCGCCGGCCGTTGAAGAAGCCCAGCCAGTCCACCAGCTTGGTGCGGTGGAACCGCTGCCAGAAGTACGCGGCCAGCAGGCCCATCACGATGCCGCCGAAGACCCCCGGATTCTGGTACAGGAAGAGGCTGAACGTGCCGTCCGTATGGGCGCAGCCGCCGCCCGCCGCCTTCGACCCGGGCGCGCAGTCGATCGGGAACTGGCGCAGTACGCCCCGGTAGACCAGGAAGCCCGCGACGGCGGCGAGCGCCGTGGAGCCGTCCGCCTTCTTCGCCATCCCGATGGCGACACCCACACAGAACAGCAGCGGCAGCCCCAGCTCGGGATCGAGCAGCGCCCCGCCCGCCCCCGCCATCACCTTGGCGACGTCGTTCCAGCCCAGCCCCTCGGCGCCGAAGACATCGGGCTGGCCGAGCCGGTTGATGATGCCCGCGGCGGGCAGGACGGCGATGGGCAGCTGGAGGCTGCGTCCCATCTTCTGGAGACCCTGGAAGAATCCGCTCCAGGGGGACCGTCTCCGGGCCGCCACACTCTCGGACGCCATCGGCACTCCTCCCGGCTCGAACGGGCCTGGTTTGGCAGGTCGGGCAGACTGGTGTAGACCAGTTGCCGTACGGCCGCGCGGACCGTGATCGTCATCATTGGTTACGAAGCGGCACATCGCCCGTGAAGTTGGGCCAACCGTGCGTTACCGTGACCGAGCGGCCGATCGCGGGCCGTCGCAGCGCCGAGCGACTCGTCGAGGTCGCCGGGGAACACCAGGGAGAAGACATGGCCACGAAGGCTGAGAAGATCGTCGCCGCGCTCGGCGGAGTCGACAACATCGAAGAGGTCGAGGGCTGCATCACCCGTCTCCGGACCGAGGTCGTCGACCCGGACAAGGTCGACGAGGCCGGCCTGAAGGCCGCCGGTGCCCATGGTGTCGTCAAGATGGGTACCGCGATCCAGGTCGTCATCGGCACGGACGCGGACCCGATCGCCGCGGAGATCGAAGACATGATGTGACCTGCGCGGTCACCACGCCCGGGCCCACTCCGCCGTGCCGGAGCGGGCCCGTACGCATGCCCGTACACAGGTACCCGGGCCCGTACGCCGGTGACGCCCGGGGCGGGTCAGGGGCCGAACGCCGGTAGTGCCCGGGGCCGTACGCCGTACGCCCGGATCGCCCCGCGCCGTACGCCCGGAGCGCGCCGGACCGTACGCCGGGCGGCGCCCGGGACCGGAGCCGTACGCCGGACGGAGCAGTCCCCGGCTCCCGATAGGCTCGGGTCATGTCTCGCATCGACGGCCGCACCGCCGAACAGCTCCGTCCCGTCACCATCGAACGCGGGTGGAGCAAGCACGCCGAGGGCTCCGTCCTCGTCTCCTTCGGCGACACCAAGGTCCTCTGCACCGCCTCCTTCACCGAAGGCGTACCCCGCTGGCGCAAGGGCAGCGGCGAAGGGTGGGTGACCGCCGAGTACTCGATGCTGCCGCGCGCCACCAACACCCGCGGCGACCGGGAGTCCGTCCGCGGCCGGATCGGCGGCCGAACCCATGAGATCAGCCGGCTGATCGGCCGCTCCCTGCGCGCCGTCGTCGACACCAAGGCCCTCGGCGAGAACACCATCGTCCTCGACTGCGACGTCCTCCAGGCCGACGGCGGAACCCGTACCGCCGCGATCACCGGTGCCTACGTCGCCCTCGCCGACGCCGTCACCTGGGCCCGGGGTCGCAAGCTGATCCGGGCCGGACGGCAGCCGCTGACCGGCACCGTCGGCGCCGTCTCCGTCGGCATCGTCGACGGCGTCCCCCTGCTCGACCTCCGGTACGAGGAGGACGTCCGCGCCGACACCGACATGAACGTCGTCTGCACCGGCGACGGCCGCTTCGTCGAGGTCCAGGGCACCGCCGAGGCCGAGCCCTTCGACCGCAAGGAACTCAACGCCCTCCTCGACCTGGCCGCCGGGGGCTGCGCCGACCTGGCCGCCCTCCAGCGCGCCGCACTCGACGAGACCGGCGCCGACGCCTAGGGCGTGTCTTGTGGATCTTGCTGGGGCTCGCGTGCCCTGGCGCCGCTCCCCCTGGGCCCGGCGGCCCGGGAGGTACCCCCACGCCGCGTTGTCGTCAGTCGCCCATGGCCCCCTGCGCCTGGCGGCGCGGGTGGGGGCACCTCCCGGGCGGAGCCCAGGGGGCGTACCCCCACCGCAGTGGCTCATTCCTCCGCCCTGCGATCCACGGCGCCAGACCCCGCTCGCTGATCCAGCCTGATCCGTCAGGCACGCCCCAGGGCGTGTCCGGAAAGTCCCGCCTGGCCCGCGACGCCCGGTACGCGCACTCTCCCCCTGTGCCCTACGGGCACGGGAGGTGCCCCCGGCGTTGCCGGGGTTTCCCGAGTACGTCCCGTACGGGGGAAGCCGCCCCCTGGCTTCGCCGGGGGGACTCCCACTGCCGTCGCGAATTCGCACGCACCGGACGCCGCGGGCCCCGCCCTCCGGGCGGACAGCGCTATTTGTCAGACACGCCCCAGACCCGTACGGGCGGTTTCGGCCGTCCGGCCGTCCGGGCCGGACGGCGAGCAACCCCCACCGCCCGGCCCGGCGTCTTCGGGGGCACGGGCGTACCGCCACCGGTCGTACGCCTTCCGACACCGGGGAGGGGCCCCGGTGCGCCCGGGGGAGGAAACCGCCATGACCGCGCGCCGCCGAATCGCCGTCACGCTCGCCGCAGCCGCGCTGACCGTGCCCGTCGTCACCGGGTGCGACGCCGTCGACACCGCCCTCGACTGCCTCGACACCGCCGAGACCATCACCCGCAGCCTCGACAACCTCCAGAGCGCCGTCTCCAACGCCGCCGACAACCCGACCGAGGCGCGGCAGTCCCTTGAGGACATCGAGAAGGAACTCAAGACCCTCGACGACAAGACGGACAACGCCGACCTGGAGAAGGCCGTCAAGGACCTCGACAAGGGCATCGACAACATTCGCCAGGCGATCGAGAACAACGAGAACACGGTGGACATCGGCCCGCTGAAGGACGCGAGCAAGGAAATCCGCAAGGTCTGCACGCCGTAGCCCCTCCGGGGGCCTCCACTCTCGGGCAGCGCCCAGCCGCTGATTCCCGCTCGCGGTCCGCGGCCCGCCTGTGGCCGTTCGCGCAGGTCCCCGCGCCCCTGGGTTGCCCTCCTGAACGCCCTTATCCCAAGGCGGGCCCTCCATGGCCGGGACCCTTCTCAGGGGCGGGGTCGGGGAGAGCCGAGGCGCTGGGGGCCCCATGCCGAAGGCATAGGGGCGGAACTGCGCGACCAGCCACGGGCGGTCCGCAGGCCGCCGGCAACGCGCGGTCGCCGGGTGGGACCCGGGTAGTGGGGCCGTGCCCGGGAGGGCCGAGGCGCTGGGGCCTCATTGCCGAAGGCATAGGGGCGGCACTATCCCTGCCCGGAGGGCGCCTCCTTCCCGAGGGGGGAGGGGGCGCGGCCCCGCGGGGGACGATAATCGGGGGATGAGCCGTATCGTTCTCGCCACCCGCAACGCCGGGAAGATCGTCGAGCTGAGGGCCATCCTCGCCGATGCCGACCTCCCGCACACCCTCGTCGGTACCGACGCCTATCCGGAGGTTCCGGACGTCAAGGAGACCGGGGTGACCTTCGCCGAGAACGCCCTGCTCAAGGCGCACGCCCTGGCGAAGGCGACCGGGCTGCCCGCCGTCGCCGACGACTCCGGGCTCTGTGTCGACGTCCTCGGCGGCGCGCCCGGGATCTTCTCGGCCCGCTGGGCCGGGACCCACGGCGACGATCTCGCCAATCTGAATCTGCTGCTGGCCCAGCTCTCCGACATCGCCCCGGAGCACCGCGGCGCGCACTTCTTCTGCGCCGCCGCCCTCGCCCTGCCCGACGGTACGGAGCGGGTCGTCGAGGGGCGGCTCACCGGCACCCTGCGCCATGTCCCCGCGGGCACCAACGGCTTCGGCTACGACCCGATCCTCCAGCCCGACGGCATGGACCGGACCTGTGCCGAGCTGACGTCCGAGGAGAAGAACGCCATCAGCCACCGGGGCAAGGCGTTCCGGGCCCTGGTGCCCGTCGTCCGCGAGCTGGCCGGCTGAGCCGGCCGTACGCCGAGGGCGCGGCACCCTTCGAAAAGGAAGCCGCGCCCTCGCGTTCGACCATGAGCCCGGTGGGACTCGAACCCACGACACACCGGACCTAAACCGGCGCCCTCTAGCCAGCTGGGGTACGGGCCCCCGTCGCCGCTCACTCTACTGGCTGCGGGGTCCCGCCCCCGCCGGATATCGGCCCGTGATCGATCCCCCCGGGCGCTCCCGGCAGGGGCTCCGGGTCAGATCCCCAGATCCTTGATGATCTTGGCGACATGGCCGGTGGCCCGGACGTTGTAGAGGGCCCGCTCGACCTTGCCCTCCTCGTCCACGACGACCGTGGACCGGATGACGCCGGTCACGACCTTCCCGTACAGCTTCTTCTCGCCGAACGCGCCGTACGCCCGCAGGACCTCCTTCTCCGGGTCGCCGACCAGGGTCACCTTCAGGTGCTCCTGCTCCCGGAAGCGGGCCAGCTTCTCCGGCTTGTCCGGCGATACGCCGATCACGTCGTAACCGGCCCCGGCCAGGACGTCGAGATTGTCGGTGAAGTCGCACGCCTGCTTGGTGCAGCCGGGCGTCAGGGCGGCCGGGTAGAAGTAGACGATGACCTTGCGGCCCCGGTGGTCCGCGAGGGACACCTGCTTGCCGTCCGCGTCGGGCAGGGTGAAGTCGGGGGCAAGGTCACCGGGCTTGAGACGGTCGCTCATGCTCTTCGGGCTCTCCTCGGAAGGTGTGCGTGGTGTACGCGGTCGAGCGTAATGGGGGTGCCGTGGGGTGCGACGGCGGCAGAGCTGACAGACTGTCGAGGAGGTACCGGATCCGTACGGGAACCGGACGAACCAGGAATCAACCACGGAGGCGGCGCGGTGTCGGACGCGAGGACCCCAGCGCAGATCGAGGCGGACATCGTCCAGCGGCGCGACCGGCTGGCCGAGACGCTGGACGAGATCGGGGTACGGGTACACCCCAAGACCATCGTCGGTGACGCCAAGGCCAAGGTCGCGTCGCAGGTGGACCAGGTCAGAGGCCGGGCGCTGGACGCGGTGCAGCGCACCGTGGACGACATCCGGGCCCGGTTCGTCACCGAGGACGGCGCCGCCCGGCTCGACCGGGTCGTCCCGGTCGCCCTGGTGGTGGTCGGGGTGGTCGGACTGCTCGCCGTCTCGTCCCGCAGGAGCCGGGGCTGACCCGGGGGTGAACCCCTGCCTCCCGGGGCCCCGGCGGCCACCCTCCGCCGGGAGTACGGGTAGGTTGCACGCGTGAGCGCCAACACCACCCGGGACCCGGGCACCCAGCACGACAAGCTCCCCATCCGGATGCTGCACGACCGGGTGCTGGTGCGGACCGACATCCCGGAGGGCGAGCGGCGTTCCACCGGTGGGATCGTGATCCCCGCGACGGCGGCGGTGGGCCGCCGGCTCTCCTGGGCCGAGGTGGTCGCCGTCGGTCAGAGCGTGCGGACCGTGGAGATCGGTGACCGGGTGCTCTACGACCCCGAGGACCGGGCCGAGGTCGAGGTCAGGGGTGTGGCGTACGTCCTGATGCGGGAGCGCGACCTGCATGCCGTCGCCGCCGACCGCTTCCAGGGCTCCGAGGACAGCACCGGCCTCTACCTGTAGGGAACTCCCCGCCCGCCGGGTCCGACTCCTGAGGAGACCGACACCGCGCCGGACAGGAGATCCGTATGCCGCCCATGAACCGCCGGGACGCCCTCCGTACCTCGACCGCCCTGGGCGCCGCCGGAGCGCTCGGCGCCACCGTCGGTACGGCCCCGGCCGCCGCTTCGGGCCGGTCCGGGACCGGCCCTCTGCGCGTCCAGGTCGTCATGTTCGACGGTGTGGAGGAGTTGGACTTCGCCGCGCCGTACGAGGTCTTCGCCGCCGCCGGGTACTTCACCGACCGCCCCGTCGAGGTCCGCTACACGGCCGTGGCCGGCTCCGGCTCCGTCACCGGCGCGTACGGCACCCGGATCCGGGGCGTCGGCCCCTGGGAACCCGACGAGGCCGACATCCTCGTGGTCCCCGGCGGCGGCTACCGGCGGCCCGACAGGCCCGGGGTGGCGACCGAGACAGCCCGGGGCACCCTGCCCCGGGCGCTGGCCCGCGCGGCCCGCCCCGGGCTCACGATCGCCGCCCTCTGTACCGGGGTGATCCTCTGCGCCGCCGCCGGACTCACCCGGGGCCGCCCCTGCACCACCCACCGGGGCGCCCGGGCGGACCTGGAGCGGCAGGGCGGAATCCTCAAGGACGCCCGGGTGGTGGACGACGGCGATCTGGTCACGGCGGGCGGTGTCACCTCCGGACTGGAACTCGCGCTCTGGCTGACCCGCCGGGAGCTCGGCGCCGACACGGCCACCAAGCTGGAGTCCATGCTGGAGTACGAGGCCCGGGGCACGGTCTGGACCCCGGGACCGGTCCGCCGATAGCCCGGGTCGGCCCGTGGCGACAGCCCGCCGACATCGCCCCACCGCCTCGGAACAGCGGGCCCGGATGGCCGAAAAGCCCCCGGTGACCAAGGTCACCGGGGGCTCTGCCCCTGCTTTGCTAAGCTGGGGATCATCCCGACGAGACGCGCCGTACCGGGACTTCCGCAAAGACGACGCACCCCGGATACGAAGTTCGAACGTCTCGGAGGTGCCGTCATGGCATGGGTTCTGCTGATCATCGCCGGTGTGCTGGAAGTCGGCTGGTCGATCGGAATGAAGTTCACCGAGGGCTTCACCAAGCTCTGGCCCAGCGTCTTCACCGGCGCGGGCATCGTCGCCAGCATGATCCTGCTGGCCCAGGCCACGAAAACCCTGCCGATCGGCACCGCCTACGGCGTCTGGGTCGGTATCGGCGCGGCCGGTGCCGCGATCGTCGGCATGGTCGCCCTCAACGAGCCGGTGACGGCGGCCCGGATCTTCTTCGTCTCCCTGCTGCTGGTCGCGGTCGTCGGCCTGAAGGCCACCTCCGGCCACTGAGCCGCCCCCCCCCCGAGGCCGCCGAGGCGTCGTGCCCTCCCCCGGGGCCCGCCGCCTCGGCCCCTTTCCCGCCTCTGCCCTCCCGGCCCGGCTCGGCACCGGCTCCCCGGTTCTGGCGTGTCAGTACGGGCGGCGGGCCCGCGTACTCGGTTCGGGCCCGGGACCTGCGTCCCCGCTGCCGGGATCGTCGTCCCGGAACACCCCGTCCGCCGGAACGTCCGGCAGGACCACCGGACCTCCGCCCACCCCCGGCGGTACGTCCCCGATCACCGGCGGCGCCGACGGCAGGATCTCCACCGGCAGGGACGGCACCGTCACCGGCGGCGGCAGGGTGATCCCCGGCGGCAGGGGCACCACCTCGTCCGGGGGACCGGTGCTCGGCGGCGGCCCCGTCGGCCCGCCCGGCGACTCCGTCCCCGGCGACGCGGGCCCCTCGTCGTACGTCCCCTCCTCCACGACCAGTTCGAAATCGGTGATCTCGGTCTCCGCCAGCGCGTCCCCGGTGAACTGGCCCCAGACCCGCGCGGGCGCGCCGCCCCCGTTGACCCGCGGCAGCCCCATCGCCCCGTACAGCGGCTTCTGCACCCCCGTCTCCGGGTCCTGGCCCATCACCGCGACCACCGTCGCCAACTGGGGCGTGTAGCCGGCGAACCAGGCCGCCTTGTCCTCCTCGGCGGTTCCCGTCTTCCCGGCCGCCGGACGGCCCGCGGTCCGGGCCGCCGTACCCGTACCGCCCTCCACCACGCCCTGGAGCACCGCCGTCGTCGTATCGGCCGCCTCCCGGCTCACCACCCGCCGCTCCCGCCGCTCGGGCAGGCCCACCGCCGTACCGTCCTTGCTGACGCTCGCCACGATCGAGTAGCCGCCCCGGCGCCCGTGGTTGGCGAGGGTCGCGTACGCCTCCGCCATGTCCAGCACGCTCGCCGTCGCCGGACCCAGCGCGATCGACGGCGACGCCGACAGATCGGGGGTGCCGGGCGGCAGGCCGAGGGCGATCGCGGTCCGCTTCACCGCCGCCGGGCCCACGTCCACCGCCAACTGCGCGTAGACCGCGTTCACCGACCGGTCCGTGGCCGTCGCGACGGTGATCGGGCCGTACGAGATCCCGTCCTCGTTCTCGGGCGCGTACCGGCCCCCGCTCCAGCCCCGGACCGGGCGCCGGTCGTCGCCGTCGTAGACCGTGCCCGGGGTGATCGGGCGGCCGTCCTGGGTGGTGGCCCGGTGCTCCACGGCGGCCGTCAGCACGAACGGCTTGAACGCGGAGCCCACCTGGTAGTCCCTGCGGGTGGCGTTGTTGACGTACTGCCGGGTGTAGTCGACCCCGCCGTAGAGCGCCACCACCCGCCCCGACGCCGGGTCGATCGCCGCGCCCCCCACCCGGACATTGCGGTCGGCGGCCCGCCGCTCCGGCTCCAGCCGGGCCGTCACCTGCTCGGCCACCGCCTTCACGAAGGCGTCCTGCTTCGACCGCTGGAGCGTCGTGGTGATCCGGTAGCCGCCCGCCGCGAGGGTCTGCTCGTCCACGATCCCCCGGGACGTCAGATACTCCTCCACCGCCTGCACCACATACCCCCGCTGCCCCGAGAGACCGGTCGCCGGGCGGGCGCTCAGCGGGGTGGGGAAGACCGTCACCGCCCGCTCCGCCGGGGAGAGCCAGCCCTGCTTCACCATGCCGTCGAGGGTGTAGTCCCAGCGGGCCAGCGCCGCGCCCCGGTTCTCCGGGTGGGTGGTGACGTCGAACGCGGTCGGCGCGTTCAGCAGCGATGCCAGATAGGCGCCCTGGGCGGTGGTCAGCTTCGAGACGTCCGTCCCGTAGTACGCCTGCGCCGCGGCCTGCGCGCCGTACGCGTTCCGGCCGAAGTAACTGGTGTTCAGATACCCCGCCAGGATCTGGTCCTTGCTCTGCTCCCGGCCCAGCTTGATCGCGATGAAGAACTCCTTCCACTTCCGCGACAGGGTCTGCTCCTGGCCGAGGTAGTAGTTCTTCACGTACTGCTGGGTGATGGTCGAACCGGACTGCTTCCCCTTGCCGGTCAGGGTGTTCCAGGCGGCCCGGACCATCGCCTTGGGGTCGACCGCCCGCTCCGAGTAGAAGTCCCGGTCCTCGGCGGCGAGCACCGCGTGCCGGACCGTCAGCGGGATCTGCGCCAGCGGCACGTTCTCCCGGTTGACCTCGCCGTCGACGGCGAGCCTGCTGCCGTCCTCGTAGAGATAGACGTTCGACTGGGCGACGGCCGTCGCGTTCGCGGACGGGATGTGGACCAGGGCGTACCCGGCGGCGAAGGCAGCCACCAGCAGCGCCCCCACGATCACCAGCCCGGCCAGCGCCACCCGCCAGGTGGGGACCACCCGCCGCCAGCCGGTCCGCCGCCGCCCCGGCCGCCGCCCGCCCGGCCCGGGACCCGGGCCCCGGGCGGAGTCCGTAGCGGGGTCCGGCGGTGGCGGCGGCATCGCCGACGCGCCCCCCGGCCCGGCCGCGGTCGCGTCCCGGGGGTCCCAGCCCTGCTGCGGTGGCTGCTCACTCATAGGCACATACTGCACTTTTCGGTCTGCTGTTCCCCGGACCCGCACGGATGAGAGCCGGGGAAAACGGGTCGCGCCGGACACGGGCCCGTACTAGGCTCCTGCGCTTCGGCCCCCGGGCCGCCCGCGGCGCCCGGCGATCCGGGAGCCCCCGGCACCCGGCGGCAACGGCACGACGCGGCGCCGCGGTTCCCAGCCCGCGAAGGCCGCCACCGGACACAACGAGACGCGACAGGGGAGGGAAACGCGGGTGCGGCTGTACGGAGTCGTGGCGGTCGGCGGATTCCGCCGGTACGCGGCCTATCGGATGGCGACCGTGGCGGGCGTCTTCACCAACACCGTCTTCGGTTTCATCATCGCCTACACCTATATCGCCCTCTGGGACCAGCGGCCCCAGCTCGGCGGCTACGGCATCGAACAGGCCCTCACCTACGTCTGGCTCGGCCAGGCGCTGCTGGCGGCCTGCGCCATGATGGGCGGAGGCTTCGAGAACGAACTGATCGAACGGATCAGAACCGGCGACATCGCCGTCGACCTCTACCGGCCCGCCGACCTCCAGGCGTTCTGGCTCGCCGCCGACCTCGGCCGGGCCTGCTTCCATCTGCTCGGCCGGGGCGTCGTCCCGGTCGCCATCGGCGCCCTCGTCTTCGACCTGGCCCTGCCGTCGTCGCCGCTGACCTGGGCCGCGTTCCTGCTCGCCGTCCTCCTCGGCCTGATCGTCAGCTTCGCCCTCCGCTACCTGATCGCGCTCTCCGCGTTCTGGCTGCTGGACGGTACCGGGGTCACCCAGCTCAGCGCGCTGGCCGGGATGTTCTTCTCCGGGATGCTGCTACCGCTGAACGTCTTCCCCGGGGTCCTCGGTGAGATCGCCCGGGCGCTGCCCTGGTCGTCGTACCTCCAGATCCCCGCCGACGTCCTGCTCGGCGTCAGGACCGGCACCGGACTGATCGAGGCGTACGCCTTCCAGGCCGGGTGGGCGATCGTTCTGCTGACGGCCGGACGGCTGCTCCAGACGGCGGCGACCCGCCGGGTGGTGGTCCAGGGTGGCTGAACACCTTGACGGCACTTCCGGCACTTCCGGCACTCCCGGCACCCCCGGTGTTCCGGCGCTCCCCGCGCCCAGGCCCGCCCCCGGGCCGCCGCCGGAGGATACGTACGACCCCTCGGGCCCGCTGGCCGGGCTGCGCGCGTACGGACTGATCACCGCCATGTGGATCCGCTCCACCCTGGCCTACCGGGCCTCCTTCGCGATGGCCCTGGTCACCAGCTTCGCCTTCAGCGTCTTCGACTTCGTCGCCGTGATGCTGATGTTCTCGCACATCGACACGCTCGGCGGCTACACACTCGGCGAGATCGCCCTCCTCTACGGCATCGCCTCCACCGGCTTCGGCCTCACCGACCTCCTCCTCGGCTCCACCGACCGGCTGGGACGGCGGGTGCGGGACGGCACCCTCGACAGCTTCCTGGTCCGCCCCGTCCCCGTACTCGCCCAGCTCGCCGCCGACCGCTTCGCCCTGCGCCGACTCGGCCGGGTCACCCAGGGCCTGGTCGTCCTCGGCTACGGACTCGCCTCGGTGGACGTGGCCTGGACCCCGCTGAAGGCGCTGCTGCTGCCGGTCGCCGTGCTCAGCGGCGCGGCGATCTTCGGGGCGCTCTTCGTGGCCGGGGCCGCGTTCCAGTTCTGGGCCCAGGACGCCGCCGAGATCCAGAACTCCTTCACCTACGGCGGGATCACCATGGTCCAGTACCCGCCCACGGTCTTCGCCCGGGACCTGGTCCGAGGGGTGACCTTCGTCGTCCCCCTCGCCTTCGTCAGCTGGCTCCCCGGCCTCTACATCATGGGGCGGCCCTACCCGGTCGGCGTACCGCAGTGGTTCGCCTTCGCCCCGCCGCTGGTCGCGGCGGGCTGCTGCGCCCTGGCCGGACTGGCGTGGCGCGCGGGCCTCCGTACCTACCGCAGCACAGGGAGCTGACCATGGCCACGACCGACACCGCGACCCGGGCCGGTGACGCGCCCGGCACCGATACCGTCATCGAACTCACCGACGTCGAGAAGTTCTTCGACGTCCGCCGCAAAACCGGACCGCTGCGCCGGGAGAAACACCGGGTCGAAGCCGTGGACGGGATCTCCTTCCGGGTCCCGCGCGGCGAGATGGTCGGCTATATCGGCCCCAACGGCGCCGGGAAGTCCACCACCATCAAGATGCTCACCGGCATCCTCACCCCCAGCGGCGGCCGGGTCCGGGTCGCCGGCATCGACCCCTCCCGCGAACGGGCCAGGCTGGCCCGCCGGATCGGGGTCGTCTTCGGCCAGCGGACCACCCTCTGGTGGGACCTGCCGCTCCGGGACTCGTACCGTCTGGTCCACCGGATGTACCGGATCCCCGACCGGCGCTACCGCGAGAACCTCGACCGCTGCGTCGAACTGCTCGACCTCGGTGAACTGCTGGACGTACCGGTCCGCCAGCTCTCCCTCGGCCAGCGGATGCGCGGCGACATCGCGGCGGCCCTGCTCCACGACCCCGAGGTGCTCTACCTCGACGAGCCCACCATCGGCCTCGACGTCGTCTCCAAGGCGAAGGTCCGGGAATTCCTCCGCGACCTCAACGCCGAACGCGCCGTCACCGTCCTGCTCACCACCCACGACCTCACCGACATCGAACAACTGTGCAGTCGGGTGATGGTCATCGACCACGGCAGGCTGATGTACGACGGCCCGCTCGGCGGCCTCCACGACATCGGCGGCAGCGAGCGGATCCTCGTCGTCGACCTGGAGCGCGAGCTGCCGCCGCTGGAACTGGATTCCGCCCGTACGGTGCGGGTCGAGGGCCCCCGGCAGTGGCTGGCCTTCCCCGCCGGAACGTCCGCCGCCCCGCTGGTCGCCGAGGTGGCGGCCGCGTACCCGGTGATGGATCTGTCGATCCGCGAACCGGACATCGAGGCCGTCATCGCCAGGATGTACGCGGATCGCCCGGGCACCTGACTTCCGGCTGACTATCCTTTCCCGTATGAGTGAACTCCCTGAGATGCGGGCCTCCGACACCGAACGCGAACGGATCGCCGAACGGCTCCGCGATGCGGTGGCCGAGGGCCGGCTCACCATGGAGGAGTTCGAGGAACGCCTCGACGCGACCTACAAGGCCCGCACCCACGGCGAACTGGAACCGATCGTCAGCGATCTGCCGGTGACCGGCGACGCCCCGGCGTCCCCGGCCGGCGCGCCCACCGGATCGCCCCAGCGCTGGAGCGACCGGATCGGCGGCGTCGCCACCTCCAAACTGGCGATCGCGGTCTGGGGCGGCTTCGGCCGCAAGGGCCGCTGGACCGTCCCCAGGTCCTTCAACGCCTTCGCCGTGATGGGCGGCGGCGAGCTGGACCTCCGCGAGGCCCACTTCGAGGACCGCGAGGTCGTGATCCGCTGCTGGGCGATCATGGGCGGAATCGACGTCATCGTGCCGCCGGAGCTGAATGTCGAGGTCAACGGCGTCGGCCTGATGGGCGGCTTCGGGGAGGAGGGCGGCGGCGAGGAGGGTGCCCCCGACCCCTCGGCCCCCCGCGTCCGGATCCTCGGCCTGGCCCTGATGGGCGGGGTCGGAGTCCGCCGCAAGCGCACCAAGGCCGACCGGCTCCGCCTCAAGGCCGAACGCGACCACCTCCGCCACCGGGGCGGCCGGCTCGACAAGGGCGACGACAACCGCCAGCTGGGCTGATTCCCCGCCCCGGGCCCGCGCCCGGCGAGCCACGGGAACTCCGGCTGCGCCCCGGGAGTCCCTGATACAGGGACAATGCGTACGGGGTGCGCGCGGACGGGTGGAGCAGGATGAACAGCACGGACCGGGAGCACCCGGAGAATTCACGGGACCCGAAGGCCCCGGGCACGGACACCGGCCCGGGTACGGGTAGGGGTAGGGGCAAGGCCAAGGCGGCGGGCGGCCCCCGCTCGGGCCTGCCCTCGTTCACGTACACGGAGGCCGACGCCGAGAAGCAGCGGGGCGTCCGCCGGATGAAGGCGATGGCGACCGGGCTGCTGCTCTTCGTCGCCCTGGTCTTCGCCCTGGCGACCTGGGCGGAGAACGCGGGCGCGGGCCCCTGGGCGGGCTATGTGGCCGCCGCGGCGGAGGCGGGCATGGTCGGCGCGCTCGCCGACTGGTTCGCGGTGACGGCGCTCTTCCGCCACCCCCTCGGCATCCCGATCCCGCACACCGCGATCATCCCCCACAAGAAGGACCAGCTCGGCGCGTCGCTGGGCTCGTTCGTCGGCGAGAACTTCCTCTCCGAGGACGTCGTAAGAGGCCGGCTGCGGGCCCTCGGCATCGGCCGCAGGCTGGGCACCTGGCTCTCCGAACCGGCTAACGCCGACCGGGTGACGGCCGAGCTGTCCACGGCGCTCCGCGGGGCGCTGACGGTCCTGCGGGACTCCGACGTCCAGGCCGTCGTCGGCGAGGCGATCACCCGCAGGGCGAACGCCGTGGAGATCGCCCCCGGGGTCGGCAAGACCCTGGAGAAGGTGGTCACGGACGGCGCCCACCACCGGGCCGTCGACCTGATCTGCGGCCGGGCCCACGACTGGCTGGTCGAACACGCGGACATGGTCATGGACTCGGTCGAGGGCGGGGCACCCGGCTGGACCCCCCGTTTCGTCGACCGGAAGGTCGGCGAACGGGTCTACCGCGAGCTGCTGCGCTACCTCACCGAGATGCGGGACGTCCCGGACCACCCGGCCCGCGGCGCGATCGACCGCTTCCTGACCGACTTCGCGGCCGACCTCCAGTCGGACACGGACACCCGGGCGCGGGTGGAGCGGATGAAGTCGGACCTGCTGTCGCGGTCCGAGGTCCAGGACGTGATCGCGTCCGCGTGGTCCTCGGTCCGCGCGATGGTCATCTCCGCCGCCGAGGACGACCGGAGCGAGCTACGGCTCCGGGCCCGGGCCTCCCTGCTCGGCCTGGGCGCCCGGCTGGCCACGGACGAGCGCCTCCAGGGCAAGCTGGACGGCTGGGTCGAGGACGCGGCGGTCTATGTGGTGACCACGTACCGAGGCGAGATCACATCGCTGATCTCCGAGACGGTGGCGAGCTGGGACGCCGAACACACCTCCCGCAAGATCGAGGCCCATATCGGCCGCGACCTCCAGTTCATCCGGATCAACGGCACGGTGGTCGGCGCGCTGGCGGGCCTGCTGATCTACACGGTCGCCCACGCCCTGGGCGGCTGACCCGCCCGGTACGCGCCTACGGCTCCGGGGCCGTAGGCGCGGACGTCCACCGCTATCCGGCGGGCGCCACCGCGATCCGCAGCGCCGCACTCGCGGAAACGGGCTCCTTGCCGCCCTTGAAGGTCACCCGGTAATTGATCACGTCCTGACCCTCGTACTCCGGGTTCGACGTATAAACGATCGCCCCGTCCGTCACCGTCGCCCGCCCGCTCCCGGGCCCGCTCTCGACGGTGATCTCCACCTTCCCGTCCGCATGTGCCTGGACCAGCGTCTTCCCGGTCCCGTCGGCCAGGGTCACGGCGTCGTTCTCCAACACCTTGACCACCATCTCCTCGCCGGTGACGGCCGCCCCGTCGTCATCACGCAGCAACAGAGTCCCCTGCCCGGAACCCGTCGGGGACGCCTCGGAGGTCCCCACTCCCGTACTTCCCGGCTCCGAGCTCTCCTTTCCAGCCGTTTCCACTCCACAACCGACCACCGCTCCCAGCACGGCGACAAGTCCGGCAGTGGTTAGAGCGATGCGCCCACGCGCATATATCGGCGACATGTGCACCCCAAGACAGACAGAACCGATCCGAGTGGGCTGAGCATGGCGTTCCGGACGGGGAAACGGGGGAAAGTGACGACAGATGATGCCGAGTCGTGATGTAAAGAGTCCTGGTCATAGCGGGTTCGCCGGGTTTGGGTAGTCGGTTGGGGTGGAGGGGGCGAGGGTGGCTCATGGGGCTTGTCTGGAGGCTTGTCCCCGGCCGTTCCGGCGACCTCAGATCAGGCCGGGACTCAGGGCCCGCCGGATCCGGTCACCGAGCGCCTCGGCCACTGGCGGCGGGAACGCGTTACCGATCTGACGGCAGATGGATGTCTTGCCCCCGGCGAAGGTCCAGCCGGGCGGGAAGCCCTGTAGCAGCGCCAGTTGACCGGCCGTGAGCCGGACCGGAAGCGGATCGTCCGGGCCCGGGGGAGCCATGGCGACACTGGAGCCGTTCACGCCCATCTCCGCCCAGGCCGCGCGCGCCCGTGAGGGCCCGAGATCGGGCCCTCCGTGCTTGCGGGAGCCGCCACACAGGGTCGGGGCGATCCGGCCGGCCTGCCGGGCCCAGATGTCGGCGAGCCGCCAGCCCTGGACGCCCATGGAATCACGCAGGGTCTCGCCGACGGTCGGTGGCGCCCCGGTGGCCGGCGCCGGCCACCGGAACCGCTGGAACGCCGACGGCTCCAGCGCGACCAGGACGGCCCGTGGCCTGAGTTGGGGGACGCCGAAGTCGCAGGCGCGTAAGAGTGTCCACTCGGCCTGGTAGCCGAGCTCGGCCAGACGGCGCAGGATAGCTTCGCGGTAGCCGCTGAACTTCGCCTGGAGCAGCCCCTTCACATTCTCCAGCAGGACCGCCCGGGGGCGGAGCGCGGCGACCAGGCGGATCGCCGAGGGGAACAGGTCGCGGTCGTCGCCCGGGCCCAGCTGCCGCCCGGCGAGGGAGAACGGCGGGCAGGGAACCCCGGCCGCGAACAGGTCCAGCCGGTCCTGCGCGAGGGCCAGTTCATCCGGTTCCATCCGCCTGATATCGGCCCGGAGCACCGTCCACTCCGGCCGGTTGACGCTGAGTGTCGCGCAGGCGTCATCGTCCAGTTCGACCAGGCGGTGATGGGCGAAGCCGCCCCGCTCCAGCCCGATCGCCTGCCCGCCGGCGCCGGCGCAGACCTCGACGCAGGAGAGAGGGCCGATCGTGGGGCCGACTGTGGAGATACCAGGATTCATGCCATGCCTTCCAGTGGGTCGTCAGGACAGAATCCAGCTTGCCGCCACTTGCCGCGGCAAGTGGCGGCAAGCTAATCTTTCACTCGAAGGGGGAATCCCTCTCAGAAGTTGAGCGATGGGTTGAGCGTGTGAGCTATGACGAGCTGAGCTGGTGTGATGAGTCCCTGGGTGCCCGGGTCCGGGTGGCGCTGTGGCTGAGGGACGTAGTCGGAGAGGGTGGCACCTTCTCCAAGCAGGAGATGCGTGCGGCGATCAGGGGGACGGAGCAGGTCGACCGCAGGATGCGGGATCTCCGTCCGGCGGGCTGGCTGATCCAGACGTACCGCGACAAGCCGAGCCTCCAGCCCGATGAGCTGTGCCTGGAGAAGATCGGACAGCCGGTATGGGACCCGGCGCACCGCGCGGCGGGGCTGCGGCAGATCAGTGCCAAGACGAGGCGCTTCGTCTATGAGCGGGACGGGCATATGTGCCGCCGGTGCGGTATCGCCGCGGCGGAGGAGTACGCCGACGACCCGGGAACGCACGCCCGGCTCACGCTCGGCCATGTCAATCCTCACAAGTCGGGTACTGGTTCCCGCCCCGAGGACCTGATCACCGAGTGTGCCCGCTGCAACGAGACGGTGAAGCACCTCACGGGGGTGCAGATGACCCCGGAGCAGGTCTGGGACCGGATGAGGGAGCTTCCCAACCGCCATAAGAAGGACCTCCTGGCATGGATGAAGGTCGACACCCGCCCGCTGAGTGACGCGGAGAAGGTCTGGGGGCTCTACCGGCAGCTTCCCGCGGCCTCGCGCGAGGTGCTGGAGATGCGGTTGGAAGCGCTGATGAAGAGCTGAGGCGCGGGGCGGCGGCTGTCGGGTCTTGTGCTTCCTTGTCGGTGCGGGATGCGACACTTGCGTGTCGTCGTCACCGCACCAAGGGGATTCCATGAGCACCGGCAGCCGCGAGCTGACCTCGATTGAGATCTGCGCTGGTGCCGGCGGCCAGGCCCTGGGTCTTCATCGGGCTGGCTTCCGGCATCTCGCGCTGGTGGAGGTCGATCCGCATGCGGCGGAGTCTCTGCGGGAGAACATCCGCACGCGGCGTGACTGGGCCTGGGAGCGGAAGAAATGCCGCGTCCTTGAGGGAGACGTCAAGAAATTCCAGCCGATCGGACATATCCTCAACCCCGATCTGGACGACCGGACACATCGGGAATTCTCGGATGACGAGGCCCTGCGCAGACTCCGTGAGGAGGGCGGCGCGGCGGAGAAGGAGAAGTATCTCCTGGCGCCGGGGCGGCTGGATCTGCTGGCCGGCGGAGTCCCCTGCCCGCCTTTCTCCGTCGCGGGCAAGCAGCTCGGCATGGACGATGACCGCGACCTCTTCCCGGAGATGCTGGGTCTGGTCGAGGAGCTGCGGCCCCGTGCGGTGATGATCGAGAACGTCCGGGGCCTGGTGGAGCCCGAGGTCAAGTTCCGCTACTACCGCAATCAGATCAAGAACCGCCTGCGGAAGGCCGGCTATGTGATCTGCGGCTGGCGGGTGCTGGAGGCCGGGGACTTCGGGGTGCCCCAGCTGCGGCCCCGGGCCATCCTGGTCGCGATCCGCGAGGACTGCTACCGCGGTTTTGACTGGCCGGTCCCGCAGAAGAAGATCAAGACGGTTTTCGCGGCGCTGGAGAATTCGATGGCCAGGCGCCTGGGCGGCCGGGAATCCGAGCTCTACCAGCAATGGGAGCGCGAGGTGAAGAACGGGACCGTCGCCCCCACCCTGGTGGGCGGTTCCAAGCGGCATGGCGGTGCAGACCTCGGCCCCACCAGGGCGAAGCGAGCCTGGGAGCGGCTGGGCGTCGACGCCATGGGTGTCGCCAATGACGAGGACAAGATGGTCGACTCGGACCGTGATCTGGGAAAAATCGGACGAGGCCCCAAGCTGACCGTCGCGCAGGCCGCGATCATTCAGGGCTTTCCCGAGGACTGGATTTTCTCCGGCGGCAAGACAGCGCGTTATCGGCAGGTCGGCAACGCTTTTCCGCCACCGGTGGCCGCGGCGGTGGGCGAGGCCATCAAGGACGCCCTCGCCCGTACCGGACCGCTGCACGACGACCCTGATCCCGGATTCGAACCTGAGGGAGACCCCTCAGACCTCGATACCACTATCCCCTTCCAGCCCGCCTTTCCGGCGTTTGAGGACGACACCGCGGACCATGGCGGCGCACTCGTCCGGTGATTCATGCTCCCAGAAGCGGAGCACCAGCCAGCCCGCTTCCCTCAGCCGCTGGTCCGTATCGCGGTCACGTCTGACATTTCCCGCGACCTTCTCGGACCAGTAGCCGGAATTCGTCCGCGGCGCCACATAGTGCTCGGGGGCAGCCGTGCCAGTAGCAGCCGTCGACAAAGACCGCGACCTTCACCGGCCGGAACACCAGATCGGCGGTCCGCCGCAGGTCGGGCAGGGGCCGTGCGCTCACCCGGTAGCGCAGGCCCTGCGCGTGCACCAGGCGGCGGAGCAGCGTCTCGGGTTTGGTGTCACGGCTCCGGATGGCCTGCATATTCCGCCGCCGGGCGGCGGACGACGCCCAGGAGCCCGCCGGGGCCTCCCAGGGGGTGTCCTTCTTCCGCTCCTCGGTCATGGCGCTCAGTAACTCTCCGGAGCCTCGGGTGCGGGATCTCCCTCCGACCACACCGTGTACCAACCGGTGCCGATCTCTACGGCGGGCCGCCCGCTCTCCTCGCCCGGGGCCAGCCGTCGTACCTTCACCGCTATCCACGATCCCTTGTCCGGGACGGGCAGATCAAGGGCGCGGGCGATCCGGGGGTGCTGGTTCTGATGGCCCAGGACCATGATCCCCTCGGGGCGGAGATCGATCCGGGCATCCCTGACCCGCTTGGGCCCGTCGTCCTGCCGGGCGACGGTGAGGACGGTGTTCCGGTCCACCAGCCGGCCCCGTACCCGGCGGAAGAGGGCGTTGGTCCTGGCCTGACCGCTGCCGGACCTCCGGCGGCCTGTGGCCGGCGGATGGAAGATCGCGTCCCGCTCGTGCGGCGCCAGGCTCAGCAGGATATTCGGCGGGAGCCGGCCGTCCCTGACCAGCCAGTGGACCGCCTGCCGCCCGATCGCGGACAGGGACCTCTTGCCGTCGCGATTGCGCCCCGCGTTCAGGAGGTCCTCATGGATCCGGACCAGACCCACCTGGAAGCTGGACCGGTGATCGTCCGCCTTCACCAGCAGACAGATATGCCCGACCGCTTCCGCCGGGATCGTCCAGTTGCCGCCGCTGGTGAACTTGGAGTCCACCTCATGGCCCGCTATCAGATAGTCCATCCGCCCGCGCTGACCGCGTTCCCAGCCGAAGTGGTCACGGGCGATGATCTCGACCTTGGTCCCGAGATAGGTCTTCTCGGTCTTCTCCAGGTCATCGACGTCGAACCGGCCGGTGCGCTGGCCGTCGAGCACCTCGTCGATGGACTGCCGGAGGACCCACCCGAAGGCCGCCGCGCACTCCTCTCCGGGCGGGAAGGCGCCGATGACGTCATCGAACGCGGAGTCGGGCCGCCGGGCGGCGGCGAGCGACGACACATGGGTGGCCGCTGACAGATCAAGCGGCAGTACGGGGTCCCCCGGGTGTTCGGCCATGGGGACGGAGCGTACCGGCACCGGCCCGCGGGCCAGCCCGGATCCGCAGTCTCGGGAACCGGGCCGGGCGCCGCCGGATGAGGCGTACCGGAATCAGCTCCCGCCCCCGTGACACTCACGGTACGCCTCCGCCGACCCGCACCAGCACGGGGCGCCCTTCGAGGGCGGCCAGGGGAGGGCGCGGCCGCGGGAGGCGAGGGTGGTGGCGTACTGGGGGAGCAGGGACGGGTTCGCCGGGGAGGACTGTTCCGAGGCCGCGAACGCCTCGTAGGAGGGGACCGTGGCCGTCACGATGCCCAGGTTCTCGGTGCCCGTGGACGCCAGTTCGCGGAGGGCCGCTTCGATGGCGGTCAGGTGGGCCGGGTGCGAGGGGTACTCGGCGGCGAGGGCGGGGTACGCGGTGAGGAGTTCGGTGAGTTCCGCCGCCGGCCAGTGGAGGACCGCGACCGGGAAGGGGCGGGAGAGCGCCGAGCGGTAGGAGCCCAGTTCGGAGCGGAGGCGGGCGATCTCGGCGCGGAGTTCCGCGGGGTTGTCGGAGCCCAGGGCCCACAGGCGGTTGGGGTCGTGGAGTTCGTCGAGGGAGATCGGGGAGCGGGCCGTGTGGACCTTGTCGGCGAGGCGGTCCCAGTCGTCGTGCGGGCGGCCGAGCAGGCGGCGGACCCGGTGGCGGCCGGTGAGCAGGGGGCGGACGCCGTAGGGGACGTCGTCGTCGCCGGGGGGCAGCAGCAGCCGGACGCCCTCCGTGAAGCAGGCGTGCGACTCCTCCAGTTCGTCGTGGGACTCCAGCGTCTCGGCGATGGTCTCCCACGGGGCCGGGTCGGCGGGGGAGGCCGCGCGGACGCCCGCGATCAGGGTCCGGGCCTCGGCCTCGTGGCCGTACTCCCACAGGTTCGCGGCCTGGAGCGCCTTGACCGCCAGGGGGTGTTCGGGGTCGGCGGCGAGCAGCTGGTCGTAGAGGGTGGAGGCGCGTTCGCGGTCGCCGGCCAGTTCGAGATGGGCCGCGGCGCGCAGCAGCAGGGGCTCGTGGTCCTCGGGGTACTGCGACGCGGTGCGCAGCAGACGCTCGGCTTCGGAGATATGTGCGGCAGGCGTGTCGGGGCGCATGGATGACACCGTACTGCGGCGGCCGGGCCCGGCGGGACGTGGTCGGCTCAGAGGGGCCGGGTACTCTGGAACCGGCGTACACCGGTACGCGCCGAAAACGGGAGGGGGACGGGGATGACGGCCACCGACGCCGCGAGCCGTACCGCCCGCCTGGTCCGCGCGCTCCTCCTCGCCCTCGTCGTCGCCGTCACGGCCTTCGAGGTCCTCGTCGCCGACAGCAGCGCCGGTTCCGGCGGCGGGTTCCTCGCCGCCCTCGCGCTCGCCGCCACCGCGACCGGTGCCGCGGGCTCCGCGCTCGTCCTCAGTGCCGTGATCAGCGCCCGGTGCGCGCCCCCGGTGCCCAGGACCCGGGTCCGTACCGCCATCCGCGACCGGGAGCGGCGTACCGCCTTCCTGCCGCAACGCGACCCCGACGCCCGGGGCCGCACCCGGCCCCGAGCCCCCGGCCGCGCCCTCCGCGCGGTGGCCGGATAGGGCGAAGAACTCGGCAGAACGCACAAGAAGGCGTTCCGGCAGGCCCTCCGTATCCGCCGTGTGTCTCGCGTATTCCGACACATCCGGCTGTACGAGACCCCTCGGAGGGCTCCCCTTGTCCGTCTTCGCCCAGCTGGTCGAGCGCCTCGCCGACCTCCTCGAACCCCTCTTCCACGGCTCCGCGACCGCCGCCGCGATCATCCTCTTCACGGCCCTCGTCCGGCTCGCCGTCCACCCCCTCTCCCGGGCCGCCGCCCGCGGCCAGAAGGCCAACGCCCGGCTCGCGCCCCGCGTCGCCGAACTGCGGAAGAAGCACGGCAAGAACCCCGAGCGGCTCCAGAAGGCCCTGCTGGAGCTGTACGCCAAGGAGAAGGCGTCGCCGCTCTCCGGCTGTCTGCCGAGCCTGCTCCAGATCCCCGCGTTCTTCCTCCTCTACCACCTCTTCTCCAGCGGCTCGATCGGCGGCGAACCCAACGCGCTGCTCGCCCACACCCTCTTCGCCGCGCCCCTCGGGGACCGCTGGACCGACGCCCTCGACGCGGGCGGTGTCGCCGGTGGCGCGGGCGTCGTCTATCTCGTCCTCTTCGCGATCGTGCTGGGCGTCGCCGTCTTCAACTACCGGCGTACGCGGCGTCAGATGGCCGACGCCCCGGCGATCGACCCCACCACTCCCGGCGCGGCGGCGATGGCGCCGATGATGAAGGTCATGCCGCTGCTCTCCTTCGCGACCCTGATCACGGTGGCCGTCGTGCCGCTCGCCGCCGCGCTCTACATCGTCACCAGTACGACCTGGAGCGCCGTCGAACGCGTCCTCCTCTACCGCGACATGCCGACGGCGGGCGCCCTGGCGCAGCCGCTCTGACCTCGCGGTTCCGGTGCCGCGGTGCCGGACGCGCGGGATGACAGGCACTTGCGGAGAGGCCGGGCATTCCGGAGGATCGGGGGAGTCCGGTCCTCCGAAGGCCCGACGACGGTCACCGTCGCCCGTCGTCGCCCGACCGGGCGGCCGAACGCGGTGACCGGGAGCCGGGAGTCAAGGGGAGTAGGGGAGCGACGGATGAGACTGCTGCGGATCGGCGCGCCGGGCGCCGAACGGCCCGCCCTGCTGGATCAGGACGGTACGACCCTGCGCGATCTGACCGGACTCGTCGACGACATCGACGGCCGGCTGCTCGCCGACACCTTCACCCTCGACCGGATCCGGGCCGCCGCGGGCGCGGGCGTCCTGCCCGTACTCGACGCGTCGGCGGCGAGCGGGGTACGCATCGGACCGCCGGTCGCCCGGATCGGCAAGATCGTCTGTGTCGGGCTGAACTACCGCGACCACGCCGCCGAGACCGGTGCCGAGCCGCCCGCCGAGCCCGTCCTCTTTCTGAAGGCGCCGGACACGGTCGTCGGCGCGTACGACACCGTTCTCGTACCGCGCGGCTCCACCAAGACCGACTGGGAGGTCGAACTCGCCGTCGTGATCGGCCGGACCGCCCGTTACCTCGGCGACGACGAGGACCCGCTGGCGTACGTCGCCGGTTACGCCGTCGCGCACGACGTCTCCGAACGCGCCTTCCAGCTGGAGCGCGGCGGCACCTGGGACAAGGGCAAGAACTGCGAGACCTTCAATCCGCTCGGCCCGTGGCTGGTCACCCGGGACGAGATACCGGATCCCCAGGCACTCCGGCTCCGGCTCCGGGTCAACGGCGAGCCGAAGCAGGACGGCACCACCGCCGACCAGATCTTCCCGGTCGCGGACGTGGTCCGGTACGTCAGCCGGTTCATGACCCTCCACCCGGGTGATGTGATCAACACCGGGACGCCCGCCGGGGTCGCCGCCGGGCAGCCGGAGCCCCGCTATCTGCGGGCGGGCGATGTGGTCGAGGCCGAGATCGACGGCCTCGGGCGGCAGCGGCAGACCTTCGCGGACGCCTGAGCCCCGCTCGCGCCTTCGAGTCTCCCGGCGGCCGGTGGGGCGGGCGTACGGCTCCGGAGCCGTACGCCCCTCATACCCCCGACGGCGTCCGGGTCGTCGCCAGGAACCGTTCCAGCGCCTCCACCACCAGCGCGTGATCGTCCGTCTGCGCCAGGCCCGAGACGGTGACCGCGCCGATCACCCCCGCCCCCGTCACCGCCAGCGGGAACGAGCCGCCGTGCGCCGCGTACCGGTTCCGGTCGAGCCGGGCCGCCGTGTCGAAGTCCGTGCCCCGTGCCCGGTACCGGGCGCCCACCAGCAGACTGCTCTCCCCGAACCGCTCCACCACCCGCCGCTTGCGGTCGATCCACCGGTCGTCGTCCGGGCTGGAACCCGGCAGCGCCGCGTGGAAGAGCTGCTGGCCGCCCCGGCGGATGTCGATCGCCACCGGCGCGTTCCGCAGCCGGGCCATCTCGACCAGCAGTGTGCCCAGCGCCCACGCGTCCGCGTGGGTGAACCGGTCCAGCACCAGCCGCCGCTCCTGCGCCGCCAGGTCGGCCACCGCCGGGGCGGCCCCCGGCCCCGGCCGGGGCGCGGACGGCTGGGGCGCGGGGCTCGCGGGCGGCTGGCCGGACGGGGCGGCGGGGCTCATTCGGACGGTACCTCCACGGTGATGCCCTCGCGGGCGGAAAGACGGGCCGCTTCCAGGATGGCCAGGGTCAGCGCCGCCTGCTCGGCGGTGACCGGCGGCGGTGTGCCCTCCCGCAGCGCGCGGGCCACCAGTTCGTAGTAGGCGGGATAGTCCCCCGGTACGGACGGGACCGGCTCGCCCCCGCCGGCCGGCGGCGACTCCCCGGCCCCGATCCGGCCCCACAGGGCCTCGTCCACCACGCCCCACGGCTCCCCGCCGCCCGGCCGCCGCCCCGCCCGCAGCGCCGCCTCCTGGGGGTCGAGCCCGTAGCTCACAAAGCCCGCCCGGGAGCCGAGGACCCGGAAGCGGGGGCCGAGCAGGGCAGCGGTCGAGCTGACCCAGAGATGGGAACGGACACCGTTCGCGTGGGTGAGGGCGAAGAACGTGTCGTCGTCGGCCTCGGCGCCCACCCGCCGTACGTCGGCCTCCGCGTACACCCGGACCACCGGCCCGAACAGGGTCAGCGCCTGGTCGACCACATGGCTGCCCAGGTCGTACAGCAGTCCGCCGATCTCCTGCGGATCGCCCGACTCCCGCCAGCCGCCCTTCGGCCGCGGCCGCCACCGCTCGAACCGTGACTCGAACCGCTGGACGACCCCCAGCTCACCACTGGCCACCAGCCGGGCCAGGGTCAGGAAGTCGCCGTCCCAGCGGCGGTTGTTGAAGACCGACAGCAGCAGGCCGCGGTCCGCCGCCAGCGCCGCCAGTTCCCGGGCCTCGGCGGCGGTCGCGGCGAGCGGTTTGTCGACGACGACCGGGAGCCCGGCCCGCAGGGCGGCCGTCGCCAGCGGGACATGCGTCCGGTTGGGGGACGCGATCACCACCAGGTCCAGCTCGTCGGCGCGGCCCCACAGCTCGTCGGCCGAGGAGGCGAGCCGTACCCCGGGGAACTCGGCCGTCGCCTGGTCGCGGCGGGTCCCGCTGGAGGTGACGACCGTATCGAGGACGAGTCCGTCGACGGCGGCGATCAGCGGCGCGTGGAAGACGGAACCCGCCACGCCGTAGCCGACCAGTGCGACGGCGAGAGGGCCGTCGGTACCGCGGGGAACGCCGTTACCAGTCATGGCGTCACTTAAGCAACGCTGTTGCCTAAGCGCAAGCGGACGTCAGAATGGGGGGCGTGCGAGACGACAGCGACGAGACCGGGGCCGCGCCGGACCCCGCGGACGGCGGCCGGCCGGAGCCGGACATGTCCTCCGCGGGCCCCGAGTACCCGGCCTCCGGCGGCCCTACCCGTACGGCAACGGAGACCGGTACCCGTACGGGCGGGGGAGCGGGATCCGAGCCGGGCGGGCGGAGCGCGACCCTGCCGGGTCCGACCGGGCCGACCGGAACAGCCGGACCGGCCGGGACGGCGGGCTGCGGGGCCAATCTGCCCGTACTGCGCGGACACAACACGGCCCTGCTCCTCGCCCACCTCCGGGACGCCCGCGAGCACGGCGTCAGCAGGCTCGGACTGGCCCGGCGGACCGGGCTCACCCCACAGGCCGTGAGCAAGATCGTCGCCCGGCTGCGCGCCGACGGCCTGGTCGCCGAGGCCGGGCGGCGCGCCTCGACCGGGGGCAAGCCGCGGACCGTGCTGCGGCTGGTCCCCGGGGCGCGGCACGCCGTCGGGCTCCGGATCGACCGGGACGAGGTGACCGCCGTGCTGGTCGATCTGTACGGCACCGTGGTCGCCGCCCGTACCGCCCCGCTGGATCTCGGTGCCGGGGCCCCGGCGGTCGTGGAGGCCGCGGCCGGGGAGGTCGAGGCGCTGCTGGCGGCCGAGGAGCCCGGACATCTGCTCGGTACCGGGGTCGCGATGCCCGGGCCGCTGGACCACGCGGCCGGGGTCACGCTCCGGATCACCGGCTTCCCCGAGTGGGACGGCTATCCCGTCCGGGACGCGGTCGCCACCCGGCTGGCGATGCCCGTCGTCCTCGACAAGGACACCAACGCGGGCGCCCTCGGTCTCGTACCGGGCATACCGCCGGGGGAGTCGTTCGCCTATCTGCACCTGGGCACGGGGCTCGGCGCCGGTCTGGTCCTGGGCGGCGCCGTGTACCGGGGCGGGCGGACCGGGGCCGGGGAGTTCGGCCACCAGGTGATCCAGCTCGGGGCCGACACCCCGCCCTGCCGCTGCGGGCGGCGCGGCTGCATCGAGGCGCTCTGCCTGGCCGCCGTGGCGCGCGGCGACCTCCCGGCGGCGGCCCGGATCCTGGGCGCGGGCGCGGCGAACCTGGTGGCGCTGCTCGACATCGACCGGGTTCTGCTGGGCGGGCGGATCGTCGAGGAGGACGGCGCGCGCGAGGTGTTCGTACGGGAGGCGGCGCTCCGGTCCGGGATCCCGGCCGCCCTCGCGAACGGCGGCCCCCATCTGATCGCCAGGGGCGCGGCGGAACTCGTCCTCGCCCCCCTCTTCGGCGGCGCGGCGGGCTGAAGGCCCCGGAGGCGTAGGGGCACGGCGGTACGGGCACGGCGCGCGTCGGCACGGCTGCCCCCAGGCCCGTACGAAAGTCGGACAATACGCTGAAGGGGCGGAATCGCCGGGCCGTCGCGCCGGGGCGGCTCGTGGCGTCGGCCCGTTCCGGGGCGGGCGTGCCATCGTCGGGGCCGAGGCCGGATCCGCCTCTCGTACCGTCCCCTCCCCGGGGGCGGCGCGGCCGGGCGGGGACAGGCCCCCTTCGAGCGCAAAGGCCAACGATCGACATGCGACCGCCCATCGCCTTCGCCGTCGTCGCCGCGACCACGGTCGCGGCCGTCGCCCTGACCGTGCCCCCGACCGCCTTCGCTGCCGCGCCGACAGCCGTCCGGGAAACCCCGGCGGCGGCCGGTCCGGAAGCCGCCCCGGCGAGGCTCCCGGCAACCTCCCCGGTCATCCCCGAGCCGGGACCGGCCGCCCCGCCTGCCCCGGCCGGGACGACCCGACAGCCGGCGAACCCGGTCGCCGGGGCGGGACCGGAGGGATCGGGCCCAGGATCGGCGGTCCGGTCCGGTTCCGTCGCCCGGTCGGGTCCCGGCCTCGCCGGTGCCCCGGCCTGGTCCGCACCGCCGCCATCGCCCCGACTCCCCGCCGCCGACCGGGGCCGTCCCCGGACTACGACCCCGGCCGGGCCCGTACGCGGTGTCGTACGAGCCCTCGGCCCGGCCGGGCCCGCCCTTGCCGCGGTCCCCGGCGGCGCCCGGCTGCCCGTCGGCTGCGGCAGCCCGTCCGGCGGCGCGTTCCCCATCGGCACCCGGATCGTCGGCGCGCCCGACGTCCACCACCCCGGGGGCGGCTTCGAGTCCTGGGGCGTGGAGCTGACCAACACCACCGGGCGGGAGTGCCGCGAGGTCCATCCGGTCCTCGTCTTCGCCGCCCGCGACCGGGGGCTGACCCCGGACCGGATGGTGCTGGAGTTCTACGACCCCGGGGCCGCCCGCTGGCGCGGCGCGCAGCTGGAGACCAGCGGGGAGGACGAGGTCGTCGGCGTACTCGGCACCCAGCGGGCCCGGGGCGGCGGCTTCACCGTGGGCGCGCGGTCGGCCGTCACCGTACGGGTCCGGCTGGCGCTCACCGGCGAGACCCCGCCCAACCAGGTCACCGTCAACGCGGCCGTGGTCCAGCGGCGCGGCGACGACGGCGACTGGGTCGGGGAGTCCGGCGACTACCGGTTCGCCGTACTGGAGGACCGGGGGCCCGGGGCCACCGTCACCCGGGACGAACTCGCCACCACGGGCACCGGCTCCACCCTCCGGCTGGCCGCCGCCCTCGGCATGGTCCTGGCCGGGGGCGGGGCCCTCGTCCTGATCTCCCGGTGCCTGCGCCGGACCCGCGGCTGACGGCGAGTCCAAGGGGCGGCGGGGCCCGGGTACGGAGCGGTCGGAGACATCCGTCGCTGGTCAGGGCTCGATCACCGGGGCCCGGCCTGACTAGGCTGTCCGTGTCGGGGTGCCACAGGGCCGTGCCTCCGGCACCCCGCACATCGCGTACGGGACGCGGACACCCACCGAGCCACCCGGCCGGAGCGGGGTCCGGGACCGATCCGTACCCCACGCACGGCAGGAGCCCCCTTGATGGCAGAGCGCAAGCCGATCGAATCCTGGCTGACCGACATGGACGGTGTCCTGATCCATGAAGGCGTGCCGATCCCGGGCGCCGACGCCTTCATCCGCAAGCTCCGGGACACCGGCAAGCCGTTCCTGGTGCTCACCAACAACTCCATCTACACCGCCCGTGACCTGCACGCCCGGCTCGACCGGATGGGTCTTGACGTCCCGGTGCAGAACATCTGGACGTCGGCGCTGGCCACCGCCCGGTTCCTGGACGACCAGCGGCCCGGCGGCACGGCGTACGTCATCGGCGAGGCCGGACTGACCACGGCGCTGCACGACATCGGGTACGTCCTCACCGACCACGACCCCGACTACGTGGTCCTGGGCGAGACCCGGACGTACTCCTTCGAGGCGCTGACCAAGGCGATCCGGCTGATCAACGGCGGCGCCCGGTTCATCTGCACCAACCCCGACGAGACCGGTCCCTCCACCGAGGGCCCGCTCCCGGCGGCGGGCTCGGTGGCCGCGCTGATCACCAAGGCCACCGGCAAGGACCCCTACTTCGCGGGGAAGCCGAATCCGCTGATGATGCGGACCGGGCTGAACGCGATCGGGGCCCACTCCGAGACCAGCGCCATGATCGGCGACCGGATGGACACGGACGTCCTCGCCGGTCTGGAGGCGGGGATGGAGACCTTCCTGGTCCTCACCGGCGTCACGACCCCCGCCGACATCAACCGCTACCCGTTCCGGCCGTCGACGATCGTGGACTCCATCGCGGATCTGGTCGACCGGATCTGACCGCGCGGGCCCGTCCCCGGGCCGACTGGGCCGACCGGGCCGACCGGGCCGGGTGAGCGGGCTCGCGGGTCACCCGAACACCTCGGCCGCCTTTCGCGTCGTGCCACGTCAGAGCCGGTGCCCGGGGACACGCCCGGCGCCGGGGATGCGATGAGGCGCGACAGGCGTGACGCTGTGGCACAGCAGGAGGTGTCACCATGCGTGCAGCAGCGATCGCGCTCCGTGCGGCCGGAGTGGCCGCCGTACTCGCCGCGGCGCCGACCGCCCTGGTCCTCGCCCCCGCGGAGCCCGCCGCCGGTTCCGCGCGCGAGACGGCCGGGGTGTACGAGTCCGGCGAGGCGGGAAATGTGAGAGATGCGGGCGATGCGGCGGATGCGGGCGGGGCGGGTGCGGACGCCGTGACCGGCACCGCCAGGTCCGCCGACTCCGCCGATTCCGGTGCGGTCGGGATCCCGGCCGCCGCCCCGATGGCACCCTCCCTGCTGACCCCGAGGGCCGCCCCGGACCCCGCCCCCGCCGTCGAGGCCAGGGGTACGGGCCAGGGCGGCGCGGGTACCGGCGCGGGCGCCGGTACGGGGATCGGTACGGCCGCCGAGGAGCCCGCCGCCGAGGACACCGGCCCCGGCACCGCGCATACCGTGGTCGGGCTGGTGCTGGCGGGAGTGGCGGCGGTCGTCGTCGCGGTCCGGGGCGCGCATCGCCGCCGCCGGACCGACAGCCGCTGAGGCCGGCTCGGCGCGTGGGCGATCCCGCCGCGGCCCGTCGGGTCGTAACACGGTCCGTCGGGTCATGACGCGGTACGACCGGGCCCGGCGGGTGACCGTCTCACCCGCACCACCCACCGGGCCGGTCCTCGACCGCGGGGGCACGGGCTGCGGGAGAAGCCCGGCACCGGAGCGGGAGGAGGGGGTGGTCGTGACATGACACGGGGAACCGCGGAATCCGAGGGGCGGGCGGAGCCGAACGGAACAGCCGGTACGAAGGAGGCCGCGGGGCCCGGACCCGTGGCGGAAGGGCCTGCCCTGCCACTGTAGGCGGGGGCGACCGCTCGGCCTAGGGCGTGTCCGGAAAGTAGCGCCGTCCGCCCGGAGGCCCCGCCCTGCGGGCGGACGGCGCCATGGTGACGACACGGCCTGGAGCGTCTCGCCCGGAAGTCGGGTACGCGGCCGGGCCCGGGGCGGGCGGGCCGGACGTCTGCCCGGAATCGATGGCCGGAAATGCCCGAAGGTCCCTCGCCATCGGCGAGGGACCTTCGGTGTGCGTGCGCCGCCAGGGACTCGAACCCCGGACCCGCTGATTAAGAGTCAGCTGCTCTAACCAACTGAGCTAGCGGCGCCTGCTGACAGGGGAAACTCTACCGGATCCGCCGGGGTGCTCCGAACCAATATCCGGCCCATCTGATCGTTCCCGGCCTGTCGGATGGTCGTTTAGTCCCTTTTATGGGTCAAACTGCACCCAGTTCCACCCGTAACCACCCACCCCCGGACCTCACGATCCAGCCACGCGCGGAGGGGCCAGCCGATGGCGCTGCCGGTTTTCGAGGAGTACGAACCCGCTTCCGACTGCGACTGCCCGGGATGCGCCGGCCGGCGCCGGGCGCTCGCCGCCGGGGAGCACCCCGCCGCCCACGGCTGCCGCCGCGCCCTCGTGGTGGTCACCGCGGCGGGCGCGGTGCTCGGCGCCGGCGCCGCCGTACCCGTGGGCGCGCTGCCCCACCCCGTGCCGGGGGCCGCCGCCCCCACAACCGCCGGGACCGCCGAACCCGACAACGAGCAGGGCGGACCCGGCGCGCTCCACGGCCGTCCGCTGCCCGGACCCGCCGGGACCCCGGCCGTGCCGGTCATCCCCGCGACGACCCGGGCGGAGATCATCGAGCGGGCCGAGAAGTGGGTGAAGGCCAAGGTCCCGTACAGCATGTCCAAGTACTGGACCGACGGCTACCGCCAGGACTGCTCCGGCTATGTCTCCATGGTCTGGGGCCTGACCACCAACGAGTGGACCGGCAGCCTGGCCCAGTTCGGTACGGAGATCCCCCGGGAGGAGCTGCGGCCCGGTGACATCCTGCTCTTCCACAATCCGAGCAATCCCCACTCCGGGTCGCATGTCACGATCTTCGGCGCCTGGACCGATCAGACGCACGCCGAGTACACGGCGTACGAGCAGACCAAGCCCGCCACCCGCCGCCAGACCACGCCCATGGCGTACTGGAACAACTCGTCCAAGTACGTCGCCTACCGCTACAAGGGCGTCACCGGTGCCACGGAACCCGCCGAGCCCCCTGCGCCTACTACGCCGACGATCCCCGTCCCGCCGACCGTGCCCGGCACCCCCACCGCGCCGACCGCGCCCACCACGCCGGTGACGTCCCCGGGCCCGGCCCCGGCCGACGCCTTTCCCGGTGCCGGGTTCTTCGGCCCCGGGGCGGACAACGAGCATGTGACCCGGCTCGGCGAGATGCTGGTCGAGCGGGGCGGCGAGCGGTTCTACGCCGAGGGGCCCGGGCCCCGCTGGAGCGAGGCGGACCGCGCGGCGACCCAGGCGTTCCAGCAGGCGCAGGGGTGGCGCGGCACCGACGCCGACGGCATTCCCGGCGCCGAGACCTGGAAGCTGCTGGTGACCGGGGCGGGCAAGGACATCCCCGCGCCGGTATCCGCGTCGACGGCCGCCCCGCCCGCCGCGCCCGCCGCTACGACCCCGGTGGCCGTCCCGGAATCCGCCCCGGCGGCCACCCCCGCCGCGACGTCCGGTGCCGTGACCGCCGTACCGCCGTTCCCGGGTGTCGGGGCCTTCCGGCCCGGGGCCTCGGGTCCGTACGTCACCCTCCTCGGCGAGCGGCTCGTCGCCCGGGGCTTCGGCCATCACTACACCCGGGGCCCCGGGCCCGTCTGGGGCGAGGCGGACCGGCGCAATGTCGAGGCGTTCCAGCGGGCCCAGGGCTGGCGCGGTACCGAGGCGGACGGCTATCCCGGGCCCGAGACCTGGCGCCGTCTCTTCACCGGCCCGGCCTGACTCCGGCCTCCCCGGGAGCCCGGCCCCTGAGCCCGGCCCGGCTCGGCCCCGGCCGTACCCCTCACGATCCACGCCCGATATCCGCAGCGGAGGCGGCAGCGCGATGAGTACCACCACCTCGGAGCCGGAGGGCGGCACCTCGCCGGCACCTCCGGCGTCCACCCCGGCGGCCCCTGACGCGGCGGGGGGTCCCGTGGCGCGGATCCCGGCCGTCGCCGACGACGCGACCACGGAGATCCCGGTCCATCTCTTGTTCCGCGACGATCCGCCGGGCGGCCCTTCGGCCGTTCTGCCGGGCGGGACGCCGACGACGGAGCCCGGCGCCGGACCCGTCGGCCGCGGCGGCCGGCCCGGTCGGCCCGGTCATTCCGGCCTTCCGGGGGACGGCGGATCCGGTCGTACGATCACCCCGCGCCCGGCCGTCGTCGCCCGGCGGCGGGGCACCGGCGAGCAGCCACGAACAGCCCCCGGACCCGGACCCGGACCCGGCCCCGGACCCGTCCGGCCGGTGCCACCGGCCGCCGATCCGGATCTGGTCGAGCGCCCGGGCCCCGCACTCCCCGGCTGGACCGGGGTCTTCGCGGGGGCGTGCGCCGTCGCCGGTACGGGTGTGGTGCTGTGGGGGACCGGGGTGACCCCCGCGGTGGCGACCCGGCTCCTCGGGCTGCCCCCGGCCCCGTACGCCGGAATCGGCCCCCTGCTGTGGGCGCTGATCGGGGTCGGGGTGGTCCTCACGCTCTTCACCCTCGGCGGGGTCGCCCGCGGCCGGGCGGGATACGCGCTCGTGCTCACGCTCTTCGGCGAGTACCGGGGCACGGTCCGGCGGACCGGGCTGATGTGGCTGAACCCGCTGCTGCGCCGCCGCCGGATCGACGTACGGCTGCGGCACTGGCGGAGCCTGCCGCTGCCCGCCGCCGACGCGGACGGTACCGAGCTGCGGGTGGTGGTGCTGGTGGTGTGGCGGGTCCGGGACACCGCCCGCGCGGCCCTCGGGGTCGAGCGCCACGAGAGATATCTGGCCGAGCGGGTGGAGTCGGCGGCGGTACGGATCCTCTCCCGCTGCCCGGCGGACGCCCTGCCGCAGGGCCCGGCCGGAGCCGAGGCCCTGGGCGCGGCGCTGACGGAGCTGCTCGCGGCCGAGTGCGCGCCCGCCGGGATCGAGGTCTTCTCGGCCCGGCCGGCGGCGGTCGAGTACGCCCCCGAGGTCGCCGCCGCCCTCCAGCGCCGCCGGATCGCGGCGATCGACGCCAGATGCCGGGACTCCGTACTGACCTCGGTGGTCGACGCGGTCGACGACACCGTCACCCGGCTCACCGCGCGCGGTCTGGTGGAGCTGGACGACTACGAACGTAAGGCCCTCGTCAAAGACCTCACCGTGGCGTTCTACACCGGCCGGTCCGCGACCCTGGAGCGGTGAGTTCCGCCGACCCCGCCGACAAGGATCCGCCATGGCCGGATCCCGGTCCGCGTAAGTGATGAAGGAAAGCGGGATGCGGGGCATGGCATCCGGTGGCGAGGTCCGCCGCAGGCCCGGAAAGCCAAGGCGTCTCAGGGTCTGGACAGGCCGAACTCTGGTCAATACATTGGGTGTTGGTCTAGACCTAAAAGTGGCGCAGAAGGAGCGCCTCTCGCGGAAAATCCCCCCACGGGCCCCCCACGGCACGGCCGCTCGGCAAACCCCCCACAGCACAGCACGCGTGCAGCACGGCTCACTCGAACCCCCCCACGTTTCTGGGAGCAAGCATGCGCAAACGGACCACAGCCGCCGCCATCGGTCTGCTCATGACGGGCGCCACCGTCTTCGCGACCGGCAGCGCGACCAGCCACGGCTACACCGAATCCCCGATCAGCCGGCAGAAGCTCTGTGCCAACGGCACGGTGAAGAACTGCGGTTCCATCCAGTGGGAGCCGCAGAGCGTCGAGGGCCTCAAGGGCTTCCCGGCCGCGGGACCCGCCGACGGCGCGATCTGCGCCGGTGGCAACGGCCGCTTCTCGGAGCTCGACGACCCGCGCGGCGGCGCCTGGCCCGCCACCAAGGTCAACTCGGGCAGCTTCACGTTCAGCTGGCGCTTCACCGCCCGGCACCGCGCCACGGACTTCAAGTACTTCATCACCAAGCAGGGCTGGGACCCCAACTCGAAGGTCACCCGGGCGTCCCTGGACTCCCAGCCCTTCCTGACGGTTCCCTACGGCGGTGTCCAGCCGCCGGAGACCCTGTCGCACACCGGGACGCTGCCGTCCCGCTCGGGCAAGCATGTGATCGTGGCGGTCTGGACCGTCTACGACACCCCGAACGCGTTCTACTCCTGCTCGGACGTCCAGTTCTGACGACCGGGAACGGACCGGCGCGGCGGCCCTCGCGGGGCCGCCGTCGCCGTGTGCCGCCATTCGGGGTAACCGGCGGTCCCGGGTACCCCTGATTCGGAGCGGTCCGGCCGGCCGCCCGGACCCGTCGGTCGTGAGCCGCGAGCCGTGAGCCGTCAGTCGTTGAGCCCGATCTGCCGCATCAGACCGACCAGGTCGTAGAAGAGGTTCTCCTCGACGATCATGCCGTCCGCCCAGTGCGCCACCGTGCAGAAGTCCACGGCGAAGGCCCGCCCGGTGGGTGGGATCTCCCCGCCGGGGCCCTTCATCGGGCCGGTCATCGTACCCGTGAAACGGGCCACCGAGCAGGTCCAGTCGCCCCGGCCGAGCAGGACCTTGTACGGCCGGTTCGCGATGTGGTTGTCGGGGAAGGTGGCGAAGAACTCGACCGCCTCCGCCCGGTGGTCGTGCCGTCCCCTGGTCGGCTCGGGCTGTCCCGGCCAGTACACGACCGTGTCCGGGGTGTGCCGGGCGTCGAAGGCGTCCCAGTCCTGGGCGTTCCACGCGTCGTCGAGGCTCTGCATCAGCTGCATGTTCTCGTCGGCGGTCATCGTCCTCACCTCAGTCTCGGGGATCGGGTACGGGACGAGCGGGCCGGCGGGCGACCACCCCTCCAGCAGAACCCGGCCCCCGGCGCCCCGCAAACCGGCCGGGACGGCCGGGCGCGCGCCCCCGGCCGGCTCCCCGCGGGCCGGGAGGGCCGTCCGGGGAACGGAAAACACCCGAGGCGTCCCGGTCGGAACCGGAACGCCTCGGGTGATCATCTGTGCGCCGCCAGGGACTCGAACCCCGGACCCGCTGATTAAGAGTCAGCTGCTCTAACCAACTGAGCTAGCGGCGCCTGACGAGAAAAATACTACCCGGTCCCCGGGGATGCTCCCGACCACCGCCAGGGCCGGGGCCACTGCCAGGGCCGGTGTCACCGCCAGGGCCGCCGGCGCCCCGGCCGCCACGGCTGCCGACGGCCGGGGCCCGGACCCCGTAGGCCCCGCCCCCGGTTCAGAGCGTGAGGGAGAGCGCCATCGGGGCGGCGCTGCGGTTCAGCGTGTCGGCCGCCGCGCGCAGCCGGTGCGCGTGCTCCACCGGCATCGACAGGGCGAGACAGCCCACGGCCGAGCCCGCCGTCAGCGGTACGGCGGCGCAGACCGTGCCCACCGCGTACTCCTGGAGATCGAGTACGGGGACGGTCGGCGGCTGGCTGTCCAGCTTGGAGAAGAGCAGCCGCTCACTGGTGATCGTTCTGGAGGTGAAGCGGGTGATCTTGTGCCGGGAGAGATGGTCGCGTCGGCCGTTCGGGTCGAGCTGGGTGAGCAGGCACTTGCCGACGGCGCTGGCGTGCGCCGCGAACCGGAAGTCCACGTACTCGTTGACCTTCGGGGTATGGGGACCGTCCGCGTACTGGGTGATCCGGACCTCGCCGTCGATATAGCGGCTGACGTACACCGCGGCGCCGACCGTGTCCCGCAGCAGGGAGAGGGCGTGCTGGACCTTCTCCTCGACGGCGCGCTCCCGGGCCTGGCCCGAGCCCAGCAGGACGAGGGAGTCGCCTATGACATAGGCGCCGTCGTCGGCCAGCCGCTCCAGATATCCCTCGCGGCGGAGCATGTCGAGCATCGGCCCGAGATGCGCGGTCGGCAGTCCGGTCTCCCGGGCGATCCGCTGGTCCGTGACACCACCACCGTGCCGGGAGACGGTTTCGAGTACGCGCAGCACGTACTGCACCGACTGGAATGACACAGTCGGCTCGGGCCTGAGCGCCACGGTCTCCCCCTCAGCAGGTCGTCACCGCAAGCTTCCATTACCACGATAGCGGTCAATAACCATCAGAAGCACGGCTGTTGGCCGGAATGCCGGGCGTTGTCACCCCCCTAAGCTGCGGTTCTTGTGATTGGCATATGCCAGAGGCATGATCCGGGCCGGGGGAGCGCCCACGATTCGCGCGGGCGTTCCCGGGTACCCCCGGGCGGGCGAGTACACCTCCGCGGCGCCCGGGGACCCCCGGGAGGGTCCGGGGAACCGGCCTCCCGCAAGCCCCCGGACACCGCGGCGGGCGGCCCCGGACGCCGATCCCCGCCCGCCGGGCACCGCGTACGGCTCGGAGCATCGCCCGCGGCTCAGAGGATCGCGCTCAGGAACTCCCGGGTCCGTTCGTGCTCCGGGTCGGAGAAGATCTTCTCCGGCGGGCCGTACTCCAGGATCCGGCCCTCGTCGAACATCATCACGCAGTCCGACACGTCCCGGGCGAAGGCCATCTCGTGGGTGACGCAGACCATGGTCACATCGGTCGTCGTGGCGATGTCCCGGAGCAGGTCCAGCACCCCGGTCACCAGCTCGGGGTCGAGCGCCGACGTCACCTCGTCCAGCAGCAGCACCTTGGGCCGCATCGCCAGCGCCCGGGCGATGGCCACCCGCTGCTGCTGGCCGCCGGAGAGCCGGCTGGGGTAGCTGTCGGTGTAGTCGCCGAGACCCACCAGCTCCAGCAGCTCCCGGCCGCGCTCCTCGGCCTCGTCCTTGGAGAGGCCCAGGACGTGGACGGGCGCCTCGGTGATGTTCCGCAGCACCTTCATATGAGGGAACAGATTGAACTGCTGGAAGACCATGCCGATGTCCTTGCGGACCTCCCGCAGCTCCTTCTCGTTCGCGGGCCAGAGCCGCCGCCCGCCGACGGTGATCGTGCCCTCCTCGGGCTTCACCAGGGTCATCAGCAGCCGCAGGATCGTGGTCTTGCCCGAGCCGGACGGGCCGATGAGGGTGACGTGCTTGCCGGGGTGGACCGAGAGATCGAGGGAGTCGAGGACCGTACGGTCCCCGAACCGCTTGGTGACCTTGTCGAAGGTGATCAGATCGGTCACCGGCGCTTCGTCCCCGGCCGCGGGACCCGGCGCGGCGGACGCGCCGGCGGGACCCGAAGGGCCGCCGGGATCAGTGGGTTCGGAGGGCTTGTTGAGCAGATGGTCAGCGGACAAGACGACGCTCCAGGGCTCGCAGCAGCAGGGATGCCGGATAGGACAGGAGGATGAAGGCGATGCCGACGACCGTGAACGCCTCCACGGTCAGGAAGGTCTCGGCGGCGAACTGACGGGCCTGGCCGAGCATGTCCATCACTCCGATCACAAAGATCATCGGAGTGTCCTTCAGCATCGCGATGACGTAGTTGCCGAGCGCCGGGACGACCCGGCGCACCGCCTGCGGCAGGATCACCGCACGCCAGGTGCGGACCCGGGACAGGCCGAGCGCCGTGGCCGCCTCCCACTGGCCCGCCGGGACCCCGTCGATCCCGGCCCGGTAGACCTCGGCGGTATACGTCGAGTAGTGCAGTCCGAGACCGACGACCCCGGTCACCAGGGCGGAGAGCGTGAGACCCCACTCCGGCAGCACGTAGTAGAGGAAGAACAGCTGCACCAGCAGCGGGGTGTTGCGGACGAACTCCGTCACCGCCGCCACCGGCCAGCGCACCGCCTTGTACGGCGAGCGCAGCGCCAGCGCCCAGACCAGGCCGAGCGCGAAGGCCAGCAGCGCGCCCAGACCCAGGGCCTGGAGGGTGACCAGGAGGCCGTCCCAGAAGCGGGGCATGAAGTCCCCGACCGCGGACCAGTCCCATCGCATCAGCGCTCACCCCCGGCCGCCGCCGCACCGGCGGGCGCCTTCGTACCGTCCGGCCCCGGGCCGGAATCCGTCTCTGCCGAGGGGCGGTTACCGGCCGCCGGCCCGCCCCGGTAGCGGGCCCGTACCCGCTCCGTGAACGACGGTTCGACCTCGCGGCCCAGGCCCGCCTTGGCCCGTCGCTCCAGTACCCGCATCCCCCGGGTGAGCGAGAACGCCAGCACGAAATACATGAGCAGGACCACCGTGTACACCGGCGCGCTCTCCCCGGTCGCGTTGCGGACCAGGGCCGCGCCGAACGCGATGTCCCCGACGCCCATCACCGAAACCAGGGCCGTCCCCTTGAGCAGTTCGACCAGGAGATTGCCGAACGGGGGGATCATTTCCGGCCATGCCTGCGGTACGACGACCTTCCGCAGTTGCTGCGCCGGGGTGAAGCCGAGGGCCACCCCCGCCTCCCGCTGCCCCGGCGGCACCGCCGCCAGCGCGCCCCGGACGACCTCGGCGCCGTACGCCCCGTACGTCAGTCCCAGCGACAGCACCGCCGCCCACAGCGGCACCAGTTGCCAGCCGAAGCCCATCGGCAGCACGAAGAAGATCCAGAACATCAGGATCAGCGCCGACGTACCCCGGAAGATCTCCACATAGGTCCCGGACAGGAACCGGACGATCCACCGGCGGTGGGTACGGGCCGGGCCGACGACGAAGGCCACGACCACCGCCAGCGCGGCGCTGAGGACGGTGAGCTGAACGGTGATCCAGACGCCTTCGAGCAGCAGCTCCCACAGCCCCGGGGTGATGTCGCTCATGCCGTACACCTCTCCCGCGCCTTCACCGTCGTCATCTCCGTCTCGCGGAAGCCGAAGGGCCGCATCAGCTCCAGCAGCTCACCGCTGCGCCTGAGCTTGTGCAGCTCGCGGTTGAAGGCGTCCCGCAGCCGGGTCTCGGGGGTGCGGAAGGCGAAGCCGCCGACATCGACCACCGGCTTGCCGTCGCGGTACGGGGTGACCTCGGGCGTGATCTCGGCCCGGCGGCTGCCCTTCGCGACATTGCGGACCGCGACGGCGGTCCCGGCGAAGACGTCCACCCGGCCCTGTTCGACCGCGAGCAGCCCGGCGAGCTGGTCGGGGAGGGTGACGATCTTCTTCACCCCCGCCTCCTTCGCGTAGTCGATCTCCGCGTACCCCACCCCGGTGGCGAACCGGGCGCCGGACCCGGCGACGTCCGCGAAGGTCCGCAGCTTCTTCGGATTGCCCTTGGCGACCAGGAAGCCGGTGAGCATCTGGTACTCGGGGTCGGAGAAGAGGACCTGGTCGCAGCGGGCGGGGGTGATGAACATCCCGGCGCCGACCACATCGAACTGGAGCGCGTTGAGCCCGGTGATCAGGGAGCCGAACTCGGTGGGGAAGGGCTGGACCTCCTCGACCCCCAGCTCACGGAAGATCCGCCGGGCGATCGCCGGGGCCGAGCCGGTCATCTCGCCGTTCCGGCCGATGTAGCCGTACGGCTGCTCACCGGCGATCCCCAGCCGTACGGTGCCCTTCGCCCGGAGCTGCTCCAGCAGGCTGCCGCCGTCCCCGGCATCCGCCGTGGCCACCCGGCTGCACGCGGAGGCGCCGCCCACGGCGGCCAGCGAGCCGAGGGCGGCGGCACCGGCCAGCAGGGACCGGCGGCCCACACCGCGTCTCTTCCCGGCCACGGGGCCGTCCCCCGGTTCGCGGGGTTGTCGTGGCGCGCGGTCTATGGGTGACTGGTGTGACGGATGGTGTTCCTGAGGGTGTCGTCGTCGGGCCATGCCCGCGCGGCTACCCGGACCGTACCCGGATATGCGGATCGCTCGCGTGATGACCCGGTCGGATCATCATGCGGGGGTACGCGACTCGTCGTGCGGCGCGGTACGCGACCGGTCCCGCCGCCCCGGCTCCGGTCGCCGGACTCCGGCGGGCCCGGGCCGGGGAATCGGGGATCGGGAACAAGCCATTGGATCGGGAACAATCGGAGGGGTCCTCCTGTTGATCACCTGCGATAGCTTGCTCCGCCCCCCCCGCATGAAGGGCAGAACCGTTGGACGACGCGAGGCAGGACACCCCGGGCGACGCAGGACACCACGGGAACCACCCGGTCAGAGGCGCGGCGCACGGCTCGGCGGGCGTACCGCTGTCCGTGCTCGACCTGGTCACCGTCGGAGCGGGCCGCACCGCCGCCGACGCCCTGCGGACCAGTGTCGCCATCGCCCGGCTCGCCGAGAGCCGGGGCTACCACCGCCACTGGGTGGCCGAACACCACTCCATGCCCGGCGTCGCCTCCTCCTCGCCGGCCGTGATCCTCGCCCATCTCGCCGCGCACACCGAGCGGATCCGGCTGGGCTCCGGCGGGGTGATGCTCCCCAACCACGCCCCGCTGGTGATCGCCGAGCAGTTCGGCACGCTGGAGGCGCTGGCACCGGGCCGGATCGACCTCGGACTCGGCCGCGCCCCGGGTACCGACGGCGCGACCGCCGCCGCCCTGCGCCGGACCGCGCGGGCGGGGGAGGGGGCGGAGGACTTCCCCCAGCAGCTCGCGGAGTTGACCCGGTTCCTGGACGACGACTTCCCCGACGGCCATCCGTACGCCCGGATCCATGCCGTGCCGGGACCCGTCCAGGGTCCGGCGGCCCGGCCGCCGGTCTGGCTGCTGGGCTCCTCCGGCTTCAGCGCCCGGCTCGCGGGCGCGCTGGGGCTGCCCTTCGCCTTCGCCCATCACTTCTCGGCCCGGAACACGGTCCCGGCGCTGGAGCTGTACCGGTCGTCGTTCCGCCCCTCGGCGCTGCTCGACGCGCCGTACGCGCTGATCGGGGTGGCCGCCCTCGCCGCCGACGACGAGCGGGAGGCCCGCCGCCAGGTGCTCACCGGCGCCCTGTCGATGCTGCGGCTGCGGACCGGGCGGCCGGGGCTGATCCCGACCCCCGAGGAGGCGGAGTCGTACGCCTTCACCGCGGTGGAGAGGGAGTTCGTGGACGACTGGCTGGCGACCATCGTCCACGGCACCCCGGACGCGGTCCGGACGGGCCTGGACGAGCTGCGCGGCCGGACCGGCGCCGATGAGCTGATGCTCACCTCGAACGTCCACAGCGGGGCCGCGCGGCTGCGCTCGTACGAACTCGTCGCGGACGCCTACGGTCTGCCGGTGACCGGCTGAGACGGCCGGGAGGGGCCGCTCCCGGCGCCGGGACCACCGGTGATTTCTTTCCGATGGTTCATCCCTGAACTGTCCGATTCGCCAGGATCGCCCAACCCTTAAACCTTCCTTATCTCGCACTTAAAGCCCTCGTCAGTTGCGGTGAGAAAACTTTCATCCTTCTCATCAAACCCCCTCTGACGAGGGCTTTTGCCTGAGAATTGGTCTAGTCCTTCTTTGGTCGAAGGTTGGTCGAGACCATTGACGAGGTGCTGGCCGAATCGCTATCTCTTTCTCCGGCCCGCGTTACGCCGACCAGCGGGCCCGCACCCCTTGTTCCCCCCACTCCGGAGGCATTTCGTGCGCTCCCGCAAACCCTTGATCGCGGCTGTGACGACCGCGGCACTCGCCGCAGGTGTCATGGCCGGCTTCGCCGCGACTGGCAATGCCGCGACCCCCCAGAAGGCTGCCGCGGCCGCCACCCAGCCGGGCGTGAAGATCGCGTACTACGACCAGTGGAGCGTGTACGGCAACGCCTTCTACCCGAAGCACCTCGACACCCGGGGCATCGCCGACAAGCTGGACATCATCAACTACTCGTTCGGGAACGTCCACCCGACCGAGCTGACCTGCTTCCAGGCCAACAAGGCGGCCGGTGACGACAACAACCCCAACGCCGGTGACGGCGCGGGCGACTCGTACGCCGACTACCAGAAGACGTTCTCGGCCGCCGACAGCGTCGACGGTGTCGCGGACCGCTGGGACCAGCCCATCGCCGGTGTCTTCAACCAGTTCAAGAAGCTGAAGGCCAAGCACCCCCACCTGAAGATCAACATCTCCCTGGGCGGCTGGACGTACTCCAAGTACTTCCACGACGCGGCCAAGACCGACGCCTCCCGGAAGAAGTTCGCCGCCTCCTGCATCAAGCAGTACATCACCGGCGACGTGCCCAAGGCCGACGGCTACGGCGGCCCCGGCACCGCGGCGGGGATCTTCGACGGCATCGACATCGACTGGGAGTACCCCGGCTCCAGCGGTGGCCACCTGGGCAACCACTACGGTCCCGAGGACAAGGCCAACTTCACCCTGCTGCTGGCCGAGTTCCGCAAGCAGCTGGACGCCTACGGCGCGGCCAACGGCGGGAAGAAGTACCTGCTGACCGCCGCCATGCCGGCCGGCCAGGACAAGATCAAGCACATCGAGACGGACAAGGTGGGCGCGTACCTCGACTACGCGAACATCATGACGTACGACATGCACGGCGCCTGGAACGGCAACGGCCCGACGTACCACCAGTCGCCGCTGTACTCCCCGCCGTCGGACCCGACCAACCCGATCGCGCCGGGCACCGAGAAGTACTCGGTCGACAACGCGGTCCGCGCCTGGATCGACGGCAACCCGGCCTACGGCATCGCCGGCGGCTTCCCGGCCAACAAGCTGACCCTCGGCTACGAGATGTACTACCGCGGCTGGAAGAACGTCCCGGCCGGGACCAAGAACGGACTCGCCCAGTCCGCCAACGGCGGCAGCGCGCCGCGGCCGCTGAGCCAGGCGGCCGGTATCGCCAACTACAAGGAGCTCGGCGGCATCGTCGACAACCCGGCGACCACCTTCTGGGACGACGAGGCCAAGGCCGCGTACTTCTACAAGAACGGTGAGTTCTTCACCGGCCTCGACAAGCGGGCCATCGACGCCCGGGCGGCCTACGCCAAGAGCAAGGGCCTCGGCGGGGCGATGATGTACTCCCTGATCGGCCTCGACGAGCAGACCAAGCTGCTCAACGACGTCGTCGCCGCGGTCGGTACCAGCGTCCGGCCCTCGCCGACGCCCACCCCGACCCCGACTCCCACCCCCACCCCGGCCTGCGGCAACCCGTGGACCGCGACGGAGGTCTACAACACCAACTCCCTCGTCGCCCACAACGGCCGCAAGTGGAAGGCCCAGTGGTGGAACCAGGGCAGCGAGCCCGGTACCGGCGGTGAGTGGGGCGTCTGGCGGGACCAGGGCCCCTGCTGACCCCGGCCGGATGACCGGCCGGTGACGGGGCCGCCCCCCACGGCAGCACCATCCGGCCCCGTACACCGGCCGTGTCGGCCGGAGCACCACCCGAGAACCACTGTGTTCCCCCCACAACACCGCCCCCGCCCGGATGATCTTCCCGGGCGGGGGCGGTACCCATTGCGGCCCCGTTCCGCAGACGCCTCGGCGGCTTACGCGGGCAGCGCCGTCAGCCCCACCAGCTCCGCGATCCGCTCCGGCGGGACCGCCCGGGAGTAGAGCCAGCCCTGCCCCGTGTCGCAGCCGATCCGCCGCAGCCGCGCCGCCTGCCCCGCCGTCTCCACGCACTCCGCCGTCACCGTGAGCCCCAGCCGGTGCGCCAGCTCCACCAGCGCCGCCACGATCGTCTCGTCGGCCGGATTGGGATGCGCCTCGTCCTGGAAGCCCCGGACGAAGGACCCGTCGAGCTTCAGCGCCGAGACCGGGAGCCGGCTGAGGTACGCCAGATTCGAGTACCCCGTACCGAAGTCGTCGATGGCGATCCGGACGCCCATGTCGCTCAGGTCCTGGAGCGCCTGCAACGGCCGCCCCGCCGAGCCCATCACCGCCGACTCGGTCAGCTCCAGCTGGAGCAGCCGGGGTTCGAGCCCGGTCTCCTCCAGGGTGCGGGCCACATCGGCCACCAGGTCCGAGTCCCAGACCTGCCGTACGGCCACATTGACGCTGACGAACAGCGGCCGGGCCCCCGGATGGTCGAGCTGCCAGCGCCGGGCCTGACCGCAGGCCGTACGGAGCACCCAGCGGCCCAGCTCGACGATGGAGCCGTCCTCCTCGGCGATCCCGATGAACCGATTCGGCGGCAGGGTCCCGAACCGCGGATGATGCCACCGGACCAGGGCCTCCACACCGCGCGTCACCCCGTCCGCCAGCCCCACCAGCGGCTGGTACTCGACCGCGAACTCGCCCCGCTCCAGGGCGGGCCGGAGCGACGAGGAGAGCGCCTGCCGGGTCATCCGGTGCGCGTTGCGCTCCGGGTCGAAGAGCGTCCAGCGGGCCTTCCCGTCCTCCTTCGCCCAGTACAAGGTCGTGTCCGCGGCCTGCATCAGACCGGTCGCCGACGTCCCCGCCGCCGACCGCTCCACCACCCCGATCGACGCCGACACCGCGAGCCGCTGCCCGTCGATGTCGAACGGGAGCTGCAACGAGGCCAGCAGCGACCGGGCGAGATCGGCCAGTTGCTCCGTCCCCGTGGACTCCTCCACCAGGACCGCGAACTCGTCACCGCCGAGCCGGGCCACCAGAGGGCCGCCGCCCCGGGCGGTACCGGCGTTCCGCGCGCACTCGGTGAGCCGGTCCGCCACCGCGATCAGCAGCCGGTCGCCGATCCGGTGCCCCAGGGTGTCGTTGACCGCCTTGAACCCGTCGAGATCGAGATAGCAGAGCCCGATCCGCCCGGTCGCGCCCCGCTCGTACGACGCCGCCTCCACGGCGGCGGAGAGCCGCTCGAAGAACAGGGCCCGGTTCGGCAGCCGGGTCACCGCGTCGTGCATCTCCAGATGCCGCAGCCGGGCACCCAGCTCCCTGCGGTCGCTGATGTCCGTGACGCAGAGCAGGGCGCCGCGCTCCCCGCCGTCCGGTCCGTCCGGGAGCGGCGTCAGTACGATCTCCGCCCAGAACGTCCGGCCGTCGGCCCGCTTGACCCGCCGGGTACAGCAGAGCCGCCGCTCCCGCCCGGCCAGTACGTCGCGGTACGTCCGCCGGATGTCCTGGTCGGCCGTGAGACCGGCCAGGTCCGCGGCGCGCCGGCCCGCCGGATCGGTGCCGAACAACCCGGCGAAGGCCGGGTTCGCCACCGTGACCAGACCGTCGGCGCCGACGACGGCCATGGGGTGGTGTGCCGCGTCGAACGCGGCCCGATAGTCCCGCCCGGACCCGGTTCCTTCGGGGGTTCCGCTCACCGCTTTCACTCCCGCAGTGCAGTTGTGTCGTGGATGTGGTCGGAATACGTCAGACGAGTCGGCGACCGTTCACGGCGGACGGGGGGCGCCGCCGGTGGAACGGTCGCGAGAGAGATCCAAAACAACCTGAAAGCCAGGAAAACCAGGAAAGCAAGTTATAGATATGGAAAGTTGAGGAAAGGTCAGGAACGTTAAGAAACGGACCAGGGAAAGTGTGCCGATCATAGAGGCTGCTCCATAGGGCGTTCCACCTCCGCCACCGGGGCGCTTGGCGTCGGCGCACAATGCCAGATCGTTTCTGCGCGAGCCTGGCCGATGTCGTTCACTTCTCCACCGTCCTCCGATCCCTTCCCGACCGGATCCGATACCCGGGGTGTCACCCCGGGTACGCGCGCCGCCCGCCCGGTATCGGCCCGATTGCGGCCGAGTGTCGGCCCGGTCACCCGAGTGGGGCACCGGAACTGGTCGTACACCGAGAAATCATCACAAAGTGGTCGAGGTGTCTTCCCATCCGCGGTCGGAGGTCGACGTGGCGCGTCAGCAGTTCCCCACGGGTCCACCCGGGAGGGTGGCGGGCGGGCGTCTGTACGGATCGTCCGGCACCGGCGGCCCGGACCACCCCGGCCCTCCGGGCCCCCGCGACACCCCCGACACCCCCGACGAGCCCGCCGAACCCGGCGAGCCCGGCGGCGAGCGCGGCCTGGGCCGTACCCTCGCCGCCGCCGTCACATCGCTGCTGGCCCTCGCGGCGACCTCGCTCGTGGCGGGCCCGGCGGTGGCGAAGACCGCACCCGCCTCCTGCGCCCTGCCCCGCACGGCCGCCCACCACTCTCTGGGCCTCGACACCTGGAACAACGGCTACCCCCAGCCGGTACGGGACCTCGACGCGGTAATGGTGTTCCTTTCATTCCCTGACCACGTACCCCGCACCACACCCGAACGGCTCGCCGCCGACCACTTCCCCGCCACCAGCGCGTTCTTCGAACGGGCCTCGTACGGCGGCTTCACCCTCCGCCCCCACCCCCAGCGCGCCTGGGTCCGGATGCCGCGGGACTCCACCGCCTACGCCATACGGCGCGACTGGGCCCCCGACCGGCGCCGCGCCTTCCTCCGGGACGCCCTCGGGGCGGCCGACCCCGCCGTCGACTTCTCCCGCTACGACATCGTCTATCTGGTCGCCGACCCCGACGCGCCCGGCGTCGACTCCGACGCCACCAAGGTCGTCAACTTCGACCAGCCGATGAGCTACGACGGCACCGGACTGCGGCGGGTCGTCACCGTCTTCGAACAGCACCCGCCCGACCGCAATGTGCTCGCCCACGAGACCGGACACGTCTTCGACCTGCCCGACCTCTACCACCGGCCCACCGACGGCAAGGGCGACTGGGACACCCATGTCGGGGACTGGGACGTCATGGGCAGCCAGTTCGGACTCGCCCCCGACCTCTTCGCCTGGCACAAGTGGAAACTCGGCTGGCTCGACTCCCGGCACGTCCGCTGCGTCACCCGGCCCGAACTGATCACCCTCGACCCGGTCGGCGCCGCGCCCGCGCCCGGCGGCGGTATCGGCACCCGGCTCGCGGTCGTCCGTACCGGACCCGGCAGCGCCCTCGCCGTCGAGGCGCGCGGCGCGGCCGGCAACGACCGGACCACCTGCGCCGAGGGCGTCCTGCTCTACCGGGTCCACGCCGACACCGTCTCCGGCCGCGGCCCGGTCGAGGTGATCGACACCCATCCGGAGACCGAGGCGTGCTGGGACCGCTCCGTCTACCCGGCACTCGCCGACGCGCCCCTGGGCGCGGGGGAGACCTTCACCCTCTCCGGGGCGTCCGGGGAGCGGATCCGGATCGAGGTCGTGGACCGTACGGCCACCGGCGCGTGGAACGTCCGCATCGCGGCGGGCTGACCCCGTCCGGGCGCACGAACAAGGCCCCCCGCTTCCGCGAGGGGCCTTGATCCGTCTGTGCGCCGCCAGGGACTCGAACCCCGGACCCGCTGATTAAGAGTCAGCTGCTCTAACCAACTGAGCTAGCGGCGCCTGCTGACGTCGTAGACCTTAGCACCACGATCCGGGCGAGGAAAAATCGGTCCGCCCGGGCCCTCGGCGAAGCCCGTGGGGGCGGCCCCGGCGGCCCGTGCGGCCCGTACACAGGCCCAGAGCAGCACCTCGGGCCCCGGCAGCCAGGGATGCCGCGAACCGGGCGCCACCAGCCAGCGGGGGGCCGTGGCGCCCGGCCCGCCGTCCCGCTCCGGCCCCCGCCCGTCGTCCGGCGGCACGGTCACCGCGTCCCCCGTGCCGTGATACATCAGCGGCGGTACGAAGCTCCCCCACTCCTCCCAGCTCAGCAGGGCGGGCAGCCGGGCCGCCGTCCCCGGCGCGGCGAAGACCAGCATCCGGCCCCGGTGCGCCACCACCGGACCCGACCCCGGGCCCTCCTCCCACACCCGGTCCAGCAGCAGCCGCCCGAACACGGCGGGCGCGCTCACCACGTCGAAGAGCGTCCCGCACGGCAGTACGGCACCGTGCCCGGGCCGCCGCTCCCAGGGCGCCCCCGCCGCCCGGGCGGCCCGCCCCGCCGAAGCGAGCCACTCCGCCCCCGCCGCGGTCACCCGCGCCGCCCCCGGGGCGCTCTCCTCCCGGGAGCCCGTCCCGGGAACCGCCGGGCCGCTGCCGTCTCGTACCGATGCACTGGTGGAAGCGCTCATGACTCCAGATCTACCGGCGGTGACGACACGATTCCAGAGTGTTCGCGAAACAGGGACGCGCGGCGGGGAAACCGGGTATCTTGCCCGCCCGGCATATGCCAGGGGGGTGGCGGCTCAGCCGGTCGCCGGACCCATCACCGCGTCGGCGGCACCGGTCCCGCGCATGGCGGCGGCGGACGGTATCGAGCCGTTGGCGATGAGCCGCCGCACCCCCGCCAGATCGAAGCCGACCAGCTTGCCCTGGTTGGTGGCCGTGCTGTAGCCGCCGTTCGGGCTGCACATCACCGGCTTGTTGCCGTACGAGGTCGCCACGCACTCACCCGCCGCGACGGTGCCGTCACCGTTGAGGTCCTTGTTGGGGTGGCCCAGACCGATGACATGGAGCAGCTCGTGGGGGAAGACGTTGTTCAGCATGTACTCGGGCAGATTCCAGCCGGTCCAGTACTCCGAGTTGATCTGGACGTGTCCGCCCCGTGCCGCGTTGTCGCCGGTCCAGCAGGTCAGGGCGCGGGACATGCCCGGCTGCCCGCCCAGCGGCCGGTAGACTTCGGCGAACTGGACGGTTCCCTTCGGGGGGCACACCGCGGGACTGACATTGGTCACGCCGCCGATGGATATGTTCAGACCCTCGGCCTTGAGCTGGGCGATCGACCGGGTGAGATACGGCGTGTACTTGGTCTTGAGCGCGTTTGACGTGAACGTGATGGTGAAGACGGTGCCGGGCGCGATGCTGGTGACGCGGTGCTGGGACTGAAGCTTCCAGCCCTTGCCCTCCAGCGGTCGCCCGGCGGCGACCGCGGGGTTCGCGGTCGCCAGCAGGCCGACCGCCGCCGCGATGGCACCGACGGCGAAAATCCTCGACTTCATCTCTGGTGATCCCCCTGGCCGTGCAGATGATCCGGATGGAACAGGCGCGAAGGCGCCCCCACCGGCCGGAAACCCGCAAATGGCTCTACGGCCAGGGGAGTTGACGCCCTCGCGGCGGCCCATGCTAATCGGCGTACCGCCCCCGGCCGCCGCCGCGGCTACGGGGTACGGTCCTCGTCCCGGGCCAGCCCGCGCCCGAACTCGATCATCTTCCGCGCGTAGTCCTCGGTCCACCCCGCCCGCTCGGCGATGTCTCCCGGCGTCAGCCGGTCGAACCGCCGGGGATCCGCGAGCTGCGCGGCGGCCAGCGCCTGATACTCCACCGCCCGGTCCGCCGCCGCCCGGAACGCCAGGGTCAGCTCCGTCGCCCGGTCCAGCAGCGCGCGTGGATCCTCGATCGCCTCCAGATCGAAGAACCGCTCGGGATCGGCCGCGGCGTCCGCGGGCTCGAACAGCAGAGCGGCGGGGCGGGGCTTGCGCGGGGTGCGCGGGTCCGTCATCGGCGGCGTCCTTCTCCTCGTCACGGTCACTCCGACTCCGCGCCCCATTCTCCCCCGGGAGCCCGCCCCCCATTCCGTCCCGGGGTGCCGAAGCGCCTCGGCCCTCCGGGTGGGCGCCACGACCCGGGCCGCGCCCAGCGCCCTGATGCCGCCGGCGGCCTGCGGCCCGCTTGTGGCTGGTCGCGCAGTTCCCCGCGCCCCTGACCACCTCCCCCTCGCCGCCCTCGTAAAGGAGGACGGGCCCACCGGGGCGCGGGTGGACCACCGACACCAGGTCGCACCGTTCCCCTCCCCGGGACGGGCTCCAGCACAAAGACGCATGACCAGTCGGCGTGGTCGGGGGGTGCGGGGTCGCCCCCTGGGGGTCCCCCCAAAGGCAGCTTTGGGGGAGGGCGGCGGAGAAGATCGGGTCTCCTGAAGAAGACCCTCACTTCCGCCGTCCGTGAGGAGGTGAGCCCGGAGGCCACCGACCCTCCCGCCACAGAACAAGTGCGCCCGCATACCGCTGGAGCAACGGTCACATCTCCCTCAGCCCCGCCGGCGCCTGAGGCGCGAACGGACCCGCGCGAGGCGGGGAGCCCCGGCACCAGGCGCCCCGACGCGGCGCACCCCACAGCGGGAGGCGACTACGCGCTAGCGCTCCATGTGCCCCGTGTCGTTCCAGGTCTCCAGCGCCGGGTCCCCGTACGCCCAGCCCAGGACCGACAGGGACGCGGGGGCCAGGGCGATCCGGGCCGCGAAGGCCGGGTCGAGGCCGAGCCAGCGCGCGCAGAGGACTCGGAGTATGTGTCCGTGGGCGAAGACGAGCGTGTCGCGGTCGCCGGAGCGGACCTCCGCGACGACCTCGTCCGCCCGCCGTGCGACGTCCTCGAGCTTCTCGCCGCCTTCGACGCCGTCCCGCCAGATGACCCACCCGGGGCGCCCGTCGGCGCGGATCTCGGGTGTGGTCAGGCCCTCGTAGGCGCCGTAGTCCCATTCCATCAGCGCGTCCCACGGTTCGGCCCGGTCGCCGAATCCGGCGAGTTCGCAGGTTTGTGCCGCCCGCGCCAGCGGACTGGTGCGGACGGCGACGTCCGGCAGTCCGTTCCAGGGGGCTCGCCGCAGCCGCTCGCCGAGCAGTCCGGCGCCGCGTTCGCCCTCTTCGACGAGGGGGAGGTCGGTACGGCCGGTGTGCCTGCCCGAGAGGGACCATTCGGTCTGGCCGTGCCGGACGAGCAGAATGCGCGGTGCCATGGTGCGGGTGCCCCCTGAAGATCGGACAGTGGTCCTCCATCATGCATGGTCGGGGCATATGACCTGGGAGCCCGCCCGGTGCGGCCCCCTGGCGGCCCCCTCGCGCCGCCCGGTGCCCGCCCCGGGTGAAAGCCCCGTCCCGGACGCAACCCGCGCTTCGCCGTACGCGTCCATCCCTAGGCCGGTACCCGCCGACCCGGCACCGGCCCGTACACCGTACGGTTAGCCGGTGGCCGGTTTCCGGCTCACCGGAGTACGCGCACGAGGGGGAACGTTCGGATGACGCACACCACGGCCACCACCACGGCTCACCGGCCGCGCTGGTGGCCCGAGCTGCTGTTGCTGGCGCTGGTGTACGTCGCCTATTCGGCGGGCCGTCTCCTCGCCCGCGGCGACGTGACGACCGCCGTCGACAACGGCATCGCGATACTCAGGGCGGAGCAGGCGGTCTCTCTGGATCTGGAGACACCGCTCAACCGCCTCTTCACCGAGAACGCGATCATCGGCGTGCCCGCCGATTTCATCTACGCGTCCCTGCACTATCTGGTCACGCCCGTGGTCCTGGTCTGGTTGTTCCGCCGCCGTCCCGCGCGGTACCGGGCGGCCCGGACCTGGCTGATGGTGTCGACCCTTCTCGGGCTGGTCGGCTTCACCTTGATGCCGACCTGCCCGCCCCGGCTGCTGGACGCCGGGTACGGCTTCGTGGACACCATGGCGCAGTACAGCTCGTACGGCTGGTGGGGCGCGGAGGCCAGCGCGCCGCGCGGGATGGGCGGCTTCACGAACCAGTACGCGGCGATGCCGAGCCTGCATGTCGGCTGGGCCCTGTGGTGCGGTGTGATGCTCTGGCGCTTCGGCCGTACGCCGCTGCCGCGGACGCTGGGCGTGGCCTACCCCACCGTGACCGTGATCGTGGTCATGGGCACGGCCAACCACTACTTCCTCGACGCGGTCGCGGGGGTGGCGGTGATGATGCTGGGCCTGCTGCTGGCGAAGCCGGCGATGCGGTTCGCGGACCGGGTGCGGGACCGGATCAAGGGACGTACCGGAGCCGGCGGCACCACGGCGGGGACGGAGCGGACGGCGGTGGCCGGATCTCCGGTCGTGGCCCCGGTTGTCGGTGGCGGATGCCACACTTCGACGGGTGAGCGCATCCCAGGGCAGCGGACCTCCTCCGCCGCAGGCACCGCAGACACCTCAAGCAGTCCCGCGGACCCCGCGGGCCACCCCTCCGGCGCCGCGCCGGGCGGGTCCGGTGCCGCCGCAGGATCCGCCGCGGGATCCGGCCGGGTCTGAGCCGTCGGGCCCCGGGCGCCCCGCTCCATCGGCGCCCGAGCCCTCTTCGACGCCGCGGCCGCTGCGGCAGCGGCTCGCCGAGCTGCGCGGCCCGGCGCACCGGCCCCGGCCGCTCGACGCCCGCGCCCTGGCGGCCCTCGCGGCCAATCCGGGCTGTGCCCGCCGTGCGCTGCTGGACGGCGCCGGGGTGGACAAGGGCGCGCTCGCGGCGGCGCTGGGGTCCCCGGCCGCCTTCGGCCAGTCCCAGTTCGCTTTCATGCGGGGCAACGCGTTCGAGGCGAGGGTCGTCTCCGACGGGGGCGCCGAGCTGATGCGGCTGCTCGGGGTGGACGGCGCCGAGGCGTTCCGGCTGCCCGAGCTGACGGCGGCGGGCCCCGAGGGCCGGGCGGCCCGTACGGCGCTGGCACTGCGCGAGGCCACGGCGGAGGGCGGCTGGACCCTGCTGCGGCATCCGCTGCTCGCCCTGGAGGTGGCGGGCTCACCGGTCTATCTGGAGCCGGACGGGGTGGTCGTGGGCCCCGACGGCGGGTGGACGGTGGTCGAGATCAAGTCCTTCCCGATGCTCGACGGCTCCGCGGACGCGGCGAAGGTGGGCGCGGCGGCCCGGCAGGCGGCGGTGTACGCGCTGGCGCTGGCGCGGACGGCCGTGGTCACGCCGGGGGCGCGGGTCGCCGAGAGCGTGCTGCTGGTCTGTCCCAAGGACTTCTCCAATCTGCCGACGGGTTCGATGGTGGACATCCGCAAGCAGCTCGCCGTGACCCGCCGCCAGCTGGCCAGGCTGACCCGGGTCGAGGAGATCGCGGCGGCGCTCCCGGAGGGGACGACGTTCGACCCGGAGCGCCCGCAGGAGGAGTTGTCGGCGGCCGTCGCCTGTGTCCCGGCGGCGTACGCGCCCGAGTGTCTGGCCGCGTGCGAGCTGGCCTTCCACTGCCGGGACCGGGCCCGGGAGGCGGGTGCGATCGAGGCGCTGGGCCGGTCGGTCCGGGGCGAGCTGGGCGGACTGACGACGGTCGCCGAGGTCCTGGCGGCGGCCCGTGGCACGGCGGGTGACCCCACGGACCCCGCGGTGGCCGCCCTCCGCCGCGCCGCCGCCCTCCGCACGGAGGCCCTCGCATGACCTACGAACCCCACCTGGCGGCGCTTTCAGGGGCGCGGGGAACTGCGCGACAAGCCACCGACGTGGCGTGGTCGGGACGCGGCGGACTGGCCCGAGACCTTGTCCGGTGCGGGCCCGGCCCGGAGAGCCGAGGCGCTGGGGTTCCCCCCGTCGCCGAAGGCACAGGGGGCGGAACTGCGCGACAAGCCACCGACGGCGCGCGGTCGGCTCCCCGCGTCAAGCCCTACGGCGCTGCCCGCCCGCAAGGGCTGCCTCGTCCGGCCGCGACCGGTGCGCGGGCGACTTCCCGCGGCCGACTCCTGCGCGCGGCCCGCGCGCGAGAAGCGTTCCACCCGGCCGCCCCTTCCGCGGCGCGAGCCCCTCGCGGCGGTGGCCGATGAGTCTGATCGCCACCCTCGCCCGGCTGGAGGCCCTGGAGGCCGGGCGGGCCCAGCCCGCCGCGACCGTGCGGCATCGGTATCTCGGCGAGCGGCCCCTCGTGTTCGTGCCGTTGACGACCGCGGGCGAGGCGGGCGCCCCGCTGGGCGCGCTGGTGGGGACCGACCGGGACGCGCCGAGGCTGCTGACCGTCGCGCAGCCCCGGGACCGGGACCTCCGGTTCGCCTTCCTCGCCGAACTGGCGGATGTCGTACTGCCGTATCTGGAGGAGTTCGCCGACGCCGTCGAACCGGTCGAGCGCTCGGGTACGGACCCGGAGACCGGTAAGCGCACCAAGGTGGAGGCGGAGCTCTGTCTCGACGCGCCGCAGATCCTCGTCCCGGGCCGCGCCGCCGTCGAATACGTACGGATGCTGGGCCGCTCCACGCGATTCCGCCGTACCGCCGAGGAGGACCCGGAGGCGGCGTATCCCGCGCCGCCGAGGGTGCCGATGCTGGGCCGCTGGTTCACGCATTACGCGGAGCGCGCCCGGGTCCCCGGCTCGTCGCTGCTGCTGGCCGCGACGGATCTGCTGAACCGGCACTGGGCGACGGGCCAGTCGTCCCTGGAGGATCAGCATCTGGGCGCCCTGCTGGCCTGGATCGCCCCGCCGGAGGGGCGGTCGGGGGCGGACGCGGCGCTCGTCGCCGAGCTGGGCCGGGACGAGCGGGGGCAGTTGTTGTGCCCGCCCGCCGGGCCCGCCACCGACCCGGTCTTCGACAACCGGCTGCTGGCCCCGGCCGTGGAGAGCTACGACCGGCTCCGGCTGCGGCTGGCCGCCGCCGAGGAGGGGGCGCGCGCCGAGGGCTGGTTCGGTGAGCTGACCGTCGCCGAGCGGGAGATCCGGCGGCTGCTGCTGACTCAGCTGGAGCCGACCTGGCACGCCGTGTGGCACGCCGTCGATCTGCTGCGGGAGCTGCCGGAGGGCGCCCGGGTGGCGGACCGCTGGACCCGCGACCGCTGGTCGTTCACCGGTCACCGGGACCGGGTGAGGGCCGGTGAGCCGCCGCAGCCGCGCCGGGACGACGCGGTGACGGCCGCCCGCAAGCTGGTCACCCGGGAGACCGCGCAGGCCGAGCTGGACGCCCAGGAGGCGCTGGACGACCCGCTGGTGCTGGCGGGGCGGCGGCTCGCGGGGGAGGCGTTCACCGGTGAGGTCACCGAGACCGTGATGGCCTGGTCCGAGTCGAAGCGCCCGTCGCCCCGCCCGCTGGTCACGATCAGGACCGACGACCGTCCGCATCTGGGCGAGCGGGTCAAGGTCTACCGGTCGCTGGAGGGCCGCCCGCAGTCGGCCGAGCTGGTGGGCCGGGACGAGGACGGGTCGCTGGTGCTGCGGCTGCTGGACCGGATGGGCCGGTCCAAGGACCCGGCGCCCGGTTCCGTACCGGCGAAGGGTGATCTGATCGCCTGGACCCTGTTCGAACACGATCAGCGGGGCGGGCCGCAGCTGCCCGAACCCGAGGACACCCCGTGGACGCACGGCGGACCGCCGTCCGCGTCGGTGGAGGACCCCGACCCCGTGACCACGGAGGACCTGCTGTGACCATCACCCCAGGCCCGGGCCCGGGCCCCGATACCGGCTCCGGCTTCGATCCCGGCGCGGCCGCCGCCCGGGCCACCGAGCGGATCCTGGCGGACACCCTGCACGGCACGTCCCGGGGTGTCGTCGTGGACTCGCCGCCCGGTGCGGGCAAGTCCACCCTCGTGGTCCGCGCCGCCCGCGAACTGGCCGCCGCCGGCCGCCCCCTGATGGTCATCGCCCAGACCAACGCGCAGGTCGACGATCTGGTGCTGCGGCTCGCCGAGAAGGACCCCGACCTGCCCGTCGGACGGCTCCACAGCAATGACCCCGATCCGTACGACAAGGCGCTCGACGGCCTTCCGTCCGTACGGAAGTCCGCGAAGGCGGGCGATCTCGCCGGGCTGGCCGTGGTGATCTCCACGGCCGCGAAGTGGGGCCATGTACGCGGGGTCGAACCCTGGCGGCACGCCATCGTGGACGAGGCGTACCAGATGCGCTCGGACGCGCTGCTCGCCGTCGCCGGACTCTTCGAGCGGGCCCTGTTCGTGGGCGATCCGGGCCAGTTGGACCCGTTCTCCATCGTCGGCGCCGACCAGTGGGCCGGGCTGTCGTACGACCCGTCGGCGAGCGCCGTCTCCACCCTGCTCTCGCACAATCCCGAGCTGCCCCAGCACCGGCTCCCGGTGTCCTGGCGGCTGCCCGCGTCCGCCGCGCCGCTGGTCTCCGACGCGTTCTATCCGTACGCCCCCTTCCGCAGCGGTACGGACCACGGGGACCGGCTGCTGACCTTCGGCGTCCCCTCCGACGGTTCGGCCTGCGACCGGGTCGTGGACGAGGCCGCGGCGTCCGGCTGGGGGCTGCTGGAGCTGCCGCCGAGGCTGACGCCCCGGACGGACCCGGAGGCGGTACGGGCCGTGGCCCTGGTGGTCCGCAGGGTGCTGGACCGAGGGGGCGCGGCGACGGCCGTGGCGGGGGCGGAGCCGACTCCGGTGACGGCGGACCGGATCGCGGTCGGTACGGCCCACCGGGACCAGGCGGCGGCCGTCCGGGCGGCCCTCGCCGAACTCGGGGTCCACGATGTGACCGTGGACACGGCGAACCGGCTCCAGGGCCGGGAGTTCGATCTGACGGTGGTGCTCCATCCGCTGTCGGGCCGCCCGGACGCCACGGCGTTCCATCTGGAGACGGGCAGGCTCTGCGTACTGGCGTCGCGCCACCGGCACGCGTGTGTGGTGGTCTGCCGGGCGGGCGTACCGGAACTCCTCGACGCCCACCCCTCCACCGAGCCCGTGCAGCTGGGTGTCACGGTCAAGTTCCCGGACGGCTGGGAGGCGATGATGACCACCTGGGAGCATCTCTCCAACCACCGGGTGACCTGGTCGCCCTGACCCGGGCACGGGTCTCCGCCAGGGCCGGGGCGGCCGGTCCGCCACCGCGCGCCCGCCCCGTACCTCCGCCGGATCCTTCAGACCCGGAGAGCCTGCGCGTCCCGGTACTCCAGGAAGGCGCCGACGCTCTCCGCCGCCCGGTGCGGCGACAGCAGTGCCGCCGTGATGTCGATCATGGACTGGATCCGGGACGAGCGGACCCCCTCCAGCAGGGCCAGCGCGTCCCGGCCCGCCGCCGCGGCCTCCTCGTACTCGCCGGAGCGCGCCAGGGACGTGGCCAGTTCGGCCCGGTACAGGGCCAGATTGCGGGCGAAGCGGTGGTCCTCCACCGCCGCCGCCCGCCGGGCGTGGTGGATGGCCCGGGTCCAGTCCCCGAGCCGGGCCCAGCACTGGGCCTGGAGGAACTCCAGCTCGGGCTCCCCGAAGAACGACATCCACTCGGGGTCCTCGTCCGTCGCGCCCCCCGCGAAGTGGGTGTGCGCCCGCCCCAAAGACTGCTCGCAGTCCGCGCGGTCGCCGAGCCCGGCCCAGCCGCCCGCCTCGCGCAGGGCGAGCAGGGAGCGGAGCCGGGGCGAGCCCAGATCCTCGGCGGCCCGCCCGCCCGCCTGGGCGGACCGGACTGCCTCCCGGTGGCGTCCGGCGTCCCGGGCGAGGAAGGACGCGTTGGAGAAGGCGTGCGCCTCCAGGCCCGCGTCACCGGACATCCGGGCGGTCGCCAGCGCCTCCGCGTAGTGGGAGCGGGCGTCGTCCAGCCGCCCCGAGTCATGGGCCAGCCAGCCGACGGAGATGGCCAGTTCGCCCGCGCCCGCGTGCAGCCGGTCGGCGGTCGCGCGGTGCGCGGTCACCCCCGAGTCCAGCAGGGCGTACGCGGCCCGCAGCGGCTGGGCCGCCCGCTGGTAGAGGCCGTCGGCGCCGTGCCGGTCGTCCAGTACCCGGATCTGCCGGACCGCGTCCTCGACCGCCTCGACCTCGGTCTCGCCGACCCGGCGCTTCGCCGCTACGGGGCCCTGCTCCGGCAGGGCGCCGAGGACGGCCCCGAGTACGGGGCCGAAGGTCGCGGACGCCACCGTGGCGGAGCCGCCCGTCATGAATGCGCGACGCAACACGTCGCTCTCCTCGTCGTTCTCGCGTTGTTCGATCGTGGTACCGCCGATTCCGCCGTCCCCGCCCCCCTTCCCGCCCGCCTCAGGCCCCGACACCGTCCCTGCCACCGGCACCAACACCGGCACCCGTTCCCGTTCCCGTTCCCGGACGACGGCAGATCCGGTGCCCGGGGACGACCGGCCCGTCCTGCCGCGCCGTACCTGCTCCCGGGCCGTGAACCCCAGGTCCGTCAGCCCGAGCCCCGGGAACATATGCAGGAACACCCGCTCGTAGGCGTAGTTCGGGCAGCGGATCTCGCCCGCCTCCACCCGCCCGATGTACCGGGCGTCGCAGGACACCTGCTCGCCGATCTCCCGGGCGGCCTTGCGGACGGCCGCCGCGAACTCGCCGGGGGAGCGGTGGCCGCGCAGCCGCCGGAAGGCGTCGTTGGGGACCGGTACGGTCTGCCGCGATGTCCGCGCCGACGACGCCATGGCCGACCCTCTCTCGGTACACCGTTGTTCCCGGCGAAGCCGAACGTACCGGCTGAGCGGGGCGGTTCACCGGGACTTTGGCTACAAAAGGGATAACTCCCCCCGGATCTGCCATGAACTGCCATCCTTTGCGGCGGAGTGTTGCCGTAGCCCTTGACGCTTTCCGGCGTTGAACCCCTTGGAGGCGCAATCCGTGTCTCGTGGTGTACGAGGAGGGGATCCTCTTGTTGGAAGCCGGCATGGAGCCCAGCGTCGGCGGTGTCCGCGGCGGTCGTGACGGACGGAGCGGACGTGATGGTCACGGCGGTCGGGACGGCTACGACGAACACGACGGCCGGGACCGTCGGAACGGCCCCGGCGGCCCCGGGCAGAGCGGCCGGGGCGGCGCCCCGGACCGAGCCCTGGACCACCCGGCGGACCCCGCCGCCGACCGCGCCCCGAGCGGTCGCGGCGCGCCCCTTGGCGGCCCCGCTCCCGAGCCGTGCGATCTGGTGACCGTTCCCACCCGGCAGGGTCTGGAGGCCGTGGACATCCTGCGGCGTACGGCCGCGCCCGCGGTCGGCCCGGTCCTGCACGACAACGCCTGCGACACCCTCGGATTCCTCGTCCCGCCCGGCACCGCCGACGGCTGGGACGTGCCGGGCAGCGCGTGTACCGAGACCCCGAGGCCGGACGGCGGCGGCTGGCTGCTGCCGCCCGAGGGGGCCGAGAAGGTCACCGACCCCGAGGTGCTGCGGGAGGCGCTGGGGGAGGCCGCCCGGCTGATCGAGGTCGTGGACCGCTGTAGCTGACGGCGCCCCCGCCGTCGTACCACCACCGTGCCCGGCGTCCGGGCACACCGCGTACCGTACGGCTCGCGATCCGGGCCCAAGCCTCTGAGGAAACGCTTCTTCGGAGTCCGGGGCCGATAATGGCCGGATGGCGAGAAACAGACGGAGAGGCGCTACGGAGGCCGGGCCCGGGGAGCCGGGGCCGGCCACCGCGCCCGTCGACGGCGGTACGGCCGAACTGGTGCCCGATCCCGAGCGCCCCCGCGCCTGGGAACTACTGGTCGACGGCGCCCCGCAGTCCCATGTGGACCTCGACGACCCCGAGCGGCTCTCCTTCGCCTACCAGCGGCGACTCGGCCATGTCGCCGATCTCGCCGCCCCGGCCGGGCGGCCCGTACACGCCCTGCACCTCGGCGGCGGCGCGTTCACCCTGGCGCGGTACGTCGCGGCCACCCGCCCCCGCTCGACCCAGCAGGTGGCCGAGGTCGACGGACGGCTGGTGGAGTTCGTCCGCGGCCGTCTGCCGCTGGACCCCAGGGCCCGGATCCGGGTCAGGACCGCCGACGCCCGCGCCGCCCTGGCCAGGATCCCCGACGGCCGGGTCGATCTGGTGATCGCCGACGTCTTCGCCGGGGCGCGCACCCCGGCCCATCTGACCACCGTCGAATTCCTGACGGAGGTCCGCCGGGTCCTGGCGCCGGACGGCTGGTACGCGGCCAACATCACCGACGGCGCCCCGCTGGCCCATCTGCGCGGCCAGATCGCCACGGCGGCCGAGGTCTTCCCCGAACTGGCCCTCGCCGCCGATCCGGCCGTACTGCGCGGGCGGCTCTTCGGAAACGCGATCCTGGTCGGCGCCGCCGTCCCGCTGCCGGTCGCCGAACTGACCCGCAGGGTGGCGGGCGATCCCCATCCGGGCCGGGTCGAACACGGCCGTACCCTCGCCGACTTCACCGGCGGCGCGCTCCCCGTCACCGACGCCGAGGCCCGCCCGTCCCCGCCGCCGCCCCCGGGCACCTTCACCTGACGCGAGCCGTACGCGAGCCGTATGCGAGCCCGACACGATCCGGACGCGATCCGGGCGTGCCCGTTCCCCGGACACCGTTCGCCCGGACGGGGCCTACGGCGCCGGGCGCTCGTCCTGGTCGATCCTCGGCGGGTGCCCGTTCCAGATGGCGAAGACCGAGATCTCCCGCTCGTCACTGGTGAACGTCACCCGGATATAGGTGGACTCGGGCCAGATCTGCATCCGCCAGCCCTCGTTGGGCGTCGCCGTCACCAACTCCGCCGACGCCGGGCCCATGTCGAACACCACCCGGCCGCCGTCGACCGTCACGCCCTTCAGATTCCCCGTCGGATCGGAGTCCACCGGCTCCTCGGTGGCCCCGGGCTCAGGGGCGCCCTGGGTCGGCCGGTCCGTCGCCGGTCCGGGCGTCGTGTCCTCCCCGCCGTCGGAGACCGATTCACGGCCGGGGGTACGGGTGCCCGGCGAGTCCACCGTCTTCGTCGGCGGATCGGCGGTACGCGAAGGCGGCCGATGGGTCTCGGAGACCCTCGGCTTCGCCTGGGTGGTCGGGTCCTCGCCGGCGTTGATCGGTACGGCGACCGGCCGGTCGTACGCGGTTCCCGACATCACGGTGTGGACGCCCCACCACGACAACGTCACCGCCGCCCCGGTGGACAGCGTCCACGCCATGGCATGTACAAGTCCTCTACGCATCGGGGCCATACTGCACCACCTACCCCGCTCGTGTCCCCAAAGGGATGACCCGGCTCCGGATCACCGGATCCCGCCAACTCCTCGCCCGCCCGCGGCGGAGTGGCGCGAGAGGCACTACGTGCCGGGACCGGGGTACTCCGGATGGCGTACGGTGCCGCCCATGGCAAGTGTGCTCGTGGTCGAGGACGACCAGTTCGTACGCTCCGCCCTGATCCGGCACCTGACCGAGGCGTCCCACACGGTCCGGAGTGTCGGTACGGCCCTGGAGGCGCTGCGTGAGGTTGCTCATTTCCGGTTCGACGTGGTCATTCTCGACCTCGGCCTGCCCGACCTCGACGGGTCGGAGGCGCTGAAGATGCTCCGCGGAATCACCGACGTACCCGTGATCATCGCCACCGCCAGGGACGACGAGAGCGAGATCGTCCGGCTTCTCAACGACGGCGCCGACGACTATCTCACCAAGCCCTTCTCCGTGGAGCATCTGTCCGCGAGGATGGCTGCGGTGCTGCGGCGATCCCGCGCCACCGTCGGAGAAGCCCCGCCTTCACGGGTGATCCAGGTCGGCGGACTCTCCATCGACCCCTTGCGCCGCCAGGCCGAACTCGACGGCTCCCCCCTCGATCTGACCCGCCGAGAGTTCGATCTGCTGACCTTTCTCGCCGGCCGCCCCGGTGTCGTCGTCCCGCGCAAGGAACTGCTCGCCGAGGTCTGGCAGCAGAGCTACGGCGACGACCAGACCATCGACGTCCATCTGAGCTGGCTGCGACGGAAACTCGGAGAGACCGCCGCCCGGCCGCGCTATCTGCACACGCTCCGCGGAGTCGGAGTCAAGCTCGAACCCCCCACTGGACAAACGGAACACCAACGAGGTCATCAGAGATGAGATGGGCGCTGGTCAAGGTCGCACTGGCCGTCACCACGATGGTCGTCGTCGCCTTCGCCGTACCACTGGGGCTCGTGATCAAAGAGATGGCGCGGGACAGGGCGCTCTCCAACGCCGAGCGCCAGGCCGCCGCCATCGCCCCGACCCTGTCCATCACCACCGAGCGGGCCCCGCTGGAGATCGCCCTGCTGGCCACCACCGCGGGCACCTCCGGCGAGCTCTCCATCCACGTCCCGGCCGACGGGGCCGAGGCCGCCGTGGACATCGGCACCCCGCGCGCCGGACGGGCCGACTACGCCTACGTCCAACAGCTGCTCCGGGTCTCCACCACCAAGGTGAACGGCGGTACGGCCCTCCTCCAGCCGACCGTACTGCGCAACGGCAAGGTCGCCGTCGTCGAGGTCTTCGTCCCCAACCCCGACATGAGCCGGGACATCGTCACCGCCTGGCTGATGCTCGCCGGGGTCGGGGTCGCCCTGATCGTCGGCTCCGTCGCCGTCGCCGACCGGCTCGGCGTCCGGATGGTCCGCTCCGCCAAACGGCTCGCGGGCGGCGCCCGGGAACTGGGGGAGGGCAAACTCGGCGCCCGGGTCCCCGAGGAGGGCCCCACCGAACTGCGCTCCGCCGCGATCGCCTTCAACGCCATGGCCGACCAGGTGGTCCAGCTGCTCGCCAACGAACGCGAACTCGCCGCCGACCTCTCGCACCGGCTGCGCACTCCGCTGACGGTACTGCGGCTGAACGCGGCGTCCCTCGGCGACGGACCCGCCGCCGAACAGACCCGGGCCGCCGTGGAGCAGCTGGAGCGCGAGGTCGACATCATCATCAGAACCGCCCGTGAGGCGAAGCCGCAGACCACCCCGATCGGGGCCGGGGCCGGCTGCGACGCATCCGAGGTGGTCAGGGAGCGGATGGACTTCTGGTCGGCGCTCGCCGAGGACGAGGGCCGCAAGGTCCGGGTCGCGGGTGTCGACCGGCCCGTACGCATCCCGGTCGCCCGCCCCGAGCTGGCCGCCGCCCTCGACGCCCTGCTGGGCAATGTCTTCCGGCACACCCCCGAGGGCACCGCCTTCTCCGTCGACGTCCACAACGGGGAAGACGCGGTGATCGTCCTGGTCTCCGACGCGGGCCCCGGGATCGCCGACCCGGCCGCCGCGCTGGTCCGCGGGAACAACGGCGCCCGGGACGGCTCCACCGGCCTCGGCCTGGACATCGTGCGCCGGGTCGCCGAATCCACCGGCGGCGACGTCCGGATCGGCAGCTCCGTGCTCGGAGGTACGGAGGTACGGATCTGGATCGGGCTCGACACCCGGGCCGCCGACCCGGAGGAGCGCCGCAGGGGGCACCGGGTGCCGGACCGCCGGGCGCGTACCCTGATACCGGCGGGCCGCAGGGCGCGCGGCGGCTTCTGACCGGCGCGCGCGGGGCGCCGCGCTCCGGAGTCGCCCGTACGTGTGGACGGGACCGTACGCGGCCCCGCACGACTGTGCCGGGCTCCGGGACGCCGGGCGGCGGAGGCCGCGGGGTGATCCCCGGGTGATGCCCCGGAGACACCGCCCGGGCGCCGGTTTCCGGGCCCTGGGAAGACCTCGTGAGGCCGCCGGGTTAACGGGTTCCGATGCGGTCCTTAACGCCGCCCTAAGAACACGGGTCCCCACCCGGAATGTCCGCTCCTCTTCTTCATGGGCCGGTAACGTGCTGTGCACCGCCTCGGCGGCCCTCGACAACCATCGCACCACACCCCCCACCGCGCGTCCCGGTCGGATCCCACCCCCCCCACACTCCGACCGGGGCGCGCGTCTTCTTGTGCGGGGGGCCTCGCCGCGGCGGCTCGCCCCGGAGTCCCGGCCGCGCGCCGTCGGTGGTTGCTCGCGCGGTTCCCCGCGCCCCTGACGCCCTCCGCTGCCCAGCCCACGAGAGGGCACCTCCGGCAGGGCGAGGCCGGGAGGGGCTTCAGGCGGCGATGGGGATCCCCCGTCGCCGAAGGCATACGGGCGCGGGGAACTGCGCGGGCAACCGGGGACGGCCCGCGGCCCGGCCCGAACCGTTCCCGGCAGATGGGACCGCACCCTGGAAGGCAACCGCGCGGCCCGGCGCGAACCGTTCGCCGGCCGACGGGGCCGACCCCCGGAAAACGCCGAGGGCCCCGATCCGGAGATCGGGGCCCTCGGGCCCTGCAGGGTGAGTGACGGGACTTGAACCCGCGACATCCTGGACCACAACCAGGTGCTCTGCCAGCTGAGCTACACCCACCATGACCGGTCGTTTTTCCGACCGGCCGAGAAAAAGTGTACAGGGTTCCGGAGGGTGCTCGCGCCAGGGTTTTCCCATCCCCGGTACGACTCCGGTCGAACCCCGTCCGAACAGGGCTCTCGGGCCTCTCAGCCCGCCTTCACCACATGCTTCGCGGCGATCGTCTTCGCGGTGTCGGAGTCCGGGCCGGGCTGCGGTACGAAGACCGCCTCGCGGTAGTACCGCAGCTCGGCGATGGACTCACGGATGTCCGCCAGCGCCCGATGGTTGCCGTTCTTCTCCGGGCTGTTGAAGTACGCCCTCGGGTACCAGCGGCGGGCCAGCTCCTTCACCGAGGAGACGTCCACGATCCGGTAGTGGAGGTACTGCTCCAGCGCCGACATGTCCCGGGCGAGGAAGCCCCGGTCGGTGCCGACGGAGTTCCCGCACAGCGGGGCCTTCCCCGGCTCCTTCACATGCTCGCGGACGTACGCCAGGACCTGCGCCTCCGCGTCGGCCAGCGTCGTACCGCCCGCCAGCTCGTCGAGGAGGCCCGAGGCGGTGTGCATCTGCCGCACCACCTCGGGCATCGATTCCAGCGCCGCGTCCGGCGGGCGGATCACGATGTCCACCCCGTCGCCGAGCACGTTCAGTTCCGAGTCGGTGACCAGGGCGGCCACCTCAATGAGTGCGTCGTCGGACAGCGAGAGCCCGGTCATCTCGCAGTCGATCCACACCATGCGATCGTTCATGCGTCCACTTTATGGCGCACTCCGCTGGCCGGGCAGACTCGGGCGCCCCGGACCCGCCGCGTACACCCCCTGCGGAGGCTTCCCCAGCTCCGGCGGCAGCCCGGGCGGACCGCCCGGGCCACGCCTGACCTGGGTCGGGACCACCGACTCCACCACCGACGGCGGTGCGGGCTCGCCCTGCGGACGCCGGACCCGGTACGCGGCCCGGTAGGCGGCCGGGGAGGACCCCAGCTGGCGCCGGAAGTGGCCGCGCAGCGCCACCGGTGACCGGAAGCCGCAGCGGCCCGCGACCTCGTCCACCGAGTAGTCGGAGGTCTCCAGCAGCCGCTGGGCCTGGAGGACCCGCTGGGTGATCAGCCACTGGAGCGGCGCGCTGCCGGTCAGGGATCGGAATCGCCGGTCGAACGTGCGTCGGCTCATGTACGCCCGGGCCGCCAGGGTCTCCACGTCGAACTGTTCGTGAAGATGCTCCAGCGCCCACGAGACGACCTCGGCCAACGGGTCCGACCCGATTTCCTCTGGTAAAGACCTGTCCAGATAGCGCTCCTGCCCACCGCTGCGCCGGGGCGGAACGACCAGCCTGCGGGCGAGTGCCCCGGCCGCTTCCGTACCGTGGTCGGTGCGCACGATGTGCAAACACAGATCGATTCCGGCGGCCGTTCCGGCCGAAGTGAGCACATCGCCGTCGTCGACGAAGAGCTCCCGCGGATCGACATGGACGGACGGGTACCGCTTCGCCAGCGTCGGCGCGTACATCCAGTGCGTCGTCGCCGGACGGCCGTCCAGCAGACCGGCCGCGGCGAGCACGAACGCCCCCGTGCACAGTCCGACGATCCGGGCGCCCTCCTCGTGGGCGCGGCGCAGCGCGTCGAGCGCCTCGGGCGGTGGCGGTGATGTGATGGAGCGCCATGCGGGCACCACCACGGTCCCCGCCCGGCTGATCGCTTCCAGCCCGTACGGCGCGGTGAGTTCGAGGCCGCCGGTGGTCCGCAGCGGTCCTTCCTCGCCTGCGCAGACGAGCAGTCGGTAGCGGGGTACTCCGGCGTCCTGGCGGTCGATACCGAACACCGAGAGCGGTATGGAACTCTCGAAGATGGGGCCGCCGCTGAACAGCAGTACCGCGACGACTTCCCGGCGCCGGCGCCCGGAGAGCTTTCGTGCTGCCTCCGGTGCGGCGGAGTCCTGACTCATGACGCTAAGCCCCCCTCGGTGTTCGCGTCTCCCCGTTCTTTCCGGGCCGTTCGCTTCTGCACTGTTCCCCTCGGTTTTGCGCGAGTACCCGAGCCTTCGATACTCATGATCGAATCTACTGCGTCCCGTGATGCCGACGAGACAGGTTCGGCATGCCCCGCTATGTCTGTCGGGCAACTTGGCGCGAAGCATTCGATCACGAAGCGTTCCATCTGCAAGCCGCGCAGGGAAGTGGGCCCGTCGTGCATGGCCCGTCCCCGTAGGGTGCGCATCTTGCCGAAGACCCTTTCCTGCCTGCTGACAAGGGGGTTGCCAGGCCATTTCCCCAAGGGATGTACGCCTGCGCGAACTTGGCTGAAATCATACGGGTACGGCGACGGGAACGGGCCGGATCCCGCTCACTCTCCCGAGGGACGGCCGAAGGCGCCCCCGGTCTCCCGGCGAGCCCCCGTACCCACCTCGTGCGCCGGGTGCGCGCGGTGCTCCCCGGCCGCCCCGGGGCGGGGCCGTGAGGCATTGCGCTCGGAACGGCGCAGCAGTACCCGGCAGGCGGCGGTGACCGCGGCCAGGCCGAGGGCGGCAGCGGCGGCCCCGCCGACGGAGGCGCCGTAGCCGACGAGGACCACGGGTACGAGCAGACAGCTGAAGGCGGCCCACCGGACGACGTCGTCCGCCGCCTCGGCGGAGCCCGGGACGCCCGTGGCGTAAGGGGTGTCGGATGCGCCGGAGGTATGGGGGTCGTCTGGTGCGCCTGGTGCGGCGGGGGAGTCCGTACGGCCGGGACCGCGGCCGGGGCCGGTGGCGGGCGGCGGGTGCGCCGGCGGATCCGCGAAGCACGGAGGGGGCGGGGATTCCGGCGGGGCCGGGGAGGCGGTCCGCCCGGCGGCGGACGGGTGCGTCGGCACGAAAGGCTTCCTCCGGACGGCGGGAGCGGCGGGGGTGTCCGAGGAGCCAACGAGGACCGCAGCCTTCCGGTCACTGCGGCACTCGGTGCCTCGACCCGCACGGGCCGCGGCCGAACGGGAGCGGACCGTACGCCGTGCGCTCCGGTCCGTGACCTGGGATACGACGGATTCCGGAGCGCGCGGCCGGATCGAAAGCGCCCCGCCGTCCGTGCGCCGTCCCGGTCCCGGCGGTCCGGCCCGTGCCCCGTCGCAGGTGGTCCGGGCCCGGGTGGGCGTACGGCGGCTTCCGGTCGGCTGTAGACGCCACACGGCATTGCCAACGGGGACGGCCTCAGGCATGCTCCGGGGGACGCCCGGTTGGGGCGGCGGCCTCTGGGCAGGAGAGGAGTGTCGCCGTACCCTTACGGGTATGGGCCAGGGAAGATGATTCCCGGACACAGCACCGCACAGTCTGTCCTGTTGTTCTCCCCTCCCCCCGTTCCCGCAGAGGACGTTCTTCGCCGAGACACCGATGGCCGGTCACGAGATCCCCGAACCCGCTGACCGCAAGCAGGTAGCCGACCCCTTGTCGGATCTGCGAGCGGCGGAAGAAACGCGCCCTTCGTGCGATCCGGCGTTCCGGCACGGCGTCGTCGTCGGCTTCGACGGATCGACCTCCAGTGAGCGGGCGCTCGCCTATGCGATCGGGATGGCCGTACGCTCCGGTTCCGGGCTGATCATCGTGCATGTCGCCAACCGGCTGCCGACGACCGTCTGGGCCGGCTGCGAGCCGCCCGTCTTCGTCGACGTACCCGATCACCGGACCGAGGTCCTCGGTCTGGAGCTGGCCTGCGCCGACTATCTGGCCGAGGTCCCCTGGATCCTGGTGGAACGCGGCGGCGACATCTGCCACGAGCTGGAGGAGGTCGGCCGGGAGTACTCGGCCGACGCCATCGTGGTCGGCTCCACCCACGGCATCGTCGGGCGGATCTTCGGCTCGGTCGCGGGGCGGCTGGCCCGGCGCGCCCAGCGCCCCGTCGTCGTCATCCCCTGACTCCCCGGCCCGAGCCCCGGCCCCTGACTCCCCGGCCCGAGCCCCGAACCCGGTCCGTCCGGGCCTCCGGCGTCCAACTCCTGCTCCGCCGCCGGGAATTCCCGGAAATCTACCGCCCGGCAGAGGTGCTTTGTGCGCTCGTGAAGGGTACATAACGGGGTACATCGCGGCCCGAACGACCGTACGAACCACATCAGTACGGATCGCGCCGGTACGGGCCGCACGCCAGTACGGAGCTACGGAGCACCACGATCGCGCGGCCATGCGCCGACAACCGAACAGACAGGAAGGGAGCCCGCCGTGAGCAAGGACGTCTCCGCGGGAAGCGCCGGTTCCACGACACTCGGCCAACTCGCCCTCGGACTGACCCTGCTGGCCTTCGGCATCGGAGCGACCGGCGTCGTCGACAATGTGGCGGCGGCCGACGCCTCCGCGGTCGCCACCTGGGTCGGCGGTGTCGCACTGTTCATCGCAGGACTGCTCGCGTTCCGCGACCGGGACACGGGTACGGGGACGGCCTTCGCCGGACTCGGCGCCTTCTGGTTCACCTGGGGCACCGCGGTCGGCGAGGTCAGGTCGGCGGAGGCGGCGGGTCTGTTCGCCCTGCTCTGGGCGCTGCTGGCGCTGAGCCTGACGGCCGGGGCGGCCCGGGGCTCACTGGTCCAGGGCGCGTACGGGCTGCTGGCGGTCGCCATGGCGCTGACCGGGATCGGCGCCCTCGCCGATTCCGGCGGGCTCGGTGAGGCGGGCGGCTGGGTCGCCGTGGCGGCGGGTCTGGCGTCCTGGTACGGGGCGACGGCCGTCCTGGCCGATCTGCCGACCTTCGAGGGACGCGCCGCGGGCCGGGGAGTGACGGCCACCGGCTGAGCGGGCGCGGGCCGGGCCGGTGCGCCGGTTCCGGCCGGTTCCCCCGCGCGGCCCGGCGGCGACGCGCGGGGGAACGGTACGCCGGTACGCGACCCGGTGCCCCCGGGCCGGGGCGGTGCCGTGCGGGTGTGCCACCGGGGTACGCCGAGGGCGGCGGTACGGGTCCGGGACCCGTACCGCCGCCCTCGGCGCGTACGGCCGGTTACTCGACGGTCACGGACTTCGCCAGGTTCCGCGGCTTGTCGATGTCGCGGCCCATGGCGAGGGCCGTGTGGTAGGCGAAGAGCTGGAGCGGGATGCCCATCAGGATCGGGTCCAGCTCGTTCTCGTTCTTCGGCACGACGATCGTGTGGTCGGCCTTCTCCTGCTCCCGGTGGGCCACGGCCAGGATCCGGCCGCTGCGGGCCTTGATCTCCTCCAGCGCCGCCCGGTTCTTCTCCAGCAGATCGTCGTCGGGGACGATCGCGACGGTCGGCAGGGCGGGCTCGATCAGCGCCAGCGGGCCGTGCTTCAGCTCGGACGCCGGGTACGCCTCGGCGTGGATGTAGGAGATCTCCTTCAGCTTCAGCGACGCCTCCAGCGCCACCGGGTAGCCGCGGACCCGGCCGATGAACATCATCGACTGGGCGCCCGCGTACTCCTCGGCCAGCTTCTTGATGTCGTCCTCGGCCGTGAGGATCTCCGCGATCTGCTCCGGCAGCCTGCGCAGGCCCTCGATGATCCGCTTGCCCTCGGTGACGGAGAGGTCGCGGATCCGGCCGAGGTGCAGCGCCAGCAGGGCGAAGGCGACGACGGTGTTGGTGAAGCACTTGGTGGAGACGACGCAGACCTCGGGCCCCGCGTGGACGTAGACCCCGCCGTCGGCCTCCCGGGCGATGGCCGAGCCGACCACGTTCACCACGCCGAGCACCCGGGCGCCCTTGCGCTTCAGCTCCTGGACGGCGGCGAGCACGTCATAGGTCTCGCCGGACTGGGAGACCGCGATGTAGAGGGTGTCGGGGTCGACCACCGGATTGCGGTAGCGGAACTCGGAGGCGGGCTCGGCGTCGGCGGGGATCCGGGCCAGCGACTCGATCAGCCCGGCGCCGATCATGCCCGCGTGGTACGAGGTGCCGCAGCCGAGGATCTTGACCCGGCGGATGGAGCGGGCCTCGCGGGCGTCGAGGTTGAGCCCGCCGAGGTGCACGGTGGAGAACCGGTCGTCGATCCGGCCGCGCAGCACCCGGTCGACCGCGTCGGCCTGCTCCGAGATCTCCTTGTGCATGTAGGTGTCGTGGCCGCCCATGTCGTACGACTCGGCCTCCCACTCCACGGTGGTCGGCGTGGCGGTGGTGGTGGAGCCCTCGGTGGTGTACGTACGGAAGTCGTCGGCCTTGAGGGTGGCCATCTCGCCGTCGTCGAGGGTGACGATCTGCCGGGTGTGGGCGACCAGGGCGGCGACGTCGGAGGCGACGAACATCTCCTTCTCGCCGATGCCGAGGACGACGGGGGAGCCGTTGCGGGCCACCACGATCCGGTCGTCGAAGTCGGCGTGCATCACGGCGATGCCGTAGGTGCCCTCGACCACCTTGAGCGCGTGCCGGACCTTCTCCTCCAGCGTCTCGGCCGCGGAGCGGGCGATCAGATGGGTGAGGACCTCGGTATCGGTCTCGGAGGCGAAGACCACGCCCTCGGCTTCGAGCCGGGCGCGCAGGTCGGAGGCGTTGTCGATGATGCCGTTGTGGACGACGGCGACCTTCTCGTCGGCCGAGAGGTGGGGGTGGGCGTTCTCGTCGCTGGGGGCGCCGTGGGTGGCCCAGCGGGTGTGGGCGATGCCGGTGGTCCCGGCGAACCGCTTGGGGACCCGGGCCTCCAGATCGCGGACCCGGCCCTTGGCCTTGACCAGCTTGAGCCCGGCCGCCTTCGGGCTGGTGATCACGATGCCGGCGGAGTCGTACCCCCGGTACTCCAGCCGCTGGAGGCCCTCCAGCAGCAGCGGTGCCACATCACGCTTACCGATGTATCCGACAATTCCGCACATGAAAGTTCTTGCCCCTCCGTAGGTGGGAGATCGGATGTCAGCCGTAGATCATGCGGCGCAGCTGGCGGAGCGACAGCTCCGGGGGCGCCACGGCGCGGTGCGGCAGCTCGGCCGCGATCCGCTCGAAGATCTCGGCGTTCGCCAGGCCGCCGGACTGCAGTTCGCGATGGCGGCGGCGGACGTAGACCTCTGTCTTCTCGTCGAAGTACGCCAGCACGTCGAGGACGACCCGGACCGCCTCGCCGCGCGGCAGCGCGGTGGTGCGGACGAGATGGTCTATGAGGTCGTCGTGCGCGTGCGCGGGGTGTGAGGGTGGCGACGCGGAGGATGAGGGACGACCTGGCCGGCGGTGTTCGAGCACCCGTCGATACTGCGCGGTAACGCTGCGGGATGCAAGAATCCTGCCCGATTCCGGGCAGGATCATTGGGCGCGGGTCGGGGTCGCGGGTCAGAGCCGCTTCAGTACGGCCTGCTTCGCGGTACTGAACTCGTCGTCCGTGAGGACCCCGGCCCGGTGCAGCTCACCCAGCTCGCGCAGGCGTCGCAGCAGCGCGTCGGGGTCGTCGGCCGGGGCGGCGGCGGGCGCGGTCCCGGCCGGGGCGGTCAGGGCGGCCGGTGCCTCCCCGGCGTACGGATGCGGCAGCCGCGCCACCACGGCCGCGCCGACCACGGCCATCAGCGGATCCTTGCGGAAGCCCCACAGCTCCACCGCGTGCGGGTCGTACTTGGCCGGGGCGGAGGACTGGATCCGGGCGACCGTGAACCGCAGATGCCCGTTCTCCAGACCGGACGGCGGCAGCCAGTCGACACCCTCGACATCGCCGACGGCGATCGTCCGGGGCCCGCCGGACGCCTTGGCGTCCTCGGTCTTCCAGTTCCAGGACAGCCGGATCTGCTCCCCGTCGAACTCGGCCGTGCCGTCGCCCGCCGTGGCGCTGACCGGCAGCGACGGACCCGGCAGCAGATAGCGGCCCACCGGATCGGCGCTGATCTGCTCGATCAGCAGGGCGTTGCGGACCGCGTCCACGAAGTACTCGGCGACCCCGGTCCGGTCGTTCTCGACGTTCAGCTGATAGGGGTCGGAGCCGTCCTTGAGCCGGCCGCCGGCGAGCTGGAGCAGCGGATCGGCGCCGTTGCGCAGCCGCAGTCTGAGCCGCCCGGACTTGCGGCCCGGCTCGTACGACGCCCCCGCGACGGCCTCCAGCGGGACTGCCAGCTCGCCCAGGGCCTGCCGGAGCAGCCCCACGCCCTTGTCGGAGCCGGGCACGATGCGCACGGTGTCCCCGTCGAAGGTCCAGGTCCCGTCCTTCTGGATGATTTCCGCCATGGGGCGATTCTTCCATTCGGCGGCCTCGGCCGACCGGGTGGATCCGATGATCGTTCCACCCGGCCAGGTCTAGACCTGGCCTCGGTCGTGAGTCACGATGGCGAGGGCTCCGGCACCGGTGGAACATCTGGTGAAGGACCTGCTGAGACGCCTGTTGAAGGGAATCCTCCCGTGAGACTGTCCCGACCGACGCACCGTCCGCACCCCGGACCGGCCCGGCCCGCGCGGCTGCCCGGGCTGCGGCTGATCGGTGCCCTGATTCTGCTCGCCGGGGCCGGGGTCGGCTGTTTCGCCGACGGCGGCGCGGGCGGCGGCTCCAGCGGAAAGTCCGCCCGCCGCGCGCCCACCGCCGTACCGGCCCTGGGCAATGTGGTGCCCGCGCCCTCCGAGGTCCGCCCGGCGGGGCTGCCGTACGAGATCACCGCCGGGACCGCGATCCGGTTCGACGACCGCCCCGGGGTCCGGGCCGTCGGCGACTATCTGGCCGGGATCCTCCGGCCCTCCACCGGCTTCGAGCTGCCGCTCGACCCGGGGCCCGGTGCCGACGGGATAAGGCTGCGGCTGGCCCCCGACGAGGCGGACCTGGGCGATGAGGGGTATCGGCTGGAGTCGTCCCCGGCGGCCGTGACCCTGGTGGCGAAGGAGCCCGCCGGGCTCTTCCGCGGGGTGCAGACCCTGCGCCAGCTGCTGCCGCACGCGATCGAGAAGAAGGCCGTCGGGTCCGGCCCGTGGCAGGTGCCGGGCGGCACGATCACCGACCGGCCCCGGTACGAGTACCGGGGCGTGATGCTCGACGTCGCCCGGCACTTCTTCACGGTCGACGAGGTGAAGCGCTATGTCGACCAGGCCGCCCTGTACAAGATCAATAAGCTGCATCTCCATCTCACCGATGACCAGGGCTGGCGGATCGCGATCGATTCCTGGCCGAAGCTGACCACGATCGGCGGGGCCACCGAGGTCGGCGGCGGCGAGGGCGGCTTCTACACCAAGGAGCAGTTCCGGGAGATCGTGGCATATGCCGCGAGCCGCCATATGGAGGTGATCCCGGAGATCGACATGCCGGGCCACACCGCCGCCGCCCTCGCCGCCTATCCGGAGCTGAACTGCGACGGGGTCGCCAAGCCCGTCTACACCGGGACGGACGTCGGCTTCAGCACGCTCTGCGTCGGCAAGCCGGTGACGTTCGACTTCGTGGACGACGTGATCCGGGAGATCGCCGCCCTCACCCCGGGCGAGTACCTCCATATCGGCGGGGACGAGGCCGACAGCACCGAGGAGAAGGACTACCGGGTCTTCATGGACCGGGTCCGGGAGACGGTGGCCAAGTACGGCAAGAAGCCGATCGCCTGGCACCAGATCGCGGGCGCCGAGGTCGACGAGAACGTGATCGCCCAGTACTGGGGTTACGGCGGTACGAAGAAGGAGGAGCGGGAGGAGGTCGCCGACGCGGTCCGCAGGGGCGCCCGGCTGATCCTCTCCCCGGCCGACCGGATCTACCTCGACATGCAGTACACGGCGACCCATCCGCTGGGCCTGCACTGGGCGGGGACGGTCGAGGTCGACAAGTCGTACGACTGGGACCCCGGCGGCTACTTCGCGGCCGAGGGGGTGCCGGAGGACGCGGTCGTCGGGATCGAGGCGGCGCTGTGGACGGAGACCCTGGACACCGGCGCCGAACTGGAGCAGATGGCCTTCCCCCGGCTGCTGGGCGCGGCCGAGAAGGGCTGGTCCCGGGGTGATATCGGCTGGGACGCCTATGAGCCGAGGCTGGTGGCGCAGGCGGGCCGGATGGCGGCGCTGGGGATCGCGTACCACCCCTCGCCGACGGTGGACTGGCCGAAGGAGTGACAGCGGCCCCCGGTCCGTACGCCCGGAAGGGGGGACGGACCGGGGGCCGTGCGGCGCCGCCCCGCCGACCCCATCGGGCGCGCGGCGGGGGGGGGAAGAGGGGAGTGTTCGGGGGGTAGAGGT
>NZ_JBEYIS010000008.1:0-196083 GCF_040635975.1 Streptomyces sp. NPDC006798
GCCTCGCGCCACTCCGGCGGCCAGGACGTGCTGCCGCGCTTGGCCCCGGCGAAGGCACCGGCCAGGGCGGCGAGCGCCGCCGACCGATCAATTTCAGCCAATCGGCCATGCGGGTAAACCGGGTGACCTGAGATCACATCCTCAGGGTCGAAACGCATGAGTCACGATCCCGGCGGCCCGAACCGAGACCCCCCAGGACTCCCGCCGGACCGCCGGGATCGCGGCCCGCGTCACCCACCGCACCACGGGGCGAGAGCACCCGGCGCGGAGGTGGCCGCGCCCCATGCCCTTCACCGCGACCCAAGGACACGCCTTGACCTCTGCCGGACCCGGCCCCGGGAACCTCCAGACCTCCAGCCAGCACGCCAACCAGCTCGGCCACAACGCCCTCCAGCAGGCGCACAGCGGAATCAAGCGCTCCCAGCAGGACGTCCAGACCACGATGAGCGGCCTCATCAAGGCGTACGGCGGCAAGGACGGCGGCGCCTTCCAGAACCTGCTCACCGAGTGGAGCGGGCAGGTCGACCAGATCACCGCCCGGATGTCGGAGATGATGGACGCCCTCCAGCGCACCGGCCTCGCCCAGAACCGCACCCAGAGCGAGATCGAAGAACTCATCACCTCGGCCAAGTCCCAGCACGCCCAGCTGGGCGACGCCGCCTACGGCGCCCTGATGCGCAAGTAGCCCCACACCGCCCGGCGCGCGGGTGACGCCACCGCGGGATCCGCGCGATCGCGCACCGTCCGGCCGTACGCGGACCCGTGCCGCACCGGGCCGCCCCCGCCGGCCGCCGCACCGACACCCTTCCCACCGGACCCCTCCTGGAGCCCCTGTGTCCTTCAACAGTCACCTCAACGACGGTGTCATCCACGTCGAGTACAACTCCGTCCACATGGCGGCCGAGGACATGCGCACGCAGACCAAGGCCATCCAGAACACGGTGCTCAACCTCAACGCCGAGCTGGACGCCCTGCGCACCGCCTGGCAGGGCATGGACGCCGCCACGTACGACCAGAAGCAGGACGCGTGGAACGCGTCCTCCAACGCCCTCGCGGAGATCCTGCAGAAGCACAGCGGTCTGCTGGAGCAGATCGTCGAGATCTACCGCAGGCACGAGAACAAGGCGGCGAGCGAGTGGGGCTCGATCCGCGTCTGACGCCCGCCGCCCGGGTACCGCCCGGTGCCCGCCGGGCCCCGGGCACCCCCGGGGCCCGCCCACCCCGCCCGCCCCCCGCCGTACGAGAGAGCCGATATGTCCGCGCAACCACCACAGCCCCCGGGCCGGGCCGACCTCTCCCATCTCGATGTGGAGAGCCTCCGCACCTTCAAGGACAGCAAGGTCAACGGGGTGCAGTGGTTCATCAACGAGCTCGTCGTCCTGACGACCGATCCGCCGGACCCCGCCGGGGGAACGACCCCGGTCGACGACATGCCCTCGCTCAGTGAACAGAGCGGCTCGACGGCCAGCTTCGCCAACTCGCCGCTCAAGCTCGGGCGGCTCGGCGCGCCCAAGGAGGGCGACAAGCTCACCGCGGCCTCCCTGCTGGGCTTCGTCAAGAGGTCGGCCGGGACGCTCGCCGGGATCGAATTGCAGCAGCAGGACCTCTTCAACAACATCTCGCAGAATCTGGCGATCACCATCGCCGCGATGGAGTCCGCCCAGGACTCCAGCCTCGACCAGGTGGAGGCGAACAAGTTCCTCGACGACTGGGCGAACATCAACAACGGGCTGGTGCCGCCGAAGTCCGTCTGACACCCGACGGCCCCGGCTCACCGCACAGCCTCGCCCAGTCCTCCGCCCCGCCCGCTGAAATCGACCGAAGGAACCGTCTGCATGGCCGCGAACGTGCTCTGGGAGGACATCGTCCGACCGCTCACCGGTTTCGACGGCGGGAAACGCGAGGACGTCGGAAAGGCCGGCGGCACCTCCGACTCCGGCGGCAACGGAGGACGAGGCTGGCTGAAGGCCGACATCCAGCACAAGTCGCTCTCCGCCATGGGGGAGAACACGCAGAAGGACTTCGGTCCCGGCACGAAGCGTGTCATCCAGTTCTACCAGGACCCGGGCGGGGGTTCGATCACGTCCTACTACGAGGTGACGCTCTCGCTCGCCTCGGACATGGACACCAACAACGACTTCAGCCCCGACGGTGTGGTGAACCGGTTCATCGAGGGCTACGGAGCCGCGCTCGGCGCCCTGGTGAACAAGGGGACGGCCAACGGCTACCAGTTCGACAGCAAGGAGGGGGTGGCCGACAGCCCCGACCTCAACTCCCTGGTGGCGAACGCCAAGTCCTTCGACGCCGTCCTGAAGTACTTCGAGGCCAAGGAACCCGTGCTGGCGGGATGGCTGAAGGATCTCGGCGACGGCGACGCCGCATGGCGGGGCACCAGCGCCGACGCCTTCCGCGAACTGATCGACGGAGTGCACCTCGGCTACAAGAACCTCGCCACCGTGCTCGCGGCGGGCACCGGTGCCCCGCCGACCACGATGCCGTACGTCACCCCCGCCTACACTCCGGTCTCCGGCCCGGGGAAGACTCTCGTCCAGGCGGCCAACGCCGTCCACGACCTCGCCGACAATCTGCACCAGCGGTGGACGGCGTGGAAGGCCGACGCCACCATGGCCCACCACCCGGCCGGTCATCTCGACCACTGGCTCGACGTGGTGGCGAAGTACCTCGACGAGAACAACATCGCGAAGACGACGGGCGGTACGCGGATGGTGTCCGTCGCCGCGGGCAGCTCCTTCGTGTGGCGGACCGAGGGGGTGCGCGAGGCGACCGCGGGCTTCTCCATCTACCACCCGGAATTCGGAGATCTCCGGACCGAGGAGGCATGGCGCGAGATCGGGCGCAGGTCGTACGACAGCTGGACGGGCGCCAAGGCCGCCGAGGGCGGCCCGGTCGGCCTCAATATCCTGGACGATTTCGCCGGCCCGCTGGCCACCACCCTCAACAACAGCCTGGCCGGATTCGCCCGGGCCAACTCCTCCTTCGCCTTCAACGCCGGTTTCACCGATCTGCGGGCCCGCTTCACCCAGCGCGAGGGCGAGCGCAAGGCCGCCGAAGCGGAGAAGGAGGCCCAGCGCCAGAAGGAGGAGATGGAGAAGAAGCTCGGCGGCGGGGGCGGCGACGGCCAGATCCCGCCGCCGCCGGGTCTCGGTCCCAACGGCCCGGGCGGCAAGGACGGCAACCTCGGCATCGGCGGGCCGGGTGGCAAGGACGGCAACCTCGGTGTCGGCGGCCCGGGCGCCCCGAAGCCTCCGCCGGGCCTCGATCTCAACGGCCCCGGCCCCGGTACCGGCGGCCCGGGGGGACTGAAGCCCCCACCGGGCTCCGACCTCGGCGGACCTGGCGGCGGTGACAAGAACGTCATCCGCAACCCCGACGGCTCGGTGTCCGTCCGCAACCCCGACGGGTCGTACACCACCACTCGCCCCGACGGCAGCAAGGTGATCACCCCGCCCGGCGTCCTCCCTCCCGGTGCGCTCCCGCCCGGACTGGGTCCGAACCAGCCGCCGCCCGGCACCGGAATCAAGCCCCCGCCGGGACTCGGCCCCAACCAGCCGCCGCCCGGCACCCCCGGGACCGGCACTCCCTCGCCGCCGCTCAAGACGGTCAAGGGCCCCGACGGCTCCACCACCGCGTACAACCAGGACGGCTCGCGCACCACCACCCACAAGGACGGCGCGACCACCACCGTCGGCCGGGACGGCACGGTGACCACCACCAACCCGGGCGGATCCACCACCGTCCTGAACAAGGACGGCAGCCAGTCCGTCACCTACGCGGACGGCAGCAAGACCACGTACAAGTCCGACGGCAGTTCGGTCACCCAGTACAAGAACGGCGCGATCGTCCAGCGCGCCGCCGACGGCACTGTGACGACCATCGACGCCGAGGGCAACAAGAAGGTCGGCCACCCGGCACCGGGCGAGACCGTGCGCAACCCCGACGGCTCCACCACCACCTATGACAAGGGCGGCTCGACCACCACCGTCCACCCCGACGGCACCCGGACCACCGTCGGTGCCGACGGCACCGTCACCACGCTCGACCCGGACGGCACGAAGACCGTCTCCCGGCTGGGACAGAACTCCTCCACCATCGAGTACGCCGACGGCTCGGTCGCCAAGGTCGAGACGGACGGCACCGTCGTCACCACCTACAAGGACGGGGCCTCCACCCGGCTCGGCCCCGACGGCACCTACACGGTCACCGACGCCGACGGCAAGAAGACCACCGAGCACCTGAATCCGCTCGGCGGCAAGGCCGGAGCCACCACCACACACAACGCGGACGGCTCCACCACCACCCGCTATCCGGACGGCACCCTCGACCAGGAGTACAAGGACGGCCGCCGCAAAGTCAGCTATCCGGACGGCCGCGTGATCACCACCGACGCGGACGGCCGTACCGTCAGCGTCACCGGCGGCAAGCAGGCACCGCCGCCTCCCGGCCTCGGCTCCAGCGGGTACGGCAAGTTCGGCGACGGCGACCTGTCGAACAACCGCTGGAGCCCTCCCAAGTCCTACGGTTCGTCCGGCGGGGGCCAACAGCCCCCCGCCCTCAGTCTCAACTCCACCGGCAACAGCCTCGTCCCCCCGCCGCCGACTGCTGCCGGAGCGACGGGCGGCGACGGCGGTCGGTCGGCCGCCGCGAACGACACGGGCGCCGCCAAGGGCCGTCCCGGGCCGGAGGACGCCTCCCGGCGTCCGCCCACCTCCTCCGGAATGATGCCGCCGATGATGCCCCCCATGGGAGGGATGGGCGGCATGGGCGGCGGCCAGGGCGGCCAGAACGACGAGCGCGAGCGCCAGACCTGGATCAGCGAGGACGAAGAGGTCTGGGGCACCGACGAGGGCGGCGTCGCCGGGGTGATCGGCAGATGACCTGCCCGCGGCCGCCGGTATCGCCGTGCGACGAGCCCGGCGTACGGGACCGGGCCGGCCCACGCCTTCGTACGCCCCGCCGGAACGAAGACCAGCGACGAGAACGACAGGTGGAAACGGAGCGATGACCAACCACTGGGAAGCGCGCCTCGCGGAGGCGCTCACGGAGTTCGAGGAGACCCGGGAGCAGTTGAACCGGGCCTCCGCCGAGGCGACCCGGATCTCCGTGACGGTGACCTCGAAGGACCGGTCGGTCGAGGCGACCGTCGGAGCCCAGGGCGAGCTGCGGAGCCTGCGGTTCCCCACTTCGCGCTACCGCTCGATGGCGCCCGCCGAGCTGTCGGGCGCCCTGATGAGCACCATCGCGCAGGCCCGCCGGGAGGCCGCCGCCCAACTGATCGACCTCTACCGGCCCTTCGGCCCGGTCCCGGGGATGTCGGCCGACAGCGAGGCCGGATTCACCCCGGTCTCCTGGGACGACCTCATCGCCCCCCTGAAGGAGGAGGGCATCGAGGTGCCCGAGCCGCGCGGCGGGCCGCGTACATCCGGCGCGCTCCTGGACGAACTGGTGGACGACGAGAGCGACGGCGACGCCGTGGCGCGGGAAGGAACGGCGCGATGAGCGGGCTGGACGTGGACCCCGAGGGAGTCGGCAAGGGCGGCGACGCCCTGGATCAGGTCGGCGACAAGCTCAAGATCATCCGTGAGGAGTACATCGACAAGATCACCAGCTTTCGGGGCTGCTGGGGCACGGATGAGTTCGGCGAGGCATTCGCCAAGAAGTACTACGAGGGACTGGAGCCGTGTGTCGGGGGCGTCGACGCCCTGAGCGCGGCCGTCAAGGGCAGCGCCGCCAGCCTCAAGCTCACCGGCGCGAGGTTCCGGAAGACCCAGAACGACATCCACGACAGCATTGGCAAGCGCTGACCCATGGCCATTGAGTTTCCCCCCGAGTGCGCCTGGCTGTTCGCCATTCTGACGGGCGAGGTCCCGCCCGACGGCGACGAGGACAAGATGTTCGCCCTCGCCGAGGTGCACCGGGACCTCCAGGGGAAACTCAACCAGGACTTCCAGGCCCTGGTGGCCGAGGCGCTCGGCTTCACCAAGGAGAAGTTCGACGGCGACGCCGGGAAGATGTACCAGGAGGCGATGAAGTCCTTCCTCGGCGGTCAGGAAGGACTGGACTACTTCAAAGCGGTCGGCGACCAGGCGCAGCTCATGGCCGACTTCACCCGCAAGAGCGCCACTCAGCTCCAGTACACCAAGTACATGATCATCGCTCAGTTGATCATGCTCCTCGTCGAGGCCGCGATCGCGGCGGCCACCGCCTTCTTCTTCGGTGCCTCGATCGCCGCGTACATGCAGAAGATGGCGATCATCCGGTGGCTCATCAAGTCGTGGATCGGCCGTATGATCCTGACGCTGCTGACGCACCAGGTCATCAATGTCGGGCTGGGCGTGGCGCTGGACGCCATGGTCCAGTGGGTCCAGCTGAACCAGGGCAGCCGTGACGAGTGGGACACCGAACTCACCAAGAACGCGGCCTTGTCGGGCATGGTCCAGGGCCTTTTGGCGGGCCCCTTCAACTTCCTGGGCGACCGTTTCGGGAAGTTCCTGGCGAAGAGGTTCGGGCTCGACGCGGGACCCGACCTCGGCAAGCAGATCGACGACATACTGAACCCGCCGAAGCCGAAGGACAAGAGTCCGGATCTGAACCTGACTCCTCCCCCGGGTTCCGCGAAGCCGGACCCGAAGGTGGCGCCGACCCCGGATCCGGATGCCCCCACTCCGCCGCCGGCCTCCGGGAAGCCGGAAACGACGGGTTCCACCTCTCCTCCGAACGGGACGACCCCCAAGCCGGAAGGGCCCGTACCCCCGCCGCCGGGGAAGCCGGACCCCGCCACGCCGAAGCCCTCGCCGGAGCCGAAGAAGTCCGACTCCGGCACGGGGAAGGGCCCGTCCCCGGCGCCTGAGCGCTCCTTCGGCCAGAACCTGACCGAGGCCTTCCGCAAGCACCTCCCGAACACCCACGGGCCCACCGGCCCCAAGGTGCAGCAGGAGTTCATCAAGGACGTCGGCGAGGCGTTCCAGAAGCAGTTCGGTGACAAGGCCGGCAAGGAAGCCGCCCGCGAGGCGGGGGAGAACTGGGCCAAGGCACTGCTGGAGAAGACCGGCACCAAGGGACTGCCGGACGACCTGGGGAACGCCCTCAAGCCGATCACGGGCGACCTGGGCGACGACCTCACCAAGGTCCTGACCAAGGGCGCCTCCGACGCTCTCGGCCTGAGCATCATGCGGGAGATCGTCGAGGGCACCGGCCGCGGCCTCTTCGAAGGCGCCCACGCGGCTGTCTCCGAGGGCATGTACAACCTGATCTTCTCCGACGAACACACCTTCAAGACCTCCGGACTCACCTTCGGCTCCGGCATGGTCGAGGGCCGGCTGAACGCCATGATGGAGGCCGGTGGCGAGAACCTCGCCATGGGCCTGCGCGGAAATCTGGGCATGGACCCGCCGAGCGGACTGACCGCGGGCGACCTCGGCCCCGGCGGCGATTCGTCGTCCCCGGCCGCCGCGACGAGCGCGAGCACGGAGCAGACGGCGGACAGCTCGTTCGACGAGGACTCGGACTACGGCCTCGCCGAGCTCTTCGCCCACGAGGACGACGACCTCGACTACCTGGAGCCCTGGGAAGGCGACTCCGACACGTCGGAGGGGGCCGGGGACGGCCCGGAGGGCGCGGACGGCCGGGACGACGAACAGCCGGAGAACCCGCCGGTCAGCATGGTCTCAGGTCCGGCGCCCATGGCCGCGGGGACCGGTGGCGGCAGCCCCGCGGCCGCGGTCGGCGGCGGCAACGCCGGGAGTACGGCCGGGGGCAACACCGCCACGGGCTCCTCGCAGGCTCCGGCCGCCGCCCAGCCCTCCGGCACCGGCTCGCAGCAGCAGAAGTCCCAGCCGAACGGCTCCGACCAGTCGTCGTCGACCTCCGGACCGGGAGGAACGGACTCCACCGGGCACCGGCCGACGGACCTCTCCACCGAAGGCGGTTCCCCGCCGCAGGACCAGAGCCAGAACCGAAACGAGGATCAGAACCAAGGCCAAGGCCAGGACCAGGACCGGAACGGCGCCGGAGAGCAGTCCCCCCGGCACGACGGCGAGCAGGGCGACGACGCGTCGGCGGGAGAACAGAACCGCCCCGTCACGGAGAGCACGACCGGGTCGCCGAACCCGACCGACGAGCCGGACGGTGAGCACGGGGACTTTGGCCACCGCTCCGCGACCGACGAGAACACGTCCGCCACGCCGATCCCACCGGTCATGAGCTCCGACGGCCCGACCGACCCGGAGCGTACCCCCGTCGCCGACTCCGCCGACGAGACGATCCGGACCGAGGCCGGCCCGGTATCCGATACGACGTCGGGCGAGCGCGCGCGTACGGAGGAATCCGTACCGCGGAACACCGACCCGACCCCCGTACCGCCCCCGGCCTCCCCGGAGCCCTCGCCGTCGTCCTCGTCTTTGCCCTCGCCCGAAGCGGACCAGCAGGCGCCGTCCGGCAGGCGCTCCCGCCTCGCCGACGACGACACGCCGCTGCACCCGACCAGCCCCGCCCCGCCAACGAACGACACCGACGCGGATTCCAGCGCACACCTGGGGCAAGGGGTGATGAGCGAGGACGACTTCACCCGGAGGACCACGTCGTCCGAGACCGGCCCGCGAGAGCTGCCCACCACCGTGCTGCGCCCCGGCGACGGGGTGATGAGCCCGGACGAGTTCAAGAGGGCCTCGTCCGGCAGCGGTATCCGCTCGAAGTCCGCGATCGACGCCGTGGACAAGGCCCTCGGCGCGTATCACAGACTCCCGGCCGGTACCGATCCGTTGGACCGGGCCTTCGAGGTCGGCAAGATCGTCACCGCCTGCGACAGCTATCTGAATCACAAGGCGAGCGGTGGCGGACCGCGGATCGAGGGCGTCCGGCAACTGAAGGAGCGGGCCAGCTTCGAACGGATCGAGGCCCTGCTCCAGGCCACCCACGAGCAGTTGCGCGACGCCGGACCGGATGGCCGGCGGAACGCCCTCGAAGGGCTCGTCACGGCCGCCGAGAAGTATCCGGAGTCCTCCGGGGACATCGGAGGTCCCCGGGCGGCGACCGTCAGGCAGCTCGGCGAGCGGGCGGGTATCGGCGCGGTGGACACCGCCCTCCGGGCTCTGCACGGATTGCCGGAGAACGCCGGGCCGATGGAGCGTATCGGGGCCTTCATGAAGGTCGTCGGCGCGTCCGACGGCTACCTCAAGTACCTCGGGGACGGCGGCGGCCCGCGAGCCGAAGGGGTCAGGGCCCTCGGCGAACAGGCGCGTACGGAGGGGAGCCTGCTCGGCGAGGAGACCTTCCGGCAGAGGCTGGAAGCGCTGGACACCCTGCTGCGAGAGGGGCGGCTCCACGAGGGTCCGTCGCTCCCCGGCGAGGCGCAACGGTCCGCCCTGGCCATCCGGCCGGAGCGGTTCCACTCGATCACGGACGAGCTCGTCCAGGAGCTCTTCTCGCTCGGCGAGGACTCGTCGCTGCCGGACGTGACCAGGAGCGTCATCGAAGAGTTGAAGGAGGTGAAGCGGCTCGTCACCGTGATGCAGTACGGCAAGGGCGGAATGAAGCTCACCTCGCCCACCGACGCCCCGCCGGCCTTCACCTTCAATGTCGACACCCAGGCCAGAAGCGGTACGTCGTTCCTGCTCGGGCATATCGCCCATGAGCTGACCCATGTCGCCGCCTTCCAGACGTTCGGCAGCAGCCCGGTCATGGAGCTCGCGCCGTCCGGGACGACGACGGACGACATCCAGCGGCTGGCCGGGGAGCGCAGCGCCGCGCTCGGCAGACTCAGAACCGAGCTGGACCGGAGCGACGTGTTCGGCGGCCCCCGGGACGTCCGGCGGCTCCTGCTGGAGGAGAAGCTGGTCTACGGTCGGCAGAAGGGGAAGCTGGAGCAGTACGCGAACACGTTCTGGGACGCCAAGCTGAAGTGGGAAGAGGAGGCGGCCCGCCCCGGGGCGGCCGTACCCGCGGAGCCTCCCGCCAGACAACTCACCGCACATGAGAAGGCCCGACTGCTGGCCTGGGACAAGGCGGCCGGTGACGCGTCCGGGACACTGGTCGAGTACGACACCGTCCTCAACCAGATGCTGGTCTATATGCACCAGTGGGGGATCCCGGCGGACAACCCGTTCTACGCGCTGCTGCGCGAGGAGGCCGAGACGGCGTACACCCGCCGGAATCCCGACCGCCCGGCCCCGGGCACCGTGACCACCCCGGCGGACACCCGCTCCTCGAACCCGGCCGCTTCGATGACCGGCGGTTCGTCGTCGGCACCGATCCCCACCACTTCGACGACCAGCCTCCAGACCTCCCAGGCCCCGCCCGCGGCGGGCCCCGCCCCGACACGTCCCAACCCTCCGGCTCAGCCGACGCCGACGCCGGTCACCACCAGCGCGTCCGGCCCGGTGGACACCCGTACTCCCACCGCCCGGCCCGCCCCCGCCGCGGCCTCCGTCACACCGCCGTCCGCCGGTACGGACCGTGCCTCACTCGCGTACCAGCTCCTCACCTCGTCGATACCCCCGGCCCCACCCCTTCCGCCCCCGGCCCCCGGCCGCTCCGCGGACACCCCGCTGCCCGCGCCGCGGTCGGCCGCGTACGCCTCGGCCCGGCCGGACAGCGAATCCCGCCCGCCCCGGTCGATGGCCGAACGGACCCCGGCCCCCGTAACGGCGGAGCAGCTCACCCGGATCGACGACGCGCCTTTGGCCCGGGTCCACACCGAACGCTTCGACCCGGTGCTGGGCCAGAGCAACCGCCGGCCGGGTCTGCTCGACGGGTCGACGACTCTGATCCGCAACCATGTGCGCCGTGAGCACCTCCAGGACGGGCGTACGGTCCGGCACTTCGTGATCACCCTGCCCGTGCGCACGGTCGGCGACCTGCGCGACGGAGACGTACGGGAGCTGGAGACGCGACTTCAGAACACCCTGAACGAGACGCTGAACAGCGGCTATACGTTGCCCAAGTCCGGGGACCAGCTCCGGATCACCGTCGAGCTGGAGCCCGACCCGAAGCACGGCGAGGCCGTCACCCTGACCCGGGATCCGAAGCCGGGCCGGGCCGACCAGCTCCACTGGGACACAGCGCACGGCGACGGCACGCTCGTCCATGAACTCCTGCACTACCTGGGGCTTCCCGACGAGTACCTCGACACCAGCAACGGCCGGAAGACCGACGGCACCCATGTCTTCCGCAGTGACAGCCGACTCACCGGTGTCCAGACCTCCGGCCCGATGGTCAGGACCGAACGACACGACCTCGATCAGGTGCCCGTCGACTACCTGAAGAAGATCGAGGACGTCAGTGACACGGTGAACATCCCCTCCCACACCCGGGAACCGAGTACGGAGCCGGTACCGACCCGGTCCACCGACGGCAGACATCTCCGGCTCGCCCAGGACGACGTCCCGACCCATTCGCCCAGTCGCGCCCCCGTTGGCACCAAGGTGATGACGGTGGCGGAGTTCGAGGGGCAAACCAGCCTGCCGAGCAGGGAGCCGGTAGGGGCCGACCCCGGCGATACAGCCCAGGACGCGACGAGTTCCCAGCCGGAGCCTGACCGCCTCACCAAGGTGAGGGACGCTCTGAGCAAGTTCGAAGACCTTTCCGAGACGGCTGATCCGAAGGAGCGGATGACCGCCCTCAATGATGTCGTCGTGGCGGGAAACAACTATCTCGCCCGTGAACGAGGGGCGGATGACAACAAGCAGATCGAGGCTGTCCGGGCTCTCAATGAAGCGGTCAATCTGAGGATGACGGAAGAGCCTCTCGGGCGATTCGTCGGCAATGATCAGAGTGAATCCTCCAGCAGCTCCAACTCTCCCACGCGGATCGCCCCAAACCCCAAGATTTTCGATCCGGGGAAGGCGGACCCTCGGACGACGCTTGTCATCCGGGCGGAGAATTCCGGCGATATGTATCATATGCGGGCCGCGTTGATCGCGATGCGTGGCGATGTCGAGCAGAACCCCTACGGCGGCAAAAATCTGCTGGTCTGGAACGTCAGCTCGGAAACCAAGAATCAGGCCAATCAGATCGTCGATCTGCACGAAGATCTTTCCCGACAAGGTCTGCAGGTGATCTATACGGCGGCCAGAGAATTCCCTGTCGAGTACAACTTGACCGAGACCAGCGCCACGGAGAAGGTTCAGAAGTACTTCATCGAAAAAAGTGGAGCCAAGAGTGACCGGGATGAATTTCGGGGACAGTGGGTGGACCCGGAGCCGCTGGTAGGGAAGCCGGACAAACAGCAGAAGAAGGCCCAGAACGACCGGCGGGACAAGGCGTGGGAAGAATGGCGCCAGAAGCGGCGTGAGGAAAAGTACATCCCGGATTTTGCCGAGTTGTACGGCAGCTACTCCAGAGAAGAGGGTGAGCGCTTCCATCGCGACCTGCAGAATTTTGGAAACTTCCAGGACGGTCAGAAATATGTGATTGTCCCCTTCAGGGCTACGGGTCACAGCGATCGCAAGGGTGCCAATGCTCCGGCGCTTGACACCGGAACAGTGGGCTATGCGCAGATCGCCCGTGCTGTAGCCACCGAGTTGAAGGACACACTGGTCGTCCCCATGGGTGAGATGGGGTCCGTTGCGGGGGCGGCAAATCTCACGAACTACTGGACCTGGCCATCGGTGAAGGATGGCGGGCGACGTGCGGAACTTTCCCTTTTGAAGTATCTCGCCGATGAATTCACCGTGGTGGGGGCGGTGGGGATGCGGAGTGGGATCATGGACGAGCTCGCTTTCGCGGGTATCAAGATCGTAGCCATTGATATCAGCCCGCATCGGATGGACGACGGCCTGCCGAACAGGACTGTCCCCAAGGGATGGTCCCGTGGCCTGAAGTTGGAGGATGTGTACGGGCGGTTCTACGGGCATGCCTTCACTGAGCATCCACGCGAGAATGACACGAAGAAGGGCATTGCCAATTGGGAGGGCAAGTTCCACGACAGCGACATCCGAATGATCTCGCACTCCATCAAGTTCTACCTGGGTGATGAGTCGGCGGATTCGGCCACCCTCACTCAGTACATGCATAGCTCCCATCCACTCATGGGTGAGAACTTCGTGGCCGGACTGAACGCGATTCAGGAATCTCAGTTCAGCGCATACGATGTACTTAATCGCATCAAGCCGTATCTTAATGAGCTGGACGGTTTCAAGGCTGGACGCCCGGCGGATGAAGTCGAGCTACTCAAGAATAAACTCAAAGCTGTTGAGGCAAGGATCCAGGAGTTCCAAGGAAGAGCATCGGAGGTTCACGAGATCGGTAAGATCTTCAGTGTGAAATGGATGATGGAACGTCGCTGGAATGATCTCCTCAAAGGAAACGAAAACGGTCGGTTCTATAACGACCAGATCGATGAACTGATAAAACAATCCACCGGATATACAAACCTGGATCGGGACGCTCTCATTGAGGCGTACCAGGAAATACACCAGATCTATAACAACCCCTGATCTATTGAGCTCCCAGGCATAGCCGGAGCCTCCCGGTCGTCATACAGCGCCGAGGCGGGAACCCAGGGCACCTCCGGCCTTTCCGGGCCTGCTGATACGAGTCGGCGGACCCGTAGTAACGACAGGGCGACTCCGGCACGGCCTCGCCCGCCGGGCCGCCCCGGCCCGGCGGTACGTCAGTCCTTGTCGACCCGCTCCCGTACGACCTTCCCGGTGACGGCGTCGACCGTGACGTCCGCCTCGGTCCAGTCCCGGGTGTTCGCCACCTCGGTCTCCCAGACCACGACCGGTACGCCGCCGGTCGCGTCGCCGTCGTCGCCGTTGTCGTCCCCGCTGTCTTCGGTGTCGAGCTGAAGCCCGGTAACGGTGCCCGGATACTTCTCCGCGGCCGTGTCGACCGCCTGCCGCGGGGTCCGGGTCGCCCGGGAGAGCAGGTCGGCCAGCTCCTGCTTGTCCCCGGCGTCCTGGTCCTTCTCGGCCTCGGACCGCCGGACCTCCCCGGTGACGGCGTCGATCGTCACCCGGTGCGCGGTGCCGTCCCGCAGGGCCACGGTCGCCGTCCACTGCGGGCTGCCCGGGGCGGGTGTCGCACTCGGAGAGGCGGTGACGGCACCCGGCGAGGGGGTGCCGCGGAGTGTCCGCCCCAGGTCCAGTTCGACGAGTTCGCTCTCCGGGACTTCGCCGACGGCCGTCTTCGCCGCCTCGGACCAGCCGATCTTCGCGGACCGGACCAGGGCCTGGCGCTGCGCCCGTTCCGGCGAGAGGGACGCCTCTCCCGAAGGACGTCCGGAGGGGCTTCTGGTCGCCTCGGCGGCGGAGACGACCGCGTCGCCGTCGTCGCTCCCGCAGCCGGTGACCACCGGCAGCGCGAGGGCGACGGCGCAGACCACGGCACCGATACGGCCCCGGAACGGGCGGGCGCCACCGGGGCTCCCCGGCTCGTCCGGGATACGGCTGACCTCTGTGCTCTGTGCGGCTGATGTGAGTGGAGGGTGCATGGAGCGACAGGTAACCGCCCGCCTGCCTCTCGTACTCCGAGACCTCGGGGCGCCACCCGATCAGCTGCCCGCCGTCGTCACTCCGCCCCGGGGCGGGGGAAAACCGGTCGACGCGCTGGGCGGGTGCGTACTGTGATGGCCGTCGTACGCCCGCCGCCGGTGGCGGGCCGACCACGGGAGCCGGACTTGGCGACGGGGAACACCGCGGACATCCGTCCCACCATCGACGAGGCCCTGGCCAGGCGGCTGGTCGACAGCCAGTTCCCCCAGTGGGCGGGGCTGCCGCTGGAACCACTCGTCCCGGGCGGCTCGGACCATGTGATCTACCGGCTGGGAACGGAGCTGACGGTACGGATCCCCCGCCACGCCGGGGCCATCGGCCAGGCCGCGAAGGAGTCCGTATGGCTGCCGCGGCTCGCCCCGCACCTGCCCCTGGCCGTCCCGGCGCCGGTGGCCGTGGGCGAGCCCGCGTTCGGCTATCCGTGGCCGTGGGCGGTCTCCCGCTGGCTGGACGGCGAGGTCGCGACCGTCGACGCGCTGGCCGACTCGCCCGCCGCCGCCGTCGAACTGGCGGAGTTCCTGATCGCCCTGTGGGGGTACGACCCCGGAGCCGTACCGGCCGACATCGCCGGGGCCGGCCTCTCCGCCGGATCGCTCGCCGACCGGGACCGGGACACCCGGGCCGCCGTCGCACGCATCGCGCGGGACGGCGGCCCGTTCGACCCGGCGGCGCTGACGGAGCTGTGGGACGCGGCGCTGACCGCCCCCGGGTGGCCCGGCCCGCCGGTCTGGTTCCACGGCGACTTCCACACCGGCAACCTGCTGATGTCCGGCGGACGCCTCGGCGCCGTCATCGACTTCGGCGACCTGGGCGTCGGCGACCCGGCCCGCGACCTCATCATCGCCTTCACCCTGATGTCGGCCGCGAGCCGGGCCGCGTTCCGGGCGGCCCTGGGAGTGGACGACGCGACCTGGACGCGGGGGCGGGGCTGGGCACTGGCCACGGGCCTGAACGCCTATATCGCCTACGCCGCCGACAACCCGCGGGTCGCGGCACAGACCACCCGCCAGATCAGCCAGGCAGTAACCGGCTGAGCGGCCGTACGCTCCGCCCGGGCCGGGGATCGTCCGCGTCTTACGGCACGGGGATGGTCAGGGTGCCGTCCACGATGCGGTGGTTGGAGCAGGGGCCGCCGCAGGCGGTCTGGCTGATGGGGTGGGAGTCGGCGTCGTAGGAGATCAGCTTGGTCTCGGCGGCGTAGATACTGTCCACCTTGGCGGGCTTCCCGCAGGTGTTGCCGAGGGAGCCCTCGGTGGTCTGCTCGCCGTAGCCGGGGCAGCTCGGGTCCTGGTCGTCCAGTTCGCGGAAGATCCCCGAATTGGGACCGGGATTGTTCGGGCTCGTCACGGAGGGCGCGTACCAGTTGTCCAGCAGCTGGTCATTGGGCTGGGTGTTGTAGTCGCCCGCGGCTATCACCGTATCGGCCGGATTGCCGGGCTTATCAGTCGACCAGTCGACCAGTTGGGCGCGTACGGCCGCGAGCTGTGCTCCCTTGGCCGAGTTGGTGGCGATATGCGTTGTGCAGAACCGGGGGTCGCCGGGCTTGGGTACGGAGACGCAGAGCAGCTTGCGAGCCCTCACTCCGTCATAGGGCAGGGTGATCCGGTCGGTGCCGTTCGGTGCGAACCGGCTGAAGACGGCGACGCCGTACGGGTCGGTGTCCGCACCCCCGCCCTGGCTGGTGCACAGGTTGTTGGTGGCGTGGGGCATGGGTTCGAACCGGGCGAAGTTGGTCGCGCTCTCCGGCCAGCCCGCTGCCTGAAGGCCCTGGAGGATGGCCCTGTACTGGGCCGGGCAGACCTCGTTCACCGAGATGAAGTCCGGGTTCCGGAAGCTCAGGGAGCCCAGGACCGTGTTGGTGATGTCGCCTGCGACTCCGCCGTGCTCATGGCCGGAGATGTTCCAGTGCCACACCTTGTACGTAGCCGTAGCCGTAGCCGGGCTGTCGGGGGCTGGTCCGGCGCTCGCGGGTACGGCCGTCGCCGGCAGGCCGAAGAGTGCCGCCAGCATGGTCGTGAAGATCAGAAGTCTGCGCATGATCTCCCTCTGGTCGGGATTGTCACGGTTCAGCGGGAGATTCTGAGCAGCCGGAATCACAGCGTCAACGCGGCCGATCCCATCACGCGGGCCAACGCCCCCTTCGCCCCCCGGCGGCCGTCGAGGACCTTCGGCCGGCAAAGCCTTGCCCCACCTGGCCCTCCGGTCCCCGAGCCCTCCCCACCGACCCCACTCGGCCCGCCCGTCGCCGCCCGGAATCACCGCGCCCCCGGACGCGGAATCACGTGATCCGCCCGGGCAAGGGCCGTCCCGGCGGGCGGTGGGCCGTGGCCCGACACTCGACAGGAATGGTGAATATCGTCCGCGGGCGGCATTCGGCCACCGCCGGACCTGTCGCGGTGAGTTCGCCGCGTCACCCGGGTGCGCCGCCCAGGACCCCGGCCGCCCGGAGGCCGGGGCGGGCGAGTGTCCGTCCGGCCCACGAGGGTGGGTGCGGGGTGGGTCGATCCGCGCACTCGGACCTCCCGGCAGCTCCCCGAAGGGGCGAATCCCGCCCGGTCGAAACGACCGGACGGGACTCGTGAACCGCCTCCGGATGATCCCGTGAACGGCTCCGCGCTGTCGCCGGGACGGCCGGTTCAGGGGGTTGTGGCTTCCCCGGCGGCTTCGCGGATCCTGGTACGGGTTTCGTCGGCCTGTTGCTGTATGCGCTGTTCGACGTGGGCGGGGACGCCCTGGTCGTGGAAGTGGGTGACGAGGGTGTCGAGGGTGGCTTCGGCGCGTTCGAGGTCGCCGGCCTTGGCGTGGACGGTCGCGAGGCGACGCAGGGCCGCGTTGAGGGTGAGGTTGTCGAGGCCGGTGTTCTGGTCGGTGCTGGAGGTGGCGATGGCTTCGGTCAGCTGGGTGACGGATGCGGTGATGTCGGGTTGGCGGATGTGGAGGCCGCTGTCGCCGATGGTCTGGAAATGGCGTCCGGCGTTGGCACCGCGGGCGAGTCGGGCGTAGGCGGCCAGCGGGTGGTCGCCGTGGCGTTCGATCAGTTCCTGGAGGGCGTCGTTGCCGGTGGTGAGGTGAGGGGCGTCGGAGCCGAGGAAGGCGAGGAGGGTGCCCTGGTCGTCGCCGGTGAGGAGTTCGCCGACCTCCTGGTCGGCGCGGTCGAGGGGGGTCCGGACGCGGAGGGTGCGGGTGGGGGAGACGGTGCGGGCGCCGTCGAGTCCGGTGTGGACGGCGGTGACCTGGTAGGTGCCGGGCTCGGCGAAGTACAGTCCGTCGCTGCCATAGCCGAGATAGACCGACTCGTAGACGGCCGGCTGGGCCTCGGTGAGAGTGACGGTCCGCTCCTCGGCCCCGTGTCCGGTGCAGGTGCGGGCTATGGGGCGGAAGGTGCGGGTGCGCCCGTAGGGGTCGGTGATGACGATGGTGGTGCGCTCGCCCTTCGGTCCGATCGCCCCGGTCACGGCCACGTCCCCCCGCACCCCGGTCCGGGAGAGCCTGAGTTCGGCCATGACCGGTTCGCCGTAGCCGAAGATCTGTTTTCCGCCCAGCGAGAGCGCCAGCCCGGGGTTCTCGGCGGCATCGGGGAGTACGACCGTGTGGGCCGCGTCGGCGCTGGTGAGCGCGTTGTGGGTGAGCGCGGAGTTGCCGCCGAAGATATTGCCGCCGGGGACGATGTGACGGTAGAAGCCATGACGGAGATGGCGAAGTTCGTCATCGGTGAAGGAGAGAGGGAAGTCCTGCCAGAAGTGCCCGGCCCCGGCGCGGTCGCCGTTGGCGTAGTAGGCCGGGTAGTTCATCCAGGAGAGGTCACCGTAGCCGTTGTTCGGCCCCAGCGGTCCCGGGGGTGTGCTCAGGTGCTTGTGGAAGGAATGGAAGAGATTGAAGACATGTCCGATCTCATGGACGTAGGTGAACAGCTCGAAGGCGTTACCGATGCTGTTGTCCTCCCGCAGCTTGCCGTTGAAGACGGCCATGCCCTGACGCTGACTGCCGGAGAAGTCGAACATGAGCCCGACCGCGGTGGGCGCTTCGAAGCAGCGGGTGGTGACGAAGGTCCATATCCGCCACTGTTCCGCGTCCCGGTGGAGGCTGAAGTTGGCGGTCATGGCGGCGTGCAACTCGGCGACGGACCAATGGAGGTCGTCGCCGGAGGTGTTGGCCACGGGGTTGACCTGGCCCGCGTTCTTCAGCTCGATACCGGCCTCGGCGTAGGCGGAGGCGATGGTCAGAACCCGCTTGCGGTAGTCGCGAGGCGTGTCGTGCCGCGCGGTGTCGTAGCTCTGGAAGACGGTCTCGCCCGCCAGCGCGTCGGTCTCCATCTCCACCGACCGCAGCGCCGCGCCACTGTAGTAGCAGGAGAACGCCAGTGACTGGCTGCCACCGGGGGCGGAGAGATGAATGACGGCGTTGCTGCCCTCCGGGCTGTTCACGGCCGTACGGGGCAGCGTGAGGTAGAGGTCCGTCCGGGCCGAGTTGTTCGCCCAGGAAAGCCCCGACTGGTAGAGGGCGTAAGTGCCGCTGCCGGGCAGGACGATCAGATCGGCGGTGGTACGGAAGGAGTCCGTGCAGGTGTCGCCGGTGAACAGATCGCCACTGACGATCCCCAGCGGCCGGTCACCCTCCAGATCGACCCGGAGCTCGATCCGCTGATCGCCGTTGGAGCCGCTCCAGCGGCCGGTGACCGGACGGTAGGGCGTACGGAACGGCTCCGGAAGCGCCGCCAGACCAGGCACCCCGAGCCCGTCCAGACCACCGGAGGCCAGGACACCGGTCTTCCAGTTCAGCAGGACCCCCCGGGTTCCCTTGATCAGCAGGCTCTGCCGGGTCCCGTCCGGCGCGGGCTTGTACGCCACGACATGATCCAGGTCCCGGCGGAACTCCTCCGGGAGCTGTGCCCAGCCGCCGCTGTCCGAGGCGTCCGGACCGTCGATGATCAGGGCCTCGCGCACCACCCCGGTGGACCAGTTCAGGGTGAGCACCCGCCCGCCCTTGAAGAAGTACGTCTGCCGCGCGCCGTCCGCCGCGTCGGGCGCCGGGAACAGGGCGTCGATCTGTGAGCGATAGCCGGCCGGGAGGGCGGTTCCCCAGTTCCCGAGCGCCGTCCACGGCCCCTCGCTCAGCGCGCGTCCCTGCTCCCAGTCGTACCACTCGACGCTGTCGCCCCAGAAGAACAGGCTCTGGAGGGGCTCTCCGGGGCGGGACAGCACCAGCCCGGAGTCGCTGTTGACCAGTCGGCGGACGTTGTGGAGCTTCGGTGCGATGGTGCTGAGCCGCTCCGAACTGATCAGACGCTGCTCGTTGATCAGAGCCCCGAATGTGCCCCGTCCGAACAGCAGCCGCCACTCGCCGCCGGCCGGGTACGTGTGGACCCAGCTGTAGCCCGTCGTCTTGAACCGTACGAAACCCATCGCGTGTTCTCCTCTCGAAGGCCGGGAAGCCCGGGGAAGAAACCAGTCGGGGCGGGAGTCTGACAGCGGCGCACCACCCCGAATACTCCGGAACAAGAGACATGTCCGGTTCAAGCGGGCGCCATCACACGGTCCGCCGGGCCGCCTACCTGCGGCGACGAACAGAGACCCGCCGCCGTCGCGCCCCCCGCACGCCCCCACCCGGCTTTGGCTTGACTCCGGACAGGACCGGGCCCTCCTCCAACCCGTAGTCCGGCCCGGCACACCCCCAGCGCGCTCGACCGGCTGGGGCTTCGCGCACTCATGACCCCCACTGGGGTTCGCGAGTGGCCGGATCGGCGCTCTGGCCGGTACCGGGACGAGGTCTCTACCGTGAACGGCGTATCTCCCCCTGCCCCGGTGCCACAGGGCCGGGGGCTTTCGCGCCCCGGGTCGCGGGGCCCGGTAGGCGGGAGGCCGCATGGCACAGTTCAAGAACCTCGAGGCGACGTTCGAGGCCCCGGAAGGCGAGCTCTACATCGCTCTGGCGTCCCGGCCGACGCTGGTGTGGGACATGCCGGGCTTCTCCACCGCGGTCGGCACGGTTCCCATCCTCTACACCCGTAACGGTGGAGCCAACCAGCGGTGGCGCTTCGAGGACGTCAACACCGGCACCATGTACACGTTCTTCCGGATCGTCAACGTCCACAGCGGCCTGACGCTCGCCTTCCAGCCGGACCGCACCATCGGCCAGCAGCCCCATCACACGGGCGTGAGCCAGGAACAGCGATGGGCCATGGGCTACCCGGGCTTCCACGGCAGTTCCTTCGACCCGGCCAAGCCCGCGCAGCCGCATCCCACCGGGTCCACGGGGATCCGCCTGCGTGTCCTGAGCCACGAGGGGCCCGAGGGCGGCCCCGTCGACGCGACCCCCGCCTCCTCCGGCACCCGGATCGCCCTCAGCCCATGGGCCACCTTCGAAACCGGCTGGACCTTCATCGCCGCGACCTGACCCGCCGCGCGGGCTCCTTCCGGCGCCCGGTGACGTCGGCGTTGTGCGTTCGTTCCGCGCTCGGAGGCGGCGCGGTGGCGCTGGACCTCGCGGAGCCTGAGACTCTGGTCGCAGTCGCCGCCGCGGCTGTACCGGATGATGCCCGCACCGGCCGCCTCGTCGCCATTCTCGACGTCGAACGCCGGAGACCGATGGTGTGATCGTGGACAGGCCCTCGGCAGCCGGCAGAGTGAGGAACGTCTGGCCGTACCTGGGGAGCGTTCCGCCCGGAACGGGAAAGGAACATCCCATGAGCACCCGGGACACCGCCGACGAGTTCATCGCGATCGCTTCCACATGTGCTTCGGCGAAGTCCCCGACCCGGCTGTGCCCGTTGCTTCGAGGTCTGCACTGCCCGGCTGTACGCCGGCGAGTCGTTCAGCAGGGTCGACGGGGACGACGTCTGGATCTACCGGGGTGCCTGCCTGGGGACCCCGGAGGCGTTCCGCGGCCGGGGGCCGCCCGCCCCTTCTGATGGTGTCCGTACCTCCGGCCGCATCCCCTCAGAGGTGCGGGTGAACCGTCCCCTCCTTCAGCACTCCACGTGGTGCGTCATCGGAAGAGATCGAGACAGGTGGTGCAGGCCAAAGCTGCAGCTCAGGCACCATTTGGTGTCGCTTCCCGCAGAGGACTATGGGGCCTGAGCGGCAAACGTGCGTCAAGTCACCCGGGAGGCTGCTGGGATTCCGGAGCCCGGTGCGGTGGCCGGTCCAGTGCGATCATCACTCTGCGTAGCGTGTTTCTCGGCTGGGCCGAGAGGCGGACGGTCTCGCCGAAGTAATCCTCATGCCGGACATATGGGCCCCTGGAGCGCGTTCTGTCCTGGGACGTCGGCTCCAATACCGTACTCCGGCGCATGGATATCGCGATGTGCCGGGTTCAGCGGAACGGCAGTCCACGCCTCGTGGTCGTCAATGGGGCGGATGGTCGGGAGAAGCGAACAGCAGCCCCGGAACGCCGACGGGGCACGTTCGGGAGAAGGGCAGTGGCAGAAGGATGACTCAGGAGGCGGACGGCTCGATCCCCCCAGCGAAAACGATGACCTGGTCGATGAGGCTCCGCCGCAGATGAACGACGTCCGTTCCGGCCAGGCGGGGGCCTCCGTCAGGCGTGGTGAAGACCCACTGGTACCGGGCCCACTCGTCAGGCATGTCCACCGCTGAGCAGCGCACCATCGTGCCGGTCCCCGCCGGGTGGCGCCGGATGTCCAGCACGAACCGCTCGACCGCCGCGATTCCCTCGCTGCGCCCCAACGGTCCCCAGAAGACCACGTCCGAGGTCAGGGCCTGGGAGAGCAGGGCAGCCACATAGCTGTCGTCCGAGGCGTTGAACGCGGAGATGAACGTGTCGATCGCGAAGTGTGCCGTCTCTTCCTGCATGCCCCAGTCATATCAGCCGTCGGTGTGCTCGCCCCGCGAGCCGACTTCCGAGCACGGTGAGCCATCCCATCCATCTCACCATCACCGCTTCTGTTTCTGAAGGCGGCCGCGGCCGGGCCCGAGGTGGCCCGTCGGGAGCAGCCGATGTGCACAGACCCCGCGGAGGTCCCTGCCATCCAGGGCCGGTCGGCCCACGCCCGAGGCCCCGCGGCCCCTCCAGTGCCGCGGCGCCTGAACCGAAGCTGGCACCAATACCTGCCGAGCAACGGCTCAGTCCCCTGGAGGACCCCATGTCCCGTACCGTCAACGTCGGGCTCGACGGATCGCCCGAGAGCCTTGCAGCCGCCGAGTGGGCGGCCTCGGAGGCCGCGCTGCGCGGCATGTCGCTGAAGCTGCTCTACGTCCGGGAGCCCGGGCCGCCGTCGGCCCGGGGCCTGTTCTTGGGAATCGACCCTCCGCGGCAGTGGGCCGACAAGTTCCTCGACGAGGCGGCCGAAAGCATCCGGGTGTGCCACCCCCGGATCCAGATCTCAGTGGAGCGGCGCAACGGGCGGCCCGGCGAGGCGCTGACGAATTCCGCGGGCGACGCCGCGCTGTTGGTCCTCGGATCGCGAGGGCTGAGCGGTTTCGCGGGATTCATCCTCGGTTCGGTGGGGCAGTCGGTCGTCGCACGGGCGGAGCTGCCCGTGGTCCTGGTCCGCGACGAGGCCGCGGCCGGCGGCACCTCGCGGGACGCTCGCCGGCCGGAGTGCTCGCGGCCGCCGGTCGTCCTCGGCCTCGACACGGACAGCCCCGACGACACGGTGCTGGAGTTCGCGTTCGAAGCCGCCTCCCGGCGCGATGTCGCCCTGCGGGTGCTCCACAGTTGGAAGCTCTCGCCGCACTACTACGTCTACGGCATCCCGGTGGTCCCCGCGCTCGACGCGGAGCTGGCCGCCCAGGAGGCCGAGGCGCTGGCCGGAGTGCTGCGCCCCTGGCGGGACCGGTTCCCCGGCGTCGAGGTGATCGAGGAGATCGAGTCGGGCAAGGCGGCCGATCACCTGGTACGCGCGTCCCGCCACGCGTCCCTGGTCGTGGTCGGCCGCCGCATCCGCCGTGCCGCGATCACCGGCCGTATCGGGCCTGTGACCCATGCGGTTCTGCACCATTCCACGGCCCCCGTCGCGGTCGTCGCGCACAAGTGACGACACCCGAGGCGCGCGAGCGCCAAGCCGGACCGCAGCCCCGGCCCAGCCGCTCAGCGCGCCCGGGAAAGCGGCTGATCCCCTTGACGCCCAACGGAGACACCCATGAAGCAGCCCCGCCACCGCGGCAGTGCACCGTCCGACGAGGAACTCCACGCGTTGGACGCCCACTGGCGGGCGGCGAACTACCTTGCCGCCGGTCAGATCTACCTGTTGTCGAATCCTCTGCTGACCGAGCCCCTTCGTCCGGAGCACATCAAACCGCGCCTGCTGGGCCACTGGGGCACCGCTCCCGGCCTCAACCTGGTCCACACCCATCTCAACCGGGTCATCAAGGCTCGCGGGCTCGACGCCCTGTGCATCTGGGGCCCCGGCCACGGCGGGCCCGCCGTGCTCGCCAACTCCTGGCTGGAAGGAAGCTACACCGAGGTCTACCCGGACGTGACCCGCGACGCTTCGGGCATGGAGAAGCTGTTCCGACAGTTCTCCTTCCCCGGTGGCGTGCCCAGCCATGTCGCGCCGGAGACGCCAGGATCGATCCACGAGGGCGGAGAACTCGGCTACGCCCTCGCCCACGCGTACGGGGCAGCGTTCGACAATCCCGACCTCTTGGTGGCCTGCGTCATCGGTGACGGAGAGGCGGAGACCGGTCCGCTCGCGGCGTCCTGGCACTCCAACAAATTCCTCGACCCCGTCCACGACGGAGCCGTGCTGCCGATCCTTCACCTGAACGGCTACAAGATCGCCAATCCTTCCGTCCTGTCCCGGCTGCCGCAGGGGGAACTGGACGCGCTGCTGCGCGGATACGGACACCTGCCCTTCTACGTCACCGGCGACGACCCCCTCCAGGTCCACCGTGCCCTCGCCGAGGTTCTCGACCAGGCCGTGGACCACATCGCGTTCATGCAGCGAACCGCTCGCCAGGAAGATGTCAGTGAGCGGGTGCGCTGGCCCGTCGTCGTATTGCGGACTCCGAAAGGCTGGACCGGGCCCGCCGAGGTCGATGGTGAACCGGTCGAGAACACCTGGCGCTCCCACCAGGTCCCGCTGGCGGGCGTGCGCGAGGACCCCGTCCACCTGGCGCAGCTGGAGGCATGGCTGCGTTCCTACCGGCCCGAGGAGTTGTTCGACGGCGACGGCCGGCCGGTCGCCGAGGTCCTGGCCTGTGTTCCCGAGGGCGGTCGGCGTCTCGGCGCCACGCCCCATGCCAACGGCGGACTGCTGACCCGGGATCTGCCTCTGCCGCCCCTCGAACCCTTTGCCGTGCCGGTCACCGAGCCGGGCGGGACGGACCACGAACCGACCCGGATCCTTGGCGCGTTCGTCGAGGAGGTCATGGAGGCCACCGCGGACCGACGTGACTTCAGGCTCGTGGGCCCCGACGAGACCGAGTCCAACCGGCTGGGAGCCGTTCTCGGGGCCACCGGCAAGGCTTGGCAGGCGGAGACCCTTCCGACCGACCGGCATCTGTCGCGGCACGGTCGGGTCATGGAGGTTCTCTCCGAGCACCTCTGCCAGGGCTGGCTGGAGGGCTACCTCCTCACCGGACGGCACGGACTCTTCTCCTGCTACGAAGCGTTCACCCACATCGTCGACTCCATGGTCAACCAGCACATCAAGTGGCTGAAGACATCCGGAGAACTGGCCTGGCGCGCTCCCGTCGGCTCCCTCAACTACCTCCTCACCTCGCACGTCTGGCGTCAGGACCACAACGGCTTCTCCCATCAGGACCCGGGCTTCGTCGACCACGTCCTCAACAAGAGCCCCGAAGTCGTCCGCGTCTACCTGCCCCCCGACGCCAACACCCTCCTCTGCGTGGCCGATCACGCTCTGCGCAGTCGTGACCGGGTCAACGTCATCGTCGCCGGGAAGCAACCCACGTTCGACTGGCTCTCCCTCGACGAAGCCAGGGTGCACTGCGCCCTCGGGGCGGGAGTCTGGGAATGGGCCGGGACGGAGAGCGGCTCCGACGGGCCGGACGTGGTGCTCGCCTGCGCCGGCGACGTAGCCACGCAGGAGATCCTGGCCGCGGCACAACTGCTCAGGCAGCACCTTCCGGAACTCCGCGTCAGGGTAGTGAACGTCGTCGACATCGCCCGGCTGACGCCCCCGCAGGAGCACCCCCACGGGATGAGCGACTCCGCCTACGACGCCCTGTTCACCACCGACACGCCGGTGATCTTCGCGTACCACGGATACCCCTGGCTCATCCACCGGCTCGCCTACCGCCGCACCGGCCACCCCCATCTCCACGTGCGCGGCTACAAGGAGGTGGGAACGACGACCACCCCCTTCGACATGGTCGTCAGCAACGACATGGACCGGTACCGGCTGGTCATGGACGTGATCGACCGCGTCCCCGGTCTCGGCAGCCGCGCGTCGACCGTCCGCCGCCTCATGTCGGACGCCCGCGCCCGTCACCACGTCTGGATCCGCGCACACGGCACCGACCTGCCCGAGGTCACCGACTGGACCTGGACAGGCTGAACCCCGACCTGCAAGGAGAACCCGCCATGACCGCACGTGTCGGTATCAACGGCTTCGGCCGGATCGGCCGCGCCTATCTGCGCGCGGCGCTCGAACGGGCCGAAGCGGCCACCCAATACGTGGAAGTGGTCGCCGTCAACGATCTCGCGCCGCCGGCGACCCTCGCACACCTGCTCCGCTACGACTCCACCTTCGGACGGCTCGGCCGGACCGTCACCCACGACGACGACTCCCTCACCGTCGACGGCACGCGTATCGCCGTCACCGCCGAACCCGACCCGGCGGCCATGTGCTGGGCCGACCACGGGGCCGACATCATCCTCGAGTCCACCGGCCGCTTCCGCGACCGCGAGTCCGCCTCGCTCCACCTCAAGTCAGGGGCCCACAAGGTCCTGCTCTCCGCTCCCGGCAAGGGCAGTGACGCCACGATCGTCATGGGCGTCAACGAAGACGCCTACGACCCCCACGGCGACCACGTCGTCTCGGCCGCCTCCTGCACCACCAACTGCGCGGCCCCGATGGCGAAAGTGCTCCACGAGACCTTTGGGATCGAACACGGCCTCCTGACGACCGTCCACGGCTACACCAACGACCAGGCCCTGCTCGACGGACCCCACAAGGACTTGCGCCGGGCCCGCTCCGCCGCCCTGAGCATCATCCCGACCAGCACGGGGGCCGCACGGGCCGTCGGCCTGGTCATCCCGGAACTCGCTGGGGCGCTGGACGGTGTGGCCGTCCGGGTACCCGTCGAGGACGGATCGCTCACCGACCTCACCCTGGTACTGAAGCGGAAGGCCACCGCCAAGGACGTCAACGCCGCGTTGAGCGAGGCCGCCGAGGGTCCGCTCAAGGGGGTACTACGAGTCTCCACGGACCCGATCGTCTCCCGTGACGTCATCGGCGACCCCGCGTCCTGCGTCGTCGACGCCGCCCTGACGCGGACACACGGCAACCTGGTGAAGGTCTTCGGCTGGTACGACAACGAGTGGGGGTACACCAACCGGCTGCTCGTCTCACCGCGCTGCTGGCCGACGGCTGATCCCCGGCCAGGTGGCCGCCCGCACCGCTGGCCGCCCCGCCCCCCGTGTCCGCGCTCCGGACCGGGGGGCGGAGTCCTGCCCGGCGGCAGTCCGCGCGGATACCGGGTGCCCGGGGAAAGCCGCTGTACGAATCCCCCCGCTTGAGCCTGCCGCGTGTCCCAACGAGCCACGGCCCCGGGCGTACGGTTCCCCGAACCGGTCGCGACGGCAGCGGTGGCAAAGGTGGCTGCGTTGGCTGTGGGCCAAGCGGGTGGTGGGAGCGGGACCATCAGCAGCCGGTCACTCGGAATCGGCGGCACCGACACGCACCGCGGAGGTCAGTCCGTCCTGTCGGGGCTCCGCCCGCCGACGAGCATCCGCCCGGTGACCAGTTCCGGCTCGATCCGTACGAAGACCTCCTGCGGCCAGCGCACCCAGGAGCGCGGCCCGTACCGGGTGAGGCGCTCGTGTACGACGGGGTCGGTGACCACGGCGGCGGGACCGGTGACGATGACGCTCCAGCCCGTGCCGGCGGCCATGTCGACCTCATCCGCCTCGAAGGCGACCACCGCGCCGCCGATGGCACGGACCAGCTCCGAGGCGGCGGACGTACACAGCACGACGGCACCGTCCGGTTCCAGCCGGAAGCCGACCGGCAGGACCGCGGGCAGCGCCTCCTTGGTGTGGACGATGCGGCCCACGACCGCCCTGGCCAGCAACCGCAGGCTCTCCTGCCGGTCGAGTTCGCGGAATCCGTCGTTGGGATACATGCCTGGTCGTCTCTCCGAGTGGGGTGTCGTGGCCCGAGCCGTCACGATCCCCGGTCGCCGACCGTCGAAGGCGACCTGCGGCACTTCCGTGCCGGCCCGGGTAAGGGAAGCCGCCGTCACGCCCGGGCCCCGCAGCCGAGCGAGCAGGCCGGGCCCGTCCCGTGCCGGCGAGGGCCCCCACCCGCAGGAACAGGCGGAGACTTCGCCGGCCTCATCCGGTCGGTTCGCTTGTCCATCCTGCCCAGCGCCGGTCCGGGCCGCTTGGGCCGGACGGCCTCAACGGAGCGCCGACCGGCCCCCGGCCGGTACCCGGGACGGGTACCGGCCGGGGGCCGGGGGCTCTTCGGATGGGGTCTGCCCCACCGGATGTGCTCAGCGCAGCCACGGGTGGGCGCGGACCGTGGAGAGCCGTGCCCAGCTTCGGCCGAGGCCCAGGGCGTCGCCCGCCGAGACGGCGGCGAGGGTGATGAGGACCGCGGCGTAGACGAGGTGGTAGTCGGCGAAGGGGTTTGTCGACATGCTCGGGGAGCCGTCCGACAGGTGCCGGGCCGGTGGCCACTCGGCTATCCACATCAGCGCCATCATCACGGTGCCCGCGACGGCCGCGAACCGCAGCGCCACCCCGGCGGCCAGGGCCAGGCCGATGCCGAGCAACCCCAGCATGAACAGCCAGTCCGCCCAGCTGTCGCCGGCCCAGGAGTGGAATGTGGACTCCATCGGTCCCACGGCGACGTGGCCGAGGAACCCCGCTGTGGGCGATCCGCCCTCGATCCAGCCCTTGCCGGACGGGGTGGCGTAGCCGAGGCCGAACGCCTTGTCGAGGAAAGCCCACAGGAAGACGAAACCGATGAGCAAGCGGACCGAGCCGAAGACGTAGGCCCGCGCGGCGCGCGTGCCGGTGTGCACCGCCTCGGCGGGCGTAAACTCGGGGCTGGTCTGATTCGATCGCGCGGACGGCCGCCGGAAGCCCGCGGTCCGGTGGGGGTGCTCGTGGGTGGTCATGGCGGTGATCCCTTCGAGAGGCGGTGCGGTTGCCTTCTGACACTCACTCTGGCGGCCGGGACCGGTACCGCGCCTGATGCCGATGGTCTGCTCCCGGGGTCCCGAGGGTCCTGACCGACCGGGACGTTCGGCAGCTCCGCGCGCGGGCGGGGCGCGGAGTATGGGCATCCGACCGTACTCCGCCCCCGTCGCCGGGTAGGACCGCGGGGCCACTCACCGCGGTACCCGGCGCGCGCCGAGGCCGTCGTGCGGAAGGCAGTACGCCTTTGCACGACGGCCTCGGCCGGTCACTTCGGTCATCTCGGGCCCGCTGCCCGGCCGCGGTCAGCCGTAGTAGGCCGCGCGCATGATGTTCTCCATGTCGTCCAGCATCGGCATACGGGGGTTGGCCGGCGCGCACTGGTCCTCGAAGGCGTTGAGGGCCTGCTGGGGCAGGGCGTCGAGGAAGGCCGGTTCGTCGACGCCCAGCGCCTTGAAGGTCGGCTCGATGTTGACGGCCTCCCGCAGGCGCTCGACGGCTGCGGCGAGCGATTCCACGCCCTCGGCAGGTGTGGCCGAGGGCAGGCCGACGGCCCGCGCGATGTCCTGGAAGCGCTCGGGAGCGCGGTAGTCCTCGTACTTGGGCCAGCCGGTGAGCTTGGCCGGGACCGTGCCGTTGTAGCGGATCACGTGGGGGAGCAGAACCGCGTTCGTGCGGCCGTGCGCGATGTGGAAGGCGGCTCCGAGAGTGTGGGACATCGCATGGACGATGCCGAGGAAGGCGTTGCCGAAGGCCATGCCTGCGATGGTGCCCGCGTTGTGCATCTTCTCCCGGGCCCTCGCCGACTCGTCGCGGTCGTTGACCGCCGCTTCCAGATGATCGAAGACCAGACGGATCGCGTGCAGCGCGAGGCCGTCGGTGAAGTCGCTGGCGTAGACGGACACATACGCCTCGATGGCGTGCGTGAGCGCGTCGAAGCCGCTGTCGGCGGCCAGCGCCGGTGGCAGGGCAATGGTGAGAAGGGGATCGACGACGGCCACGCTGGGGGTGAGGGCGTAGTCCGCCAGCGGGTACTTCCGGCCGGTTGCCGGGTCGGAGATGACGGCGAACGGGGTGACCTCGGCGCCGGTCCCGGAGGTGGTGGGAACGCACACCAGGCGGGCCAGTTGGCCCAGGGCCGGGAAGCGGAAGGCGCGCTTGCGAATGTCGGAGAACTTGTGCCGCATGTCGGCGAAGTCCACGTCCTTTCCCTGGGCCTGCTGCTCGTACAGCAGCCACATCACCTTGGCGGCGTCCATGGGCGATCCGCCGCCTAGGGCGATGATCGTGTCCGGACGGAAGTCCCGCATCAGGCCGGCGCCGTACCGCACGGAGTCGATACTGGGTTCGGGCCGGACGTTGTCGATGATCTGGAGGGTGACCGGTTCTCGGCGCTGTTGCAGGACGCGGGTGACGCGGTCGACGAAGCCGAGGCGGGTCATGGTGGCGTCGGTGACGATCGTGACGCGGTGGACATCCGGCATGGCGGTGAGGTAGCGGATCGCCTGCGGCTCGAAGTAGATCTTCGGCGGGACCTTGAACCACTGCAGGTTGTTGCGGCGGGTGGAGACCCGCTTGACGTTGAGCAGCTGTGCGGCGGACACGTTGTCGGATACCGAAGTGCTGCCCCAGGAGCCGCAACCCAGGGTCAAGGACGGCAACAGGCTGTTGTAGATGCCGCCGATCGCGCCCTGGGACGAGGGGGAGTTCACGATGACGCGAACGGTCTTCATCCGCATGCCGTACGCCTCCGCCATGGCGGGGTCCTCGGTGTGGATGACGGCGCTGTGGCCCTGGCCGTGGAACGCGACCAGGTCCGCGGCGAGAGCGAAACCCTCGTGCTCGTCCCCGGCGCGCAGGACGACGAGCACCGGGCAGAGCTTCTCCCGGGTCAGGGGCTCGTCCGGGCCGATCCGGTCGGCCTCGACCAGAATGAGCGTGGTGTCGTCGGGGACGCTGAACCCGGCCCGCTCGGCGATCCACGCCGGGCTCCGGCCGACGGCGGCCGAGTTGACCTTCGGCTCGCAGCCTCCGCCGGACACGCCCGCCGAGGGGAAGAGGAAGTTCTCCAGCTTCGCCTTCTCCTGCGGGGTGGCCAGGTGTGCGTGCAGGGTACGGAACTCGGCCAGCACCGCGTCGTAGATCTCGTCGTCGAGGATGACGGCCTGCTCGGAGGCACAGATCATGCCGTTGTCGAACGACTTGGAGAGCACCAGGTCGTTGACGGCCTGCCGTAGCTTCGCGCTCTTGTGTACATAGGCGGGGACATTGCCGGCGCCCACGCCGAGGGCGGGCTTCCCGGCCGAGTAGGCGGCCTTGACCAGGGCGTTGCCGCCTGTGGCGAGGATGAGGGAGACGCCCGGGTGGTGCATCAGGGCGCGGGTGGCCTCGATGGACGGCGTCTCGACCCACTGGATGCACTGCTCGGGCGCTCCCGCCGCCACGGCGGCGTCCCGCACGATCCGGGCCGCTTCGGCGCTGCAGCGCTGGGCGGAGGGGTGGAAGGCGAACACGACCGGGTTGCGGGTCTTCAGCGCCATCAGCGCCTTGAAGATCGTGGTGGAGGTCGGATTGGTGACGGGTGTCACCGCGGCCAGCACACCCACCGGCTCCGCGATCTCGACCATGTCCTCGATGTCGTCCCGGGCGATGACCCCGACGGTCTTCATGGGGCTCATGCTGTGCGTGACGTGCTCGCACGCGAACATGTTCTTGGCCGCCTTGTCCTCGAAGACGCCCCTGCCGGTCTCCTTCACCGCCAGGCGGGCCAGCCAGGTGTGCTGGTCCAGCGCGGCGACCGACGCCTTCGCGACGATGTGGTCGACCTGCTCCTGGGTGAGGTTCTCGTATTCGGCGAGCGCCGTGAGACCGGCCGTGACCAGACGGTCCACGGCGGTCGCGGTGCCGTCGGTGCCGCTCAGGGCCCTGGATCGCGAGTCCTGTCGGGTCATGGTGGTTCGCCTCCGTTGTCAGGGGTCGCCGTCGGTCTGCGGCGGTGCCGGCGAGCGGCGGCTCGGGGGCGGTGCCGCTCCCTGACCTCACTGTCCCGCGGAGCCGGGTGCCGCGGCAGGCGCCGAAGGGCCCCCTTCCGCTCCGTGCGGTCCGGACCGGGAGGGCCGGTCGGCCCTGAGACGCGGTCGGTCCTGGAGGAGTTCTCGGCGGGGCCGGTCCCGTGTTCCGGCGCCTGGCTGCGCGCAGTCGTCGACGACGAAGGCCAGGCAGTTCACCACGCCGGTCACTCCTTCCAGGCGCCAGGCAGCGCGGATGGCTTCCGGGACGTGACTGCGCAGTTCCACACGGCCGTTGAGGGTGACGACGCCGTCGCGGACTCTGACGACCACCGCGTCGGGCGGCAACCCCAGAGCACCGGTGATGATCTCCTCGGTGACCTGCCGGCGGATCTCGTCGTCCGCGCGCAGGAAGACGCTGAGGAGATCGCGGCGGGTAGCGATGCCGATGAGCCGGTCCTCCTCGTCGACCACGGGCAGCCGCTCCACGTCGCGGCGCGCCATCAACCGCGCCACGTCCGGAACGGACTGCTCCGGGTGCACGGTGATCGCGGGGCTCGACATGATGTCCGCCGCGATGACACCGCGGCCCGGGGCGGGGCCGCTCCACGTCGCCTCGGAACGCACCAGGTCGCTACCGGAAAGCACGCCGAGGACCTTGTCGTCGTCATCGACCACCGGCACTCCGCTGATCTGGTGGACATCGAGCAGCCGCACGATCTCCATGAACGTTGTCGTCCGGCGCGCCCGCACGACATTCCTGGTCATCACTTCACCGACGGTGCGACAGTTCATGTTGTTCTCTCCCTTCTTTTCACGGGCAGCCCGGGCCGCGCCCGGGCAGGGGGAGCACGTCAGGTCCGGCCGGCTGCGCCGGGAGTCCGACGGCGCGCGCCTTTCGCTGGGGCCCGCCGCGCCACGGCGGCGGCCCGGCGGCACCCCGGACCCCGGACGGCGCTCGCTGCGCGGCCGGCCCTGGAGCCGGTCCGCGAGTTCGGTCGCACTCGCCTCGTGGCGTGGACGACCACCGGCTCGCTGCCGATCCGGATCTCGGCGCCCGCGGACCACGGCGGCTCGATGTGGCGGCGGGGACCCTGACGAGGCGCGCCTCGCCGCTCACGAACGGAAGCCGGGGACGGTTCAGCGCGGCGCCGACGTTCGCCCTGAGGTACGTGACAGACTCCTCGTCCACGTCGCCGTCCGCGCGCCCCGGCACCGTGGCGGCGATCCACCGGGTATCGGTCTCTTCGACGGCCCCCTCGGCGGGGTACTGGGCAGCCATGCGCTTCACTCCTTGGTGATTGTCCGGCCGGGATTCAAGGCTTCTGCGTCTCCCCGCCCCGGCCCAGGGGCCGCCGGCCCCCGGAACCAGGGCGGTGGGCCCTTCGCACGTCACCTGTTGGCACTCTCCTCGGTCTCCTCCAGCAACGGCCCGGCCCGCCTTCGGCCGCGCTACCAGCACACGGAACGGCGAGCAGGAGACGTGGTCGAATCCGACCGTGTGGAAGAAGCGCGCCGAGCCCGGATACGCGGCCTTGTCCACCGCGCCCACCGCCTCTGAGACCGGTCCGAGCGGCCTTCGGCGACCGCGATGTCCACCAGGCGCCCCCACCGCCCCGGTCGAGCGTCTTGCCGCGCGACGTCGGGAACACGCCCTTGTCAATGACGGCCCACTACATGAGCGGCACCGGGCCGCGGTACACCGCTTCGGTGGTGCCGTCCGCCGAGGTGGCGGCTCCTTGACCGCAGCTCGTGCAGACGGCCCTCGACGGCGATCACAGCGGGCAGGTCGTGCGGGCCGGCCCCCTTGCGGGCGGGGACGACCCGCCGGGTCTGCCGCAGCGCGCGTACGGCCTCGGCGCAGCCGAGGACCGCGGCGCCGAGTGTGTTGTGCGAACGGCGGAGGGCCGAAGGTCCCGGACCGCGGGGCCGCACGGGACCAGCGTGGTACCCCGTCCGATACTCCTCGCCGTCCGTCCGAACGACGAGTATCGGAGGCAGGCAGACCATTCGACGAGAGGACCCGCCATGACCGCGAAGGCAGCGACAGCCGCCCCCCGGGCCGCCGACCCGTGGCGGCGGTTCACCGGGAGCCTGTGGCGCGGACGTATCGACGTGCGCGACTTCATCCAGGCCAACTACCTGCCCTACGAGGGCGACGCGTCCTTCCTCACGGGCGCGACGGATCGCACTCGCGCGGTCTGGGAGAAGGTCAGCGCGCTGTTCCCCGAGGAACGGCGCAAGGGTGTCCTCGACATCGACACCGCGACTCCCTCGACGATCACCTCGCACGCAGCGGGCTTCATCGACCGTGACCGCGAGCTGGTCGTCGGATTGCAGACCGACGCCCCGCTGAAGCGGGCGATCATGCCCAACGGCGGCCTGCGCATGGTGGAGAACGGACTGAAGGCGTATGGATACCAGGTCGACCCGTTTGTGGCGAAGGTCTTCGGCAGCTACCGCAAGACCCACAACGACGGCGTCTTCGACGCCTACACCCCCGCGATGCGGGCCGCTCGCAAGGCGGGCGTCATCACCGGACTGCCGGACGCCTACGGTCGCGGCCGGATCATCGGCGACTACCGGCGCGTCGCCCTCTACGGCACCGACCGGCTGATCGAGGCCAAGCGCGCCGAACGCGCCCTGCTGGACGCCCGGCCGTCCACCGAGAACGTCATCCGCGACCGTGAGGAACTGGCCGAGCAGATCCGGGCGCTGGGTGAGCTGACCCGCATGGCCACGACGTACGACTGCGACGTCTCCCGGCCCGCGGCCACCGCGCACGAGGCCGTGCAGTGGCTGTACCTCGGCTATCTCGCCGCGGTCAAGGAGCAGAACGGTGCGGCGATGTCGCTGGGTCGCACCTCCACGTTCCTGGACGTGTACCTCCAACGCGACCTGGACGACGGACTGCTCGACGAGACCGCGGCCCAGGAACTGATCGACGACTTCGTCGTCAAACTGCGGATCGTGCGGTTTCTGCGCACGCCCGAGTACGACGCGCTGTTCTCCGGCGACCCGACCTGGGTGACGGAGTCCATCGGCGGCATCGGCGAGGACGGCCGGACGCTGGTCACCCGCACCTCCTTCCGCTTCCTCCAGACCCTGTACAACCTCGGTCCCGCGCCCGAGCCCAACCTGACCGTGCTGTGGTCGCCCCAGTTGCCCGACGGCTTCAAGCGGTTCTGCGCACAGGTCTCGATCGACACCAGCGCCGTCCAGTACGAGTCGGACGACCTGATGCGCCCGCGCACGGGCGACGACACGGCGATCGCTTGCTGTGTCTCCGCGATGGCGGTCGGGAAACAGATGCAGTTCTTCGGCGCCCGCGTCAACCTCGCCAAGGCGCTGCTGTACGCCATCAACGGCGGCCGGGACGAGATGACCGGTGAGCAGGTCGCCCCGCAGACAACGCCGTTGACGGGCGACTACCTGGACTACGAGGAACTGTCAGCCGCCTACGACCGCGTACTGACCTGGCTGGCCGCGACCTATGTGGACGCGCTCAACATCATCCACCTCATGCACGACAAGTACGCTTACGAACGGATCGAGATGGCCCTGCACGACCATCCGGTGCACCGCTTCATGGCCTGCGGCATCGCCGGACTCTCGGTCGCAGCGGACAGCCTCTCCGCCATCAAGCACGCGCGCGTGAGGGTGGTTCGCGACGCGACAGGACTGGCCGTGGACTTCCATGCCGACGGCGACTTCCCGGCGTACGGCAACAACGACGACCGCGCCGACTCCCTCGCGGCCGAACTCGTCGAGTCCTTCATGGCGAAAGTCCGCAAGCAACCCGCCTACCGCGACGCCGAGCACACCCAGTCCGTCCTGACCATCACCTCCAACGTCGTCTACGGCAAGCACACCGGCAACACCCCCGACGGCCGCCGCGCCGGAGAGCCCTTCGCCCCCGGCGCCAACCCGATGAACGGCCGCGACCGGCACGGCGTCGCCGCCTCCGCCCTCTCCGTGGCCAAACTGCCCTACGAGCAGGCCCGGGACGGCATCTCGCTGACCACCACCATCACCCCCGAGGGTCTGGGGCACGTCCCCGCGGAGCGCGCCGGTCATCTGGTCGGCATCCTCGATGCCTACATGTCCGAGGGCGGGTTCCACATGAACGTCAACGTCCTGGACCGGTCCGTGCTGGAAGACGCCATGGAGCACCCGGAGAAGTACCCCGAGCTGACCATCAGGGTCTCCGGATACGCCGTCAACTTCGTCCGCCTGAGCCGTGAGCAGCAACTCGACGTCATCGGCCGTACCTTCCACGGATCGCTGTGAACGGCTGGGAGCGGGACGCGGTCACCGGCCGCATCCACTCCTGGGACCTGTCCACCGGCGTGGACGGTCCGGGGACCCGGTACGTACTCTTCGTCAGCGGCTGCCCCCTTCGCTGTCTGTACTGCGCCAACCCCGACACCTGGCGTGTGCGCGACGGCAGGGAGACCCATGCCGACGAAGTGCTGGCGGAGATCGAGAAGTACCGCGCGTTCATCACCGCCGCCGGCGGGGGCGTCACCCTCACCGGCGGGGAGCCCCTGCTCCAGCCCGCGTTCGCCGGGGCGGTCCTCCGGCGCTGCAAGGAGGCCGGCCTGCACACCGCTCTCGACACCTCCGGGTTCCTCGGTGCCCGGGCCTCGGACGAACTCCTCGCCGATACCGACCTGGTGCTGCTGGACATGAAATCGTTCGACCGCAGCACGTACCGGGAGCTGACCGGCGGCGGCGCGCTCGCCCCCACCCTGGACTTCGCCACCCGCCTCGATCGGCTGGGCACGCCCATGTGGATCAGATACGTGCTGGTCCCCGGCTGGACCGACGACCTTGACGCAGTCGACCGGCTCGCCCGATTCCTCTCGCGCCTCAAAGCCGTGCAGCGGGTCGACGTCCTGCCTTTCCACAAACTCGGCGCCGCGAAGTACGACGCCTCGGGCGCCCCCTTCCCTCTGCGGAACACCCCTGTCCCCGACGCCGCACTGGTGGACCGGGTCCGCGGCCGGTTCCACGACCACGGACTCATGGCCCACTGAGAACGCGCGGACAGGGCCGACCGGACCTGGCCCTCGCCCCCTGCCGCAAGGGAGGATGGTCGAAGAGGCCACGGCAGCATGAGGAGTATCCGATGACGGACAGTGAGCAGGGCCGCGGAACGGGAACTGCGATCAGCGTCTTCCTGCTGGACGACCACGAGGTGGTACGGCGGGGGGTGCACGACCTGCTGGACGACGAGCCGGGCATCACGGTGGTCGGAGAGGCCGCGACCGTGGAACAGGCACTGATACGGGTCCCCGCGCTCCGCCCGGACGTGGCGGTTCTCGATGTGCGCCTGCCCGACGGAGACGGGGTGACCGTCTGCCGGGAGCTGCGGTCGAAACTGCCGGGCCTGGCCTGCCTGATGCTGACCTCCTTCGATGACGAGGAAGCCCTGCTGGACTCGATCATGGCGGGCGCGGCGGGCTACGTCCTGAAGCAGATCGAGGGCTCCGACCTGGTCTCGGCCGTGCGTACGGTGGCCCGTGGCCAGTCACTGCTGGACCCGGCGGCAACAACCAAGGTGATGGCGCGACTGCGCAAAGTGCAGCAGCCCGCCGAGGACCCGGACGCCCTGCCGGGCCTGACTCAGCGCGAACGGGAGATCCTGGACCTGATCGGGGAGGGACTGACCAACCGGCAGATCGGCCAGCGGTTGTATCTCGCCGAGAAGACGGTGAAGAACCACATCTCCCGCCTACTGGCCAAACTCGGAGTGGAGCGCCGCATTCACGCCGCCGTCCTTGCCACCCAGGCCCGCGACCGCATCCGGCCCGGCGGGAGCTGAGGGCCGGGACCGACCGGCCGCACCGTCTCCGTGCCCGGCCTCGGACGCGGCGGCTTCCTCGGAGCGAACAGTTCTGGCCAACCGGTCTGTGCACCGTTGCCGGTGGTCTCCTTAGGGCGTGTCTGACAAATCCCGCCTGGCCCGCGACGCCCGGCACCCGCACTCTTCCCCTGTGCCCTTCGGGCACGGGAGGTGCCCCCGGCGTTGCCGGGGTTTCCCGAGTACGTCCAGTACTGGGGAAACCGTCCCCTGGCTTCGCCGGGGGGACCCCCGCCGCCGTCGCGAATTCGCGCGCACCGGACGCCGCGGGCCCCGCCCTGCGGGCGGACGGCGCTATTTGCCAGACACGCCCTGGCGCCCCATGTCCGAGCCGCTACGGTGGCGGTTGAGCGTACGGCTGCGGGCGCGTTGGAGGAACCGGTTGGGAAGCGCTGAGGAATCGCGTGAGGCTCGGGTACGGCTGCCCCAGCTGCGACTGGACGAGCTACTCGAAGAGCTCCAGGCCCGGCTGGACGCGGCTCGCGGCACCCGGGACCGGGTGCACAGCCTGCTGGAAGCCGTGCTGTCCGTCGGTCGCGAACTGGACCTGGAACAGGCGCTGCGCGGCATCGTCGAGGCCGCGGCGGCGCTGGTCGACGCGGAGTACGCCGCGCTCGGCGTGATCGGCCCGGACGGCGAGCGGCTGTCCGCCTTCCACACGGTCGGCATCGACGAGGAGGCGATTGCCCGTATCGGGTCCTACCCCCAGGGGCACGGCATCCTCGGGGAGCTGATCCGTCACCCGGAGCCGTTGCGCCTGGCGAAGCTCTCCGATCATCAGGCGTCCTACGGATTCCCAGCCCACCATCCCCCGATGAACTCCTTCCTCGGTGTCCCCATCCGGGTGCGGGGCCACGTCTTCGGCAACCTATACCTGACGGAGAAGCGCGGCGGGCAGCAGTTCGACGAGGACGACCAGTCGGTGCTCGCCACGCTGGCCGTGGCGGCTGGCGTGGCGATCGACAATGCCCGCCTGTACGAGGAGTCGCGCCTACGGGAGCGTTGGCTCCAGGTGAGCGCGGAGATCACGCACTCCCTGATGTCCGGTGCTGACCAGGGGGACGTACTGCGGCTGATCGCCGAACGGGCCCGGGAGATCACCATCGCCGCCCTGGGAGTGGTGGCCATGCCGGTCACCGGTACCGAGACCCTGGTCGTTGAGCTGGCGATCGGGCGCGAGGCCGAGGTCCTGCGGGGAATGGTACTGCCCGTGCACGGCACCCTCGTCGGCCAGGCTTTCGACCAGCGCAAGCCGGTGAGCAGCGCGGATGTCTCCCGGGACTCGCGTGTCTCGGCCGGCCCACCGCGTTTCGCCAGCCTCGGCCCTGCGGTGGCCGTGCCGATCGGCACCGGTGACCGTACTCGTGGCGTAGTGCTCCTGGTGCGGGAATCGGGCCGCCCTGGGTTCACCGGCAAGGAGATCGAACACCTGCAGATCTTCGCCGCACAGGCCGCCGTCGCCATGGAACTGGCCGAACACCGTCAGGACGCCGAGCAGATCGCGTTGTTGGAGGACCGCGACCGAATCGCCCGGGACCTGCACGACCTCGCCATCCAGCGGTTGTTCGCCACCGGTATGACCCTGCAGAGTGCCGGCCGCTTCATCCAGCACGCCGGGGCCGCCTCGCGAGTCCAGCGAGCGGTGGGCGACCTCGACGAGACGATCAAGATCATTCGCTCGACCATCTTCGGACTCCGGTCGTGGGACGACGGGGCGGCATCCGGCCTGAGAGCCCGTGCCGTGCGCACCGTCGGCGAGGCCGCTCCGGCGCTGGGCTTCGCACCCGGCGTCCGAATGGAGGGCCTGCTCGACACCCATGTGCCGAGGGAGATAGCCGACGATGTCGTGGCCGTGCTGACCGAGTCCCTGACCAATATCGCCCGGCACGCCGAAGCGGATCGCGCCGATGTCGTCCTGGTCACGGACGGCAAACAGGTCCGGCTCACAGTCACGGACAACGGCGTGGGCACCCCGTCCAGCGGCCGCCGCAGCGGCCTGGGCAACATGGCTGAGCGGGCTCGCAGGCGCGGCGGCGCCCTGGAGTTGAGCAGTCCAGAAGGCGGCGGGACACGGCTGGCCTGGCACGCTTCTTTGACGTCGGCCCCGGACGCCCCGGAACTCGATGGCGGACGGCCGCCCGGTATCGGTGTGTGAGCGAGTGCCTCGGTAGGCGAGTTGTGGCCTCCAACGACGTGGCACGACGGCCCAGGAGCCTGGTGCCGTCTCTCCGGGCCGATCGGCACGCTGAAACAGCCAGGCAAATGGCAGATCATCGCGCAGCCTGCGCTCGCCCGAAATCCGCTCACCGCGATACGACTCTGGTGCGCCATGCCTTCATGAACAAGAGGTAAGTGAGTAGTCATCCGCATCACCCCAGCACTGACAACGCTTCTTCCTCCGTCATCACTTGCGGTCTGCGTGTGCCTGTAGCACAGGTGTGGCGCATGGCGTGCGGAGGGTAGCGTGAGACGAGCTGCGACTCGCCGTCTTCGGCGACCGCCGGGTGCTCGGCGCGGAGGTGCCGTGGCCTTCGGAGCAGTTCGTCGTTGCGCCGTACGTGCGTGCCTGGCCCGCGCGCGTGTCGTGCGGCTGGCCAGGCGTGGCGTTGATCGGCGGCAGACGGATGTATGCGGTGGTCATGATGGTGGTGAGGGCGAGGACTTCGAGGCTGCGGATCGGTTCGATGTCTGGTGTGTGCCGGGGCGCGCGATGCCGCCTCGGCATCGGATCACCACCGGGCACTCCGCCGACTTCCGCTTCACCCCGCACCCGGCCGGGGCGGCGCGACCCCACGTGGCCCGTACCGGCCTTCCCTTGACGCACGCCGTGCGGACCCCGGTCCACCTCGCCGCCGACCGCAAGTGCCGCCATCAAGGATTTCGCACGGGCGGCCCCTTGATCACAACCGAATACGCTCTCCAGCGGTATTGACCTCGAGCGTTGTTAAAGGTGGCCGGGTCTTGATCACGGCGAAGACCTCCGGCGTAGGGGAGGTGTCCAGGATGCACCGCACACGAAAGCGGCCTCGCTGACCGCCCGAGCAAGACCCGCACGACCCCGCTCCACACCCCGGCCCCCGTCAAGCCCGAGGTGTGCCGTCTACGGACCGAGGGCAAGCTCGGTCCAGCCCGCATCGGGCCTGTCCTGGGCCTGCCTGCTTCGACCGTGCACCGGATCCCGGTCCGTCACGGCCTGAACCGGCTTGCCTTCCTCGACCGGCCCACCGCCTGAGAGTACTTCCGCGAGGCCTCAGTCAGTCGCTGTAGTTGAGTGAGCGGCTCCGCCGCGTTCAAGCTCCCGCGAGTGTCGCTACTTTCGTCAGAACGAGTGGTTTTGGCAACTTATGCCCTTTGTTTCCGTATAGCTTCCCCTCCGGCTCGGCGATGGTTTTCATCGGCAGGCTCACTACAGCCCAAAGTGATTGGAAGAGGACTGTGCAACTCAAGGGAAAACAGCGTGTGGCGGCAGGTGTCGTAACTGCGGTGTTTGTCGGTGCCGTCACGGCCGGCGGGGTGGCCCTCGCCCAGGCGAACCAGGCGAACCAGGCGGCCAAGGCCCCAGTCTCCTCGGTACAGGTCGTCGTCGGCCCGGTAAGCGAGCCCGGACAACCGTCATCGGCCCGCTGCCCGGAGGGCATGGGCGCACTCAACGGGGGCTTCCAGGCTGTCACCTTCACAAGCTCGGGCAGCGGAGATCCCTATGATGGTGTCACCGTCAATGCCCCGTTCAAGGACGGGAAGGGCTGGAGCGCGATGCTGTTGACCGGCAAGGTCATCGCCCGCGTTGTGTGTGTCCCCAACGCCCAGGCGCCGCAGGCCGTGGCCGGCCCGGTCAGTGGGGAAGCCGCCCTGTCCGTCGCACGCTGCCCGGGAGGTACCAAGGCCATCGCCGGCGGCTACGTCAGGGAAACCTGGTACAAGAACGGCTACGGTGAGTCCGTTGACGACATCATCGTGAACGCACCCACCGACAGCGGTGACGGCTGGGCCGCCAAGCAGTTCCATGGCAAGACCATCGCTCGCGCACTCTGCAGCTGACCAGCCCTTCGGGCAACTGCGTTCCCCTGTGACGGACCAGACGACCTCGCCTGACCAGGCTGGCCTTCCGCGAGTACCCGAGGCAGGAGGCGGCGTTGTCCACCGTTGCGGTGTCCGGGCGGGACAGGCCCGTCTGGTCGAGGACCTGTGCTTGGGCGGTGAGGAACGAGGCGGCAAGGGCGTCCCAGTGGCACCCGGCGGGGAGCCCAGACAGCCGGCCTGTCCGTCGAACGGTTCAACGAAGCCGTCCAAGCCGAAGGCGCCATCGAGGTCGACCTGCCCGGTTCCACCCGCGCACTCGGCGAGCACCCGCTGTTGCACACCCCGGGGTGCTCCTGCCCGGCTACGCTGACCACCAGTACCGCGGCGAGCGGGTGGTCCTCGTGTGGGACGGTCTGTGCGCCCACTGGAGCCGGGCGATGGGGGCCTGGGTGGCCAGGCAGGACTGGCTCACTCTGGAACGGCTGCCCGCCTACGCTCCCGAGCTGAACCCGGTCGAGTTGTTGTGGGCCTCGCTCAAGAAACGCGAACTCGCCAACCTTGCCGGCGACCACCTCGCCGATGTCGCCGACGGACCGACGTACCATCTACCGCTTCATTGCCGCAGGTGAGCTGGACATCGTCGACCTCCGTACAGGCTCGGGACGATCCCGAGTACGCGTCCCCGAGGCCGGCCTTGACACGTTCATCACCAGCCGGATGACCGTGCCCCCCAAGTCGGCCGCTGACTTCGGCGCTTGCCAACGTTCCGATGACCTGACAAGGAGTGAATTCCCTCGTACCTCCGCAAGCTGAAGTCCGGCAATTGCCAGCGCACAGTCCGACAGGGGCCTCGGCGATCCAGCGCTCCTACAACCTCATGTCCTCGGTCATGCGCGCGGCCGTCGACGACGACGTCATCGTGGTGAGCCCCTGCCGCAGCATCGACCTGCCCACCATCGCCACCAAACCGCCCCGGTGGTTCACCCTTGACCAGGCCCAGAGCATCCTGGACGAACTCCCCGCTCCCTGGCGCACCATGTGCCTGCTCGGCTTCTACGCCGGCCTCCGCCGGGGTGAACTCACCGGACTCCACCACCACCGCATCGACCGCCGCCGCTCCCGCCTCTTCGTCGTCGAGGTCAACACCAAGAGCGGCATCAAGGAGTACCCCAAGAGCTCCAAGAGCCGACGCGAAGTCCCCCTCCCGCCCCACGTCCTGGACGCCCTCGAACGGCACATCCACCGCCTCGACCGCGACGCGGTGATCTTCACCACCATCACCAAGGGGCGCGCCGGCCGACTCCTCGACGACGGCAACCGGCGTACCCAGACCTGGCGGCCCGCGGTCAGCAACGCCTACTACTTTGACGCCGACGGCGACCAGCACCTCGTCCCCGGCTATCCGCCCCACCCCATGCGCCACACCTGCGCCTCCTGGCTCGTCCAGAGAGGCGTCTCCCTCTACGAGGTCCAGCACCTCATCGGCCACGCGAGCTTCCGGACCACCCAGGTCTACGCCCACCTCCAGCCCGACGCCCACAAGACCGTGCTCGGAGCTTGGGAGCGGCTTGAGACCCCGCTCACCCTCGCGTAGAGCGCGCAGCACGTGAACCGGCCCCGGCATCCCGCCAAGGCGGGATGCCGGGGCCGGTTCGCTGCCCGCCCGTCGCAGCGGGAGCGCCCGCAGGAGACTTTCCCGAGCGTCAGCAGCAACGCTCAGTGACGAGAATCCGCTGGTCGGCGCGGCACCAGATCAAGATCAACGAGCGTCAAACGAGCGTCACGAGCGTCATTTCAGCGTCAAGATATCGCCCGTAACGCCCACAGCGCACATAATGCTCATCGATGAAAGCGCAGGTCAGGCGCCCTTTGCCGCCGGTTCAAGGATCGCCACGCACTCCACGTGGTGGGTCATCGGAAAGAGGTCGAAGGCGCGCAGGGTGCGGACCCGGTAGCCCGCGTCGCGGAAGTACGCGATATCGCGGGCCAGGGCCGCCGGGTCGCAGGCGACGTAGGCGAGGCGGCGGGGGGAGAGCGATGCCAGGTGCTGGACCGTCTGCTTGCCCGCGCCCGCGCGCGGCGGGTCGAGGACGACGAGGTCCGTCTCGGTGATGCCGGTGCGGGGGAGTACCCGGTCGACGCGGCCGTGTTCGATCCGGACCCGGGGGAGGTCGCCCAGGTTGTGGCGGGCGTCCTCGGCCGCGCGCTTGGAGGATTCGATGCCGAGGACCGCGCCCTGTTCGCCGACGCGTTCGGCGATGGCGCCCGCGAAGAGGCCGACGCCGCAGTAGAGGTCGAGGGCCGTCTCGCCCTTACGGGGCATCAGGCCCTGCATGACCGCCTTGACCAGGGTGTCCGCGGCCTGGGGGTGGACCTGCCAGAAGCCGCCGTTGCCGACGCGGTAGGTGCGGCCGTCGGCGCGTTCCCGGACGAAGCCGCGGCCGTGGACGCGGTGCACCGCGCCGTCGCGTTCGTCGACCCGCAGTACGGAGACCGGGCGGTCCAGCTCGACCAGCGGCAGCCGGGCGCCCGGGCGGGGGGTGAGGACGACCTGGCGGTCGTGGGAGCCGGTCGCCGCGATCGCCTCGACGGAGGCCATGCCCGGCCACTCGCGCTTCTCGACGCCCAACTCGGTCACCGCGGGCGCGGCGATCAGGCAGTGGTCGATCCGCTCCACCTCGTGGGAGCGGTGACGGCGCAGACCGGGGTGGCCCTCGGCGTCGACCGCGTACTGGACCCGGGTCCGCCAGGCGGGGACCTCGCCCGCGGGCAGCTTGTCGCCCTCGGCGGGCATCACGGTGCCGTCCCAGCCCGCTTCCTCGGGGGTCAGCCCGGCCAGCCGCTGCAGCTGTTCGGCGATCACCTCGCCCTTGAAGCGGCGCTGCGCGCCCGGCTTCGCGTGCTGCCAGTCGCAGCCGCCGCACTTGCCGGGGCCGGAGAACGGGCAGGGCGCCTCGATCCGGTCCTTGGCGGGGGTGAGGATCCGTACCGCGTCCGCCCGCAGGAACCGCGACTCCTCGTCACCCTCCGTGATCCGGGCGATCACCCGCTCGCCGGGCAGGGTGTGCCGGACGAAGAGGACCCGGCCCTCGTCGGTGCGGGCGATACAGTGCCCGCCGTGGGCGACGGGCCCCACCTCGACCTCGTACTCCGCGCCCACCAGGGAAGCGGGGGAGGCGGACGGCGCGTCGGTCGCGTGCGGCATGGCGGGTGGCTCCAAAGCTGTTCCGAGGGCTGCGGTACGGGCAGCCCACCAGTCTACGCCGCCGGGGGCGGCCCTACTTCCGGGAGCTGTCCTCCACCGGTCCGCGCCGTACGGAGCCCGGGGCGTTCCAGTCCTGCCGTTTACGGGCCCGCTCGCGCGCCGCCTCCGACGACACCAGCTGGTACGGCACCGAGGTCACCATCACTCCGGGGGTGAAGAGGAGCCGGCCCTTCAGCCGCAGGGCGCTCTGGTTGTGCAGCAGATGCTCGTACCAGTGCCCCACCACGTACTCGGGGATGAAGACGCTGACCACGTCCCGCGGGCTCTCCCGGCGCAGTCCCTTCACATATTCGATCACCGGCCGGGTGATCTCCCGGTACGGGGAGTCGAGGATCTTCAGCGGTACGTTGATGCCCCGCCGCTCCCAGTCCTCCCGCAGCGCCCTGGTCTCCTGCGGGTCGACGTTGATGCTCACCGCCTCCAGCTTGTCCACCCGCATCAGCTTGGCGTAGGCCAGCGCCCGCAGGGTCGGCCGGTGCACCTTGGAGACCAGCACCACGGCATGCACCCGGGACGGCCGGACGCTGTCGTCGCTGGGCTCCTCGGCCGCCGCGATCTCCGCCGCGACCCGGTCGTAGTGGCGGCGGATCGCGCTCATCACCGCGTAGAAGAAGACCATGCCCAGCAGCGCCACCCACGCCCCGTGGGTGAACTTCGTCGCCAGCACCACCACCAGCACCAGGCCGGTGAAGAACGCCCCGAAGGCGTTGATCGCCCGGGAGCGGATCATCCGGCGGCGCCGGGCCGGGTTCTTCTCGGTCCGCAGATGGCGGTTCCAGTGCCGGACCATGCCGGTCTGGCTGAGGGTGAAGGAGACGAAGACCCCGACGATGTAGAGCTGGATCAGCTTGGTCGAGTCCGCCCCGTACACCCAGACCAGCAGGATCGCCGCGCCCGCCAGCGCCACGATGCCGTTGGAGAACGCCAGCCGGTCGCCCCGGGTGTGCAGCTGCCGGGGCAGATAGCGGTCCTGCGCCAGTATCGAGCCGAGCAGCGGAAAGCCGTTGTACGCGGTGTTGGCGGCGAGGAAGAGGACCAACGCGGTAGCCGCCGCCAGCAGGACGAAGAAGAACGTGCCGTCGCCGAAGACCGCCGCCGCGACCTGGGAGATCACCGGATCCTGGACGTAGTCGCCGCCGACCGGAGCCCCGTTCTCCAGCAGTTCCTGGGCCGGTTTCTCGGCCATCCGCACATCCGACGCCATGGCCAGTCCGATGATCCCGCAGAACATCGTCACGGCCAGGACGCCCATCAGCGCCAGGGTCGTCGCCGCGTTCTTCGACTTCGGCCGGCGGAACGCGGGAACGCCGTTGCTGATCGCCTCCACCCCGGTCAGGGCCGCGCAACCGGAGGAGAACGCCCGCAGCAGCAGAAAGACCAGCGCGAATCCGGCGAGCCCGGCCTCCTCGGCCTTCAGTTCGAAGTCCGCGGTCGGCGCCTTCATCGTCTCGTCGAGTACGAGTCCCCGGTACGCGCCCCAGGCGATCATCGCGAAGACCGCGGCGACGAAGACATACGTCGGGATCGCGAAGAGCTTGCCCGATTCCCGGACCCCGCGCAGATTCATCAGGGTCAGCAGCACGATGATCAGGACGGCGAAGAGGACCTTGTTCTCGATCACGAACGGGATCGCCGAGCCCAGGTTCTCCACCCCGGAGGAGATCGACACCGCGACCGTGAGGACGTAGTCCACCAGCAGCGCGCTGGCCACGGTCAGTCCGGCCCTGGGTCCGAGATTGGTGTTGGCGACCTCGTAGTCGCCGCCCCCGCTGGGGTAGGCGTGCACGTTCTGGCGGTACGAGGCGACCACCGTGAACATCAGCACCACGACCGCCAGCGCGATCCACGGGCTGTAGCTGTACGCCGACACGCCCGCGATCGAGAGGACCAGCAGCACCTCGCCCGGGGCGTACGCCACCGAGGACAACGGATCGGAGGCGAAGACGGGCAGTGCGATGCGCTTGGGGAGAAGCGTCTCGCCCAGCCGGTCGCTGCGGAGGGCCCTGCCGATGAGGATGCGTTTGGGCAGGTCGGTCAGTTTGGACACGGAGAGGATCGTAAGCGTTCGATTCGGCACAGCCCACCCGCCGCCCGGGTACCGGGACGGAACGCGGGCGTAATCGCCGCTATCGGGGTCGGTATCACCGCCGTTCGGCGCCCTGACCGGGCGGAATCCTCCCCTCCAGTAGTACCGGTGCCCCCGCCGGGACGGCGACTGTGTAGCTTTGGCCGCGGTCTGAGACCCTTTAATCCCGGAGACCTTTAAGTCTCGGTAAAAAATCGAAGGGCGCTCCGGGTGAATGTGCGGGAAAGCACATAAAGTCCAAAAAACCAGTAAAGAATAGGGACGGGTGGAAGGACGGTCGTGCACATCGTCATCATGGGTTGCGGGCGAGTGGGAGCCGCTCTCGCGCAGACCCTGGAGCAGCAGGGGCACACGGTCGCGGTGATCGACCGTGATCCCACGGCCTTCCGCCGCCTGGGCTCCGGTTTCGGCGGGCGGCGGGTCACCGGCGTCGGGTTCGACCAGGACACCCTGCGCGAGGCGGGGATCGAGGAAGCCGGTGCCTTCGCCGCGGTCAGCAGCGGCGACAACTCCAACATCATCGCGGCCCGGGTCGCCCGTGAGATGTTCGGCATCGAGAACGTCGCGGCCCGGATCTACGACCCCCGGCGCGCCGAGGTCTACCAGCGGCTCGGCATCCCCACCGTGGCCACCGTCCGCTGGACCGCGGACCAGATGCTGCGGCGGCTGCTGCCGTCCGGCGCCGAGCCGCTGTGGCGGGACCCCAGCGGCGGCGTCCAGCTCGCCGAGGTCCACACCTCGCCCGCCTGGATCGGCCACAAGATCAGCCGGCTCCAGGAGGAGACCGGGGTACGGGTCGCCTTCCTCACCCGGCTGGGAGAGGCGGTGCTGCCCACCTCGCAGACCGTGCTGCAGGAGGGCGACCTCGTCCACGTGATGATGCGTACGGACGAGATCGAGAAGGTCGAGGCGGCCTTCGCGGAAGGCCCCGACGAGGAGGTCGGTCACTGATGCGGGTAGCTATCGCCGGGGCCGGCGCGGTGGGCCGTTCCATCGCGGGCGAACTCCTGGAGAACGGGCACGAGGTGCTCCTCGTCGACAAGGCGCCCACCGCGATCTCGGTGGAGCGGGTACCGCAGGCGGAGTGGCTGCTCGCCGACGCCTGCGAGATCACGTCCCTGGACGAGGCCGCGCTCCAGCGCTGCAATGTGGTCATCGCCGCCACCGGCGACGACAAGGTCAATCTGGTGGTCTCCCTGCTGGCGAAGACGGAGTACGCGGTTCCGCGGGTCGTCGCCCGGGTGAACAACCCCAAGAACGAATGGCTCTTCAACGAGTCCTGGGGCGTCGACGTCGCCGTCTCCACCCCCCGGCTGATGTCCGCCCTGGTGGAGGAGGCGGTGAGCGTCGGCGACCTGGTCCGGCTGCTGCGCTTCAGCCACGGCGACGCCAACCTGGTCGAGCTGACCCTGCCGCCGGAGTCCCCGATCGCGGGCACCCAGGTCGGCGATGTCGCCTGGCCGGTGGATACGACCCTGGTCACGATCATCCGGGGGACGCGGGTACTGACCCCCAGCCCGGAGGAGACACTGGAGGCGGGCGACGAACTCCTCTTCGTCGCGGCGCCCGCGCGCGAGGAGCAGCTGGAGGACCTGCTGTCGCCGCGCAACGACAACTAGCGGCCGGGCGGTCGACGGTCCGACGATTCGCGGCCGCGGTCGCGGTACGGCCCGGGGGCCGGTGACGGCCCCGGGGGCGTAACGGGGGTACGGGCCGGGAGACGGCGACGCTACGGGGGTGATGGCGGTGCGGTCACCCGGCCCGGGTCGCCCGCCCGGTCCCCTACGCGTCGTCCGGCCAGACCCCGATGTGGTCGTGCTCCAGCTCCAGCATCACCCGGTCCCGCATCCCCAGCGCCGCCGTGTACTCCGCCGGGAGCTGGAGCCGCCCCGCCCGGTCGAGCATCGCGTACTCCCGCGCCACCAGCGATTCCTGACCCGTCGCCGAGTCGACCTCGGTCCGGCGCAGGATCTCCGTCGAGGTGCGCCCGTCCCGGATCGCCACCGTACGGCGGACCTCGGACGCCACCGTCTGGTCATGGGTGACGATCACGATCGTCGTCCCCAGCTCCTCGTTGGCCCGCCGGAACGCCGCGAAGATCTGCTCCGCCGTATGCGAGTCCAGCTCGCCCGTCGGTTCGTCGGCGAGCAGGACGGAGGGCTCGTTCGCCAGCGCCACGGCGATCGCCACCCGCTGCTGCTGGCCGCCCGACATCTGGTGCGGACGGCGGTCCCGGCACTCCTCGACCCCCATCAGACCCAGCAGCAGCTCCACCCGCGCCGTCTTCGCCGCCCGGCCCCCGGGCCGGGCGGCGTCGCCCTTGCCGCGCCCCCGCAACTGGAGCGGCAGTGCGACGTTCTGGGCCGCCGTCAGATAGGGGAGCAGATTGCGTGCCGTCTGCTGCCAGACGAAGCCCACCACGTCCCGGCGGTAGCGCAGCCGCTCCTTCGGGCCCATGGAGAGCAGGTCGAAGCCCGCCACCGCCGCCGCGCCCGCCGTCGGGACGTCCAGTCCGGCGAGTACGTTCATCAGCGTCGACTTGCCGCTGCCCGACGCGCCCACCAGCGCCATCAGCTCGCCCTCCCGGACGAGCAGATCGAGCCCCTGGAGGGCCTGTACCTCGACGCCGTCCGTGGAGAAGATCCGGACCAGCCGGTCGCAGGTGATCAGCGCGTCGTGCCCGTATCGGGGCCCGTCGCGGCGGGCCGCGACCCGCTCCTCCAGCTCCGCCAGCGTCGCCCCCGACGGCGCGGCCGGGGCCGCCCCCGGGGCCGGGGCCCGTTCCGTGATCGTCGGATCCGTCATCGTGTGTCTCCCACCCTCAGTTCGGTCGTCGAGGAGCGCCGGGTGACCGCCCATGCCTGGACCGCCGCCACACCCGCCGCGAGCAGGACCACGCCCGCCCCCGGCAGCAGCAGGCTCCACGGGTCCGTGGTCAGCTCCGCCGGTACCCGGGCCGCCGCCATCCCGCCGGACGCCCGGGCCAGCCGGGCCAGATCGATCCCCGGGGCGAGGACGAGGACTACCACCCACCCCACCAGGACGCCCCCGGCACCCGCCAGCAGCGACCCCGGCAGATTCTCCAGTACCAGCAGCCGCCGTCCCTGGCGCCGGGTCAGGCCCATCGTGCGCAGCCGGGCCAGCAGCGCCACCCGCTCGGGAGCGGCCCGGATCAGCGCCAGCAGCAGGGCGAGCGCCGCGTATCCGGCCGCCGCGAGCGCCGCGACCGCGTAGACCCGCTCCGCCCCCGTCTGGACCGGCGACTCGGCGAAGGCGTTCCGCTCCTCCGCCCGCAGCGCCACCCGGATCCCGTCGGCCGCGCCGGTCGCGCGGACCGCGGCCCGCAGCCGCTCCCCGCCGACCGAACCCCCGGCCACCAGCAGCGTCGTCGCGGCCCTCGGGCCGGTCAGCGCCGCCGTGTCGACCAGGACGAACTCCCCGTCGGAGAGTGCGGGCGTGGCAGTGCGTACGGCCGACACCTCGACGTTCAGCGGCGCGCTGAGCGGGCCGATGACGCGGGCTCCGTCGCCGAGCCGCTCCGCGACGCCGGGCGACACGATCGCGGGCACCGGGCCCTTGCCCCCGGCGCGCAGCGCGTCCGCCGGGAACCCGCCGAGACCATGGTCACGGGCCAGCCGGGCGTAGGCCGCCGGATCGGCGCCGAGCAGGGTCACCCCGTCGGCGTCGTCGCCGTCCCGCAGACCGACGTCCGTCTCCCGGTACACCTCCACCACACCCGTCACACCCGGCAGTTTCCGTACCGAGTCCGCCAGCCCCCGGGGGAGCGCGCCCGCCGCCTCGATCCGGGCGTCCGCGCCGACCGAGACCACGGCCGCCCGGTCCCGCGCGGCATCGACCCCGGCCAGCACCGAGCCGCCGAAAGCGGCCGTGGTCAGCGCCAGGAGCAGGGCGAGCAGCGGCAGTACGGTCGTGGCGGGGGCGCGCCCGGCCCGGGCCAGCGCCAGAAAGCCGATCGCGCCCCGCCGTCGGGCCACGGGCAGTGCCGCCAGCCGCAGCGGCAGCGGATAGAGCCGTACGAGGACGAGCGCGGCGGCCACCCCGAGCAGTACCGGGGCGGCGCTGACCAGCTGGTCCACGCCCTGGTCTGTGCCGTCGCCGGTGCCCCGGCGCCGTACGGTCACGACCGCGGCCGCGGCCAGCGCCAGGAGGGTCAGCTCGGCGACCGTACGACGCCGGGACCGACCGCCCGGGGCATCGGCCCGGCCGCCCGGACGTGGTCTGCGGTGCTCAAGGGCCGCCCGCGCCGGAAGCGCCCCGCAGGCGACCACCGTCACCAGGACCACGGCCAGCACCGAGGGCCACAGCCGTCCCTCGGGCACCAGGACGATCGCGAGGGCGCCACCGGCGACGGCGGCCGGAACCGCCGGGACCGAGGTCTCCGCGGCGAGCCGGGCCGCGATCCCGGGGAGCGACCCGCCACGGGCCCGCAGCAGCGCCAGCTCGGTGGAGCGCCGCGACGCCGCGAGACCACCGGCTGTCAGCAGCACCACGGCGATCACCCCGCCGACCCCGAACGCGGCGACCGAGACGACCGGGGAGATCGCGCCCCGCAGCTTCGCGTAGTCCGCCAGGATCCCGGACAGTCCGGTCGTCACCTGGAGTTCGGGAGAGATCGCCGACCGCAGCTCCGACAGCATCGGGCCGCTCTCGACCGTCGCCACCGCCCGCTCGGCCGCCTCGATGTCACCGGCGTGGAGGCCGCGCGGATCGACGGCGACGTTCCAGTACGGCTCCGCCTCCTTCGGCAGGGAGAGCAGCGCCGGGCCCGCCTCCGGCGGCAGCAGCAGCGCGCCGTGCCAGTACGGCTGCGGAGGCGGCCCCTCCGTATAGAGGTAGCCCGGGGTGCGCAGCACCGGAAGGACCGACCAGTACGGGCTCTGCGGACGGACCGGGTCCACGATGCCGGTGATGGTGACGACCAGCGGGCCCGCGGTCTGGCGGCCGATGGTGACGACCGTGCCGGCCTTGATGTTCAGCGCCTTCGCGGTGGCCGAGGTCACCACGCCCTCGACGGAGTCCGTGCGCGGTTCGGCCGGTTCGGCCGGCTCGTCGGGCGCATCCGCCGGGTTCGCCGAGGTCGGCGGGGGCTTCGGCAGCCTGCCGGACCGTACCGTCGCGTGCTCCGCGAGAGCCGACTGCGCGGCGATGGTGAAGACCGGGGAACCGCCGTCCAGGACGGTCAGTCCGGGCGCCCAGCCCTCGGCCGGAGCCTGGCTGCGCACCCCGCGCGCCGAATCACGCGGATCGGTCCGCAGCGGATCCGGCAGCAAGCCCACGATCCGGCGGTGCTGTTCGGCCAGCTTCGCCGGGGTCACCGAGGCCCGCAGCCCGGGATCCTCCGGATCGTACGGCGCCACCGGGGCGGCGCTGAACCGGAAGCCGCTCTGATCGGGCACGGCGACCGTCAGCTCATGGCGCGCCCCCTCGCCCTCATAGGCGTCGACGGCGCGCGGGAACGCCGCGCAGAGGAAGGCGGTGATGCCGACCAGGACGAATACGGAGACCGCGGCGAGCGGCGCCGTCCGCAGCCGGGTCCTGACCCAGGGAGCGACGATCCTCACCATGCCCACCGCCCTCCGTCCCGGCCGGACACCAGCCGGAAGCGGAACCGGAGACCGGGCCGCGCGGACGGGGTCGTCCGGCCGGAGACGTCCGGTCCGGCCGGGCCCGGTGTGCCTGTCGGGCCGGTTGTGCCGGCCGGTATGCGGGGAGTGCCCGGACCGTCGTACGGCGCGGGAACCGGTCGCGTACCACCCCGGAGACTCGGGCCGGTTCGGCCGGTTCGGCCGGTTCGGCGGTTCCGGTGGATTCCGTGGCTCGGGTACGAACGCCCCGGCTCCCCGGCCCCGCCGGAAGACCCCGTCCCGGCGGCGCCGAACGGCACGACGACCTTCCCCGGCGTAGGCGTGTTCCGCCCGGCGCACAGGCTCGTACGGGCGCCCGCGCCCACGCGCCCGCACCCGAAGGCGTACGCCGTCCCGGCGCTACGCGCCCCCGCGCCCCGGCACTCCGGCGCTCCAAGGACCCGGGTCCCCGCGCGCGCACGCCACCCGACCACCGACGTCCTCCCCCTCATCGTCACTCGCCTCCTCGCCCGCGCAGCGCCGCCACCGGGTCGGTCCGCCGCAGCATCAGCGCGGCCACGATCAATACCGGCGCCGCCGCCACACCCACCAGCAGCAGCACCACCCGTCCCACCGGAAGCTGGACCAGCACCTCCGGCACCGGCTGGGTGGCCCGGCCGGTCAGCACGATCAGCGGTACGACCGCCCGGGTCAGCACCGCCCCCAACGCGGCCCCGATCAGCAGACCGAGACCGATCAGCAACGACTGCTCCACCGCCAGCAGCCGGGCGGGCAGCCGCCGGGGCGCGCCCAGCGCCCGCAGCACCGCGAACTCCGCCGCGCGCTCCCGCAGCGCCCCCACCGTGCCGACCCCGAAACCGACCGCCGCCAGCAGCGCCGCCACCGCGGCCGTCGCCAGCAGCGCCGACTGCGGCCCGGCACCCAGCGGATCCTCGTGCAGCTCCCGGGCGATCTCGTCCCGTACCTGGATCTGCGACGGATCGATCTCGGCCCGGTCGCGCAGGGCCGAGGCCACCGAGCCCGTCCGGCCCGGCTCGGTGAAGAGCCACCACTCGCCGGGCGCGAAGGACGAGTCGGGGCGCTCGGCCAGGACCCGGTTCACGGACCGCAGATCGAGCAGCAGGGCGCCGCCGTCCAGCTCGGGCTTGGCCGCCGCGGTGGGATCCCCGGAGCCGGGGCCCGTCGTCGGTACGGCCCCCAGCACCCCGGTGATCCGTACCGTGATGTCGCCGCCCCGCATCGGGACCTGGATCCGCGAACCCACCTTCGCGGCGCTCGCCTCCAGGAACGCCGGGGTCGCCAGCGCGCCCGGCTCCCGCGCCGGGCCGCGCCCGGCCGCTACCCGGACCGTCACCGAACGGTCGGGTCCCCACTCGCTCGGATACGCCGAAGTGCCCGTGTGATAGCGCAGATCGAGCAGGGCGCCCGGGGTGGCGGTGACCGAGGAGACGGCGGGCAGCCGGTCACCCGGGGCCGCGGTTTCCGACTCGATCGCCGGCACGGCCGTACCCCGCCAGCTCAGTCCCTTCGAGGCGGCGACGGGCCGGGCGACACCGTCCGCGCCGACCGCCCGGACCGCCCCGACCGTCAGCCGCTTGGCGGCGATCCGGTCCGGATTGCCCGGCTCGTCGAACTCGATCGCGGTCAGCGCCAGCGGCCCGGCGGGCCTGCCGACCGGGGCGTCCGCGGCCTTCGCCAGATCGAGCGTCACCCGCTGCCGCTTGCCGTCCGGCCGCAGACTGCCCGAATCGAGCCGGTACGGGATCCCGAACCGGTCCTCCACGGTGACCGTGGCGGAGAGCCCCGGATCGCCGTCGGGCGACTGCGACTTCAACGCCGCCGTACCGGAAGGACCGTCGTACGCCGACCTCAGAGTGATGTCCAGTTCGACCCGTTCGGTCCCGTCCGGCAGAACGATCCCCGCCCGGCTCTCGGCGGGCGGCGCGAGGCCCGCGATCAGCCGCCGGGCGTCCCCGTCCGCCGCGAGATCGTCGCGGAGCCGCAACGGCCCGGCCCCTGCCCCGCCGCCGTCGACGGAGCCCGCCGCCCGGGCCGTGTCCAGCGCCAGCACCGTCGCCTGGCGGCCACCGGTCAGCCCCATCGACTGCCGGGCCGCCGGAACGGCCGCCCGCACCCCGGGCATCCCGTCGAAGACCCCGCCCTGCCCGAACTGGACCGCGCCGCCGCCCGTCATCCGGATCGGCGCACCCGCCCGGAAGTCCGCCTGATCCTCCTGGGAACGGTCCCACGAAGCGCTCTGACCGATCGCCAGCATGCCCAGCGCCACCGCCAGAACCAGCAGCAGCACCGGCCCCGCGCCCCGGGCCGGGCGCCGGCTGAGCTGCCAGCCCGCGAGGGCCGCCGTCAGCTTCCGGCCGCGCGCGGCCCGCCGCTCCGCCAGCCGGGCCGCGGGCGGCAGCAGCCGCAGCGTCACCACGGTCCCCGCGAGCAGCGCCAGCGCCGGGGCCACCACCAGCAGCGGATCGATCCCCAGCTCGCCCTCGCGGTCGCCGCTGAGCGCGCCGCTGCCCGAGGTCCGGCGCTCCAACTGCCAGTACGCCACACCCGCCACGGCCAGCAGCGCGATATCGGCGCCCGCCCGCAGCGGCGCGGGCAGCGCCCGGGCCCGGCCGCGGTCCCGGCGGGCCGCGCCGATCGCCGGGGCGACCACCGCCGCCGCACAGGCCACCGCCACGGCCGCCGCGACCAGCCAGACCGTCACCGTCGGCGCCGTGTCCACCCGCAGCCCGATCCGGGCCAGCAGCCCCTGCCCCGCCAGCAGCCCGGTCAGCGGCCCGGCGAGCAGCGGCGCGCAGACCGCCGCGGGCAACGCCAGGAGCAGCGCCTCCAGGGCGGAGAGCCCGGCGATCCGGCTCCGCGAAGCGCCCCGGGCCAGCAGGACCCGGGTCTCGCCCTCCCGCTCCGTACTCAGCAGCCTGGCCACCAGCAGCAGGGTGTATCCGGCCAGCAGCACCAGCTGGAGGGAGACGATCAGCAGGGTCGCCCGGGCGACCAGCAGCGCCCGCTCCAACTGGTCGAGCACCTCCGGCAGTGACGTTTTGGCGACCACCCCGCCCTTCAGCCCCGGCTGGGCGCTCAGCAGCTTCTGACTGTCACGCGCGGCCGAGCGGAGGGCATCGATCCGGTCGGCGGTGAGGGGGCCGAAGTCGGCGGTCGCCAGCCAGGCGAGACCGCCCCCGGCGACCGAGTCCGAGGCCAGGGACCGGGGGTCGGTGAGCAGAGGGCCGTAGGTGGTGAAGACCTCGGTCCGCACCCCGCGGCCACCGAGTTCGTCCAGCCGCCAGTACGGATCGTCACGGTCGGCCACCCGGTACACCCCGGTCACCCGGATCTTCACCGGCGGACCGCCGAGCCTGCTGGCGAGAGTCAGTACCCGGGGGCCCGGCGTCAGCCGCAGGGCGCGGGCCGCCGTCTCCGGCAGAGCGACCTCCACCGCGGACGTGCCGCCCGCCGAGGGCCAGGCACCCGACACCAGCCGCACCTTCGACCGGTCGGCCACCGCCAGCATGGTCAGATCCGGCTCACCGGCCCGGGCGGCGGGCGGCTGGAGCGACCGGGGGAGTGAGTACGGCGCGGAGCGCTCGAACGGGCGCAGCGTGACGGGCAGCCCGTCGAAGGCGCGTTGCGCCCCGCGCCGGGCGCCCTCGGCGGCGGCCGTACGGTCGGCGGACGAGTCCTCCGCCGTCACGATCAGGGACGCCGAAGTGGCGTCCCTGGTCTTGAGCGCGTGCCGCAGCCCGGCGTCCCCGACGGACCCGGCGAAGGCCGCGAGCGCGGCCAGGACCGATGTGGTCAGCAATACGGCGAGCAGGGCCGCCGAGAGCAGCAGCCGATGACCACGCGCACGGTGGAACAGAAAGACCGGCACCCGACATCCCCCATGAGCCCCTGAAGGGCCACCCCCGAAAACGCTTTCGAGCTGGGATCGTTGCAGAGTGCACCGGGCCTGAGCACGTGTTCGCCCCGGACTTGATGAGATCGTGACCGGGGCCGAACGGCCCGCGCGGGGCGGTACGAACGCCTCCGGGAGCCGGGCGGGGCGGCCGGCCGTTGTCCGGCGACCGGTCCCCGCCGTCCGCCCAGCGGTCGGAATTCACCGTTCCGGACTTTGGCCGGGGCCGGGGCCGGATCTCGCGGGGCCGATGACTCCGGAGGCCGGGCCCTCCGGGTCAGTCTTCGCTCCGCCTGACGGCGTTCTGCTCTGCCGTGTGCTGCCCGGTGGCCGACGCCTTCCGCTCGCGTTCGGCCCGCTCCTCCGCCTCCATCTCGGCGAAGACATCGATCGGCGGCGGCGCCTTCGCCAGGAAGACCCAGGTCAGATAGACGGCCAGCAGGAACGGCGGGATCTTCAGCGCCACCAGGACCCAGCCGAGCTGGGTGGTGTCCGCCCACCAGTACAGCGGGAAGAGGATCGCCGACTTGGCCAGCAGGATCGCGCCCCAGGCATAGCTCGCCTTGGTGTACGCCTTCTTCCGGCCCGGGTTACGGGTCCGCCAGGAGAGGTTCTCCTTGAAGACCGGACCCAGCATCAGCCCGATCAGCGGCACCCCGGCGACCGCGGTCGCGATGTACGCCACCCCGAGACCCGTGGTGTAGAGCATGCCCGGCAGATAGAAGTCCTTGGCATTGCCGGTCATCATCGCGAAGACCACACCGAACGCGACGCCGAAGACCCCGCTGAACGCGTGCTTGACCGTGCCCTTGAGGACCAGCCGGGCCGCGACCAGCACCAGGGAGACCACCAGGGCGGCGATCGCCGACGAGTGCAGATCCTGGTTGATCGTGTAGATGGTGACGAAGAGCAGCCCCGGGACCACCGTCTCGACCATGCCCCGGATGCCGCCGAACGCGTCGAACAGCGCGGCCTCGGTGACCGCCTTGACGTCGGCCGGGTCCTGGGAGGCAGCGCCGGGGGCGGCGGTGTCCCGCCCGTCGCCCGGCTCCGGCGGCGCGGTCTCCCCGGAGGATGCCGCGTCCGGAGTGGACGAAGGTGACGATGTGGTGGTCGGCTTGTCGAAAGACGTCACCGGCTACTCCTGTCCGAGCGGTCGGAGTTCGTATTTGGGGTTGAACAGCACACGACGGCCATGGGCCATGGATATCCGCCCCGAGGCGATCATCCTGCGGCCCGGCTCGATGCCGACGATCGAGCGGCGTCCCAGCCAGACGATGTCCAGCGGGGCGGTGCCGTCGAACAGCTCCGCCTCCAGGGCGGGCACCCCGGCCCTCGGGCGCAGGGTCACCGTGCGCAACGTACCAGTCACCCGGACGATCTGGCGATCGCCGCATTCGGCGATCCGGGTGCACCCGGACAGCTGTGCGTCCTCCCGCAGCTCCGCGGACTCCTGGTCCTGCCGGGAGCTGGACAGCCGGTCGAACATACGGCGGAGACGGCCGGCCGGTTTCGCCGCCTGATCGCCCGGTCCGGAGCCGGTCCCGGACGCCCCGGACCCGGTAGGAGGTGCACTCATGCAGCAAGCGTACCGGCCGCGGCCGACCCCCGGCCCGGCCCGTCGGCGGCCTGTGGACAACCCCGCCGACGGGCCGGGGGCGAGGTCACCGGGGGCGCCCGGAGCGCTACCGCTCGAAGCGGTAGCCCATCCCCGGCTCGGTCACGAAGTGCTTGGGGTGCGACGGATCGGCCTCCAGCTTCCGCCGGAGCTGCGCCATGTAGACCCGGAGGTAGTTGGTCTCCGTCCCGTACGAGGGACCCCACACCTCCTGCAGCAACTGCTTCTGGCTGACCAGCCGGCCCGTGTTGCGGACCAGCACCTCCAACAGATGCCACTCGGTCGGCGTCAGCCGGACGTCGCGCCCGTCGCGATTGACCTTCTTCGCGGCCAGATCGACCGTGAACCCCTCGGTCTCCACCACGACCATGTCGTCGTCGCCACCGCCCACCGGCTCGGCCCGGCGGACCGCCGCCCGCAGCCGGGCCAGCAGCTCGTCCATGCCGAACGGCTTGGTGACGTAGTCGTCGGCGCCCGCGTCCAGCGCCTCCACCTTCTCGTCCGAGGTGTGCCGGGCGGAGAGCACCAGGATCGGCACCCGGGTCCAGCCTCGCAGCCCCTTGATCACCTCGACGCCGTCCATGTCGGGCAGGCCCAGATCGAGGACGACCACATCCGGATGGCGGGCGGCGGCCAGCTGGAGGGCGGTCGCCCCGTCCGGCGCGGCGTCCACCTCGTACTTGCGCGCCTTCAGGTTGATCACGAGGGCGCGTACGATCTGCGGCTCGTCGTCGACCACCAGCACCCTGGTCATCACTGGCCCGCCTTTCTGTCCTTCAGGTGCCGCGGGGTCCGCGGGGTTCCGTCGCTGTCTGCGGTGTCACGGATGGGTTCGCCGCCGGGGTCGGCACGGCGGGGGCGGCCACCGGGCCGCCGGTCCCGGCCACGGCTCACGAGGTGACCTGCGCGGGGAGATCAGGTGTCACCGGTGCCGTGCCGGGGGCCACGGTGAGCGTGAGGACCATGGTCATCCCGCCGCCCGGGGTGTCCTCGGCCGACAGCGTGCCGCCCATGGCCTCGACGAAGCCCCGGGCCACCGCGAGGCCCAGTCCCACCCCGGCGCCGCGCGGGGCGTCCCCGTACCGCTGGAACGGCTCGAAGATCCGCTCCTTCTCGTCGTCCGGCACCCCGGGGCCCCGGTCCACGACCCGGACCTCCACCCGGTCGCCGAGCGTGCTCGCCGAGACCGCCACCGCGGTCGCCTCCGGGCTGTACTTGACCGCGTTCTCGACGATGTTCGCCACCGCGCGCTCCAGCAGCCCCCGGTCCACGGTGACCATCGGCAGCGTCTCCGGGATGTCCAGCTCCACACTCTCGATGGGGACGGAGACCAGGGCCATGGGCACCACCTCGTCGAGATCGGTCACCCGCATCAACGGGGTGACCGTACCCGTCTGGAGACGGGACATGTCGAGGAGATTGCCCACAAGATGGTCAAGTCTGTCCGCGCCGTCCTCGATCCCCGCCAGCAGCTCCGCCTCGTCCTCGTCGGACCAGGCCACGTCGTCGGAGCGGAGTGAGCTGACGGCCGCCTTGATCGCCGCCAGCGGGGTCCGCAGATCATGGCTGACGGCGGCGAGCAGGGCCGTACGGATCCGGTTGCCCTCGGCCAGTCTGCGAGCCTCCTCGGCCTCGCCGACCAGCCGCTGGCGGTCGAGGACGACGGCCGCCTGGGCCGCGAACGCGGCCAGCACCCGGCGGTCCTCGGCGGGCAGCACCCGCCCCGAGAGCGCCAGCGCCATATGGTCCCCGACCGGCATGTCCACATCGGCGTCCTCGGGCCTGACGACCGACCGGGGGCCGACGCTCCCGGCCGTGGTCCACGGGTCGACGTCGCTGGTCCGCTCCAGCAGCGCCACCGACTCCATCCCGAAGGTCTCCCGCACCCGCTGCAACAGCGCGTCCAGCGACGTCTCCCCGCGGAGCACGCTCCCGGCGAGGAAGGAGAGGATCTCGGACTCGGCGCGCAGCCGGGCCGCCTGATGGGTCCGGCGGGCCGCCAGGTCCACCACGGACGCCACCGCGACCGCCACGGCGAAGAAGATGACGATGGCCACGATGTTCTTCGGGTCGTACACGGTCAGGGTGTGCACGGGCGGGGTGAAGTAGTAATTCAGCAGGACGGAACCCACGGCGGCCGACGCCAGCGCCGGGAGCAGCCCGCCCAGCAGCGCCGCCATCACCGTGGCGAAGAGGAAGAGCAGTACGTCGTTGGCCAGCCCGAGGCTGTCGTCCATCGCGTTCAGCAGCAGCGACAGCAGCAGGGGGACGGCCACCCCGATCAGCCAGCCCGCGATGATCCGGGACCGGCCGAGCCGGGCCCCGCGCGCGACCGGCAGCCCCCGGCCCTTCCCCGCCTCGTCATGGGTGACGATATGGACATCGAGGTCGAGCCCGGACTCCCGGGCCACCGTCGCCCCCACCCCGGGGCCGAAGATGTACTGCCAGGTCTTGCGGCGGCTGGAGCCCAGCACGATCTGGGTGGCGTTGACGCCCCGGGCGAACTCCAGCAGCGACGAGGGGATGTCGTCGCCTATCACATGGTGAAACGTCCCTCCGAGATCCTCGACCAGGGTGCGCTGGACCGCCAGCTCCTTCGGCGACGCCGAGGTCAGCCCGTCGCTGCGGGCGATGTAGACGGCCAGGATCTCGCTGCCCGACCCCTTGGCCGCCATCCGGGCCGCCCGCCGGATCAGGGTCCGGCCCTCCGGCCCGCCGGTCAGCCCGACGACGATGCGCTCCCGCGCCTGCCAGGTCGAGCGGATGTTGTGCTCGCCCCGGTACTGCTGGAGGTACTCGTCGACCCGGTCGGCCACCCAGAGCAGGGCCAGTTCGCGCAACGCAGTCAGATTGCCCGGCCGGAAGTAGTTCGACAGGGCCGCGTCGACCTTGTCGGGCTTGTAGATATTGCCGTGGGCCATCCGGCGGCGCAGCGCCTGCGGCGCCATGTCCACCAGCTCGATCTGCTCCGCCCGCCGCACCACCTCGTCCGGTACGGTCTCCCGCTGCCGGACGCCGGTGATCGACTCCACCACGTCCCCGAGGGACTCGAAGTGCTGGATGTTGACCGTCGATATCACATCGATCCCGGCGGCCAGCAGCTCCGCCACGTCCTGCCAGCGCTTGGCGTTGCGCGAACCCGGCACATTCGTATGCGCCAGCTCGTCCACCAGCGCGACCGCCGGACGGCGCTCCAGGACCGCGTCCACATCCATCTCGGTGAACGTCGCGCCCCGGTACTCCAGCTCCCGGCGCTGGATCTGCTCCAGGCCGTGCAGCATCACCTCGGTACGCGGCCGGTCGTGGTGCTCCACGAAGGCGACCACGCAGTCCGTGCCCCGCTCCACCCGGCGATGGGCCTCGGAGAGCATGGCGTAGGTCTTGCCCACGCCCGGTGCCGCGCCGAGATAGATCCGAAGCTTGCCGCGTGCCATGGCCCCATTGTCTTTCACAAGGCGGTCGGGCGTTCTCGCCGTACCGCTCCTACGCTGCGACGACGATACGGCGAAGGAAACGGGCAAATCGGGTGGAGGGTGGGCGGGAGGGACGGTATTGACGCGATTCTGATGTCCATCCGCCCCACCCGTACCGCGTGACCACCCCGGGACGGCCCTGGCCGCTCCGCCGACGGGCCGGGCGGACGGCAGTCAGTCCCGGGCGGCCCCGGCGGCGGCCGTCTCGGCTATCCCGCCGTCGTGCAGCTCCAGCACCCGGTCCGCCAGACCGAGCAGCTGGGCGTCATGGGTGGCGACCAGCGCCGTCACCCCCTCGGCCCGGACCACCGCGCGCAACAGCTCCATCACCGAGAGCCCGGTCTCCGCGTCGAGCTGACCGGTCGGCTCGTCCGCGATCAGCAGGGCCGGGCGATTGGCCAGCGCCCGGGCGATGGCCACCCGCTGCTGCTGGCCGCCGGAGAGCTCCGTGGGGCGCTGGGCCGCGTGGTCCGCCAGGCCGACCAGGGAGAGCAGCAGCTCCACCCGCTCGTCCCGCTCCCGGACTGGGGCGCCCCGCAGCCGCAGCGGCACCCCCACGTTCTCCGCGGCGGTCAGGATCGGGATCAGCCCGAACGACTGGAAGACAAAGCCGATCCGGTCCCGCCGCAGCTCCAGCAGCTCGTTCTCGCCCAGCCCGGAGAGATCCGTGCCGTCCAGCCGGATCCGTCCCCCGTCGGGGGTGTCGAGACCGCCCACGAGATTCAGCAGCGTCGTCTTCCCCGACCCGGAGCGGCCCTTCAGCGCCACCAGCTCGCCCCGGGGCACCTCGAAGGAGACCCCGCGCAGCGCGTGCACCGCCCCGGCGCCGGAGCCGTACGTCCGGTGCAGGTCCTCGACCCGCACCATCGGCTCCTCGGCCACCGCCGTACCCGCCGCGGCCGTCGCTTCCGTGCTCTCGTCCGTACTCATGAGATCCCCCTTGTCGTTCCCGTACACCGCACAGCTCCTTACCCGGCCGTCCCGTAGCCGGTCCGCGGACGGCGCGGGCCGCCGCGGCCCCGCGGGGCACCGGCGATATGGGCCGGGTCGTCAAACCGCCTGGCCCGCGACGCCCGGCACGCGCGCTCTCCACCTAGCCCTTCGGGCACGGGTGGTACCCCCGGCGTTGTCGGGGTTTCCCCAGTACGTCCCGTACGAGGGAGACCGCCCCCCGGCTTCGCCGGGGGGACCTCCACCGCCGTCGCGGATCGCCCGCACCGGACGCCGCGGGCCCCGCCCTGCGGACGGACGGCGCTGTTTGTCAGACACGACCTAGTGCTGTGACCGGCACGTTACGGGGTACGACGACGGGCCGCACCCCCCTGTGGAAAAGGGGGACGCGGCCCGTCGGACGCGGTACGACGCCGGTGCGGCGGGTCAGCGGACCTCGGTGATCTCCGGACCCCGCTGGAGCTGGCCCATGCCGCCGGAGAAGCGGGAGGTCGCCTGCTCCTCCTGCTGGACGCCCTCGGGCACCATCTGGGCGTCCTCGGGGAGCTTGAGGACGATCGGGTCACGCGGGGCCATCGGCCCGTCACCGCGGACCACGACCGTGTCGCGGAAGATCTGCTCCAGCAGCCCGGCCGCCTCCGGCTGGACCGCGCCCTGGCCCGAGATGACGCCGCGGAGGAACCAGCGCGGCCCGTCGACCCCGACGAAGCGCACCAGCTGGACCCCGCCCGTGCCGTCCGGGAGCTGGACCGGCACCTGCGCCCGCAGCTCCCAGCCGAGCGGGCCCTCGACCTCGTCGATCACCCCGCCCTGCTGGGTGATACCGCCGGCGATCTCCTCGCGGACCTCGCCCCAGATGCCTTCCTTCTTCGGCGCCGCGAACGCCTGGAGCTGGATCGCGCTGTCCCGCAGGACGACCGTGGCGGCGACGATCGCGTCACCGGCGACCTCGACCCGCAGCTCCATGCCCTCGACTCCGGGCACGAAGAGACCACCCAGGTCCACCCGGCCCTCGGCGGCCTTGGACACCTCGGACTCGTCCCAGGGGCCGTCGGGCCGCGGGGCCGGGGGAAGGTTCACCCGCCGGGGGGCGTCTTCGGCGTCGGCGGAGTCCTCCGCGCCGGGCCCGTCCAGGGCCGCTTCGACCTGCTCGGTCTCGCCGGCCGCGTCCGCGTCGCTCGCGGAACCACTCTTCTTGCGACGTCCGAACACGTCACTGTCCTTCCCGGTCGGATACGACGGAAGCGTATCGATTCCCACCCGTTGAACCATCCGTACGGCCGCCCACGGCGGCATGGCCGCCGGTGGACCCGAAGCCCCCCTCGGCCCGTGCCGAGCCGGGAAGCTCCGCCACCTCGTGGAAGCGCACCTTCTCGACCTTCTGGACGACCAGCTGGGCGATGCGGTCGAAGCGCTCGAACCGCACACTCTCGCGCGGATCGAGATTGATCACGATCACCTTGATTTCCCCACGGTACCCGGCGTCAATCGTCCCCGGGGCATTCACAAAGGCTACTCCGCAGCGGGCCGCGAGGCCGGATCGCGGATGGACGAAGGCGGCGTACCCGTCGGGCAGGGCGATCGAGACCCCCGTCGGCAGCACGGCCCGCTCGCCGGGGGCCAGCTCGGCCGCCTCGCGGGTGACCAGATCGGCGGCGGCGTCGCCGGGGTGCGCGTAGGACGGCAGCGGCACCTCCGGATCGACCCGGCGGATCAGTACGTCGAGGGCGTCGTGCGGGCCGGGGGGGCTGGCAGCGATGGACATGTCAGGGGTTCACCTCGAAAGCGCGTGCGCGGCGGATCTGGTCGGGGTCGGCCATGGCGGCCTCGATCTCCTCCGGGCGGCCGTGGTCGATGAAGTGATCGACCCCGACCTCGATGAAGAGGGCCTTCGCCCGGACGGCGAGCGGTCCGTCGGGGCCGCCGATCCGGCCCTCGGCCCGGGCGTAGATCTTCCGTCCGGCCACCGCGGTCACCTCGGCCCGGAGGAAGAGCGCCGTGCCCACCGGGACCGGCGCGACGAAATCGGTCTCCAGCCGGCCGGTGACGGCGATCGTCCGCAGCAGCCAGGTCAGGGAGCCCAGGGACTCGTCGAGGGCGGTGGTCAGCACCCCGCCGTGGGCCAGGCCGGGGGCGCCCTGATGGGCGGGCCGTACGGTGAACTCGGCCGTGATGCTCACGCCCTCGCCCGCCCGGGCCGCGAGCCGCAGACCATGGGGCTGGTCGCCGCCACAGCCGAAGCACTGCTCGTAGTGGGTGCCGAGCGGCTCACCGGGTGCCGGGGCCTCGGGGTGCCGTACCGGGGGTACGGCGTCGGCCGGAGGCGTCAGGGGCGACATACGGGCGGTCGCCGGACCCGTCGGCGAGGGGTCGGGACCCGGTGGATTAGCGGTGCTCACAGGCGCAGACCTTACCCGCGGTCGGCCGGTCGGCTCACGCGAGCCGTCGGCGCACACCCGCGCACGCCCCGTTCGAACCCTGCCCACCGGTCCGCAGCGGCGGGCGGTCCGGACATCCGTACGAGCCCCGGGCGCCGGGCCGTACCCGCGGGCCGGACCCGCCGGGGCCCCTGCCAGACTTGGCCGCATGCAGCCCTCATCCGCCGCCGCGCCCCGCTACGACGAACGTCTGACCGCCCCGCCCCTGTGGTGGGTGATCGTTCTGCTGCTCGGGCTCACCGGCGGACTCACCGTCTTCCCGGTCGGCCTGCTGGCGACGCTGATCACGGTGATCGTCGTATCGCTGCTGGCCGGGGCCGTGGTGAGTTCGTACGGCTCCGCCCGGATCCGGGTGGTCGCCGGGTCCCTGGTCGCGGGGGACGCCAGGATCCCGCTCACGGCGCTCGGCGAGCCGGAGGTGCTGGATCCCGAGGAGGCCCGGGCCTGGCGCTCGTACAAGGCGGATCCGCGCGCCTTCATGCTGCTGCGCAGCTACGTGCCGACCGCGGTCCGGATCGAGGTCACCGACCCGGCCGACCCGACGCCGTACGTCTATCTGTCGACCCGCGACCCCCAGGCGCTGGCCGCCGCGCTCTCGGGCTGATCGTCCGGACCGGCCGTCGGGCCCTCAGCGCTCCGGCTCGCCGCGGCGGGCGACCTGCTCGGCGGGCCGTTCCAGCTCCTTGGGCTGCTCCAGCGGCGGAAGGGCCTCCAGCGCGTCCCACGGCACCTGGCGGACCCGCAGGTCCTTGCGGATGCGCTCGGAGAGCTGGCGGGTGTCCCGGCGGTTGATCACGGCGCCGACGGCCGCCCCGACCATGAAGGGCAGCAGATTCGGCAGGTTCCGGATCATCCGCTTCATGATCTGCTGGCGCAGCTCGCGCTTGAGTCCGCTGCTGACGAGAGCGGCGTTCTTGTACGTCGACGGTTTGGTCACGTCGATGCCGCGCTCCTCCGACCAGGTGGCCAGATAGATGGTGCTGCGCTCCTTGAGCGTGCCCGGCGGGCGGAGGCCGTAGACCTCGTACAGCTCGGCGATCAGCTTCAGCTCTATCGCCGCCACGCCGGTGATCTCGGTGGCCAGCTCGGCGGGCATCGCGGGCGGTACGGGAAGCATCGCGGCGGCTCCGACGCCCGCCCCGACCGTGGCCGTGCCGTTCGCCGCGCCCGCTACCAGCTTGTCGGCGAGCTGCTCGGGGCCCAGCCCCGGGAACTGCGCGCGCAGGGTCGTCAGATCGCGTACCGGGATACGCGGCGCGTTGTCGATGATCCGGTCGGCGAGGTAGCCGACGGCGGCCCGGGCGCCCTGACCGCTTCTGCGTACGCCCGCGCGCACACCGGCCAGTCGTCCGGATTTCGCCGGGGGCCCGTCCGCCGTCTCCGCTCCCTGGTGGGGAAGCGCCGGGAGGGTCTCAGGCGAGGCCGCTGGGCCTCGCCCGTCGTCTCCCACGGCATGGGGCAGGAGGGCGGCCGAGCGCTCGTCCGAGGGCTCTGGAGCCCCGGACGGTCCCGAACCGCCCTGATACGTCTCCGACGGCTTCTGACGCCGGAAACGCCGCTTCCGCGACGGTGTCTCGCCTGCCACGGCCGACCGGACCTTACTCGCAGTCGCGGCAGATCGGCTGACCGTTCTTCTCACGGGCCAGCTGACTGCGGTGATGGACCAGGAAGCAGCTCATGCAGGTGAACTCGTCGGCCTGCTTGGGCAGCACCCGGACGGCCAGCTCCTCGTTGGAGAGGTCCGCGCCGGGCAGCTCCATGCCCTCGGCGGCCTCGAACTCGTCTACGTCGACGGTCGAGGTCGACTTGTCGTTCCGGCGGGCCTTCAGTTCCTCAAGGCTGTCCGAATCGACATCGTCGTCGGTCTTGCGTGGGGTGTCGTAGTCCGTTGCCATGTGTCGCTCTCCCCCTCTGGGTGTGATTGCGGTGTCTCCAGCGCACGTAACGCGTGAGAGGCCGGACTTGTGCCCGACCTGAGGCGGAGATTTTGCCTCACATCAAGGTCTGTTACTCAATCGACACCCAACCGGATCCCTCGGGAGTGATCGGGTTGGATGGCGATGGGGACCGTACACGATCCGAATGTCGCAGCTCACGGGCGCCACCCCGTGTACTTCCCGTGATCCCGACCCCCGGAAACCCGGACTTTTCCCGGCTTTCCGGAAGGTGCATGATCACGGAGAGTGGATGGTCCGAAAATCGTCCCTGTGATCGATCACACATGGGCAACCCGGGAACAGGTCCCGAAAATTCCGCCAAAAGCGAACGGACTTCCTGCACGCATGTGATCACGGTCAGCGACCCGGGCCGGACTCAGAGCGGCAGAGTGACGCGCATCACGAGTCCACCGCCCTCCCGGGGCTCCGCGATGATACGTCCCCCGTGGGCCCGAGCCACCGACCGGACGATCGACAGACCGAGACCGACACCCTTGTCGCTCCCCGTCCGCTCCTGCCGCAGTCTGCGGAACGGCTCGAAGATATTGTCGATCTCGTACGCCGGGACCATCGGGCCCGTGTTCTCCACGACCAGGACCGCCCGGCCGGGCTCCGTCCTCGTGGCCACCTCGACCCAGCCCCCGTCCGGAACGTTGTACCGGACGGCGTTCTGCACCAGATTGAGCGCGATGCGCTCCAGGAGCACACCATTGCCCTGGACGACCGCCGGCGTACGCTCCCCCCGGATCTCCACGCCTCGCTCGTCGGCCTCGCTCCGGGTCTGGTCCACGGCCCGGGTGGCCACCTCGGCCAGGTCCACCGGCTTGCGCTCGACGATCTGGTTGTCGCTCCGGGCCAGCAGCAGCAGACCCTCCACGAGCTGCTCACTCCGCTCGTTGGTCGCCAGCAGCGTCTTGCCGAGCTGCCGCAGCTCCGCCGGGGCGCCCGGGTCCGAGAGATGGACCTCCAGCAGGGTGCGGTTGATCGCCAGCGGGGTCCGCAGCTCGTGCGACGCGTTGGCGACGAACCGCTGCTGGGCGCTGAAGGCCCGCTCCAGCCGGGCCAGCATCTCGTCGAAGGTGTCCGCCAGCTCCTTCAGCTCGTCCTCCGGGCCGTCCAGCTGGATCCGGCGCGAGAGGTCCGAACCGGCGACCTGGCGGGCGGTACGGGTGATCCGGCCCAGCGGGGACAGGACCCGGCCCGCCATCGCGTAGCCGAAGGCGAAGGCGATGATGCTCAGGCCCAGCAGCGCGAAGAGGGAGCGGCGCAGCAAATCGTTCAGCGCCACCTCCCGCTGCTGGGCGAAGCACCGGGCGACCGCCTCGCCGAACTGGTCGCCGGTGCCCTCGGCGGGCAGCTTGCACCAGCCCGTGGTGGCCTGGAACTTCCCCGAGAGGATCTTGAACGGCAGACCGTTGCCGTCGTGCAGGGCCTGGGCCGCCAGCAGATAGATGATCGACAGCAGCAGGATGCCCGCGATCAGGAACATTCCGCCGTACAGCAGGGTGAGCCGTATCCGGATCGTCGGCCGCAGCAGTGGCCGGACCGGCGTACGAGGGTCCCAGGACGGCTTCGGGGGGACCTTGGGGGGCGGGGGAGTGCCTGCCACCGGTCAGATCCGGTAACCCGAGCCGGGCACGGTGACGATCACCGGCGGCTCGCCGAGCTTACGGCGCAGGGTCATCACGGTCACCCGTACCACATTCGTGAACGGGTCGGTGTTCTCGTCCCACGCCTTCTCCAGCAGCTGCTCCGCCGAGACCACGGCGCCCTCGCTGCGCATCAGCACCTCCAGCACCGCGAACTCCTTCGGGGCGAGCTGGATCTCCCGGCCGTCCCGGAACACCTCGCGCCGGTTGGGGTCCAGCTTGATCCCGGCCCGCTCCAGAACCGGCGGCAGCGGAACCGTCGTCCGCCGCCCCAGGGCCCGGACCCGGGCCGTCAGCTCGGTGAACGCGAAGGGCTTGGGCAGATAGTCGTCCGCGCCCAGCTCCAGGCCCTCCACCCGGTCCGAGACGTCCCCGGACGCGGTCAGCATCAGCACCCGGGTGGGCACTCCCAGCTCGACGACCCTGCGGCAGACGTCGTCGCCGTGGACCAGCGGAAGATCGCGGTCGAGAACCACCACGTCGTAGTCGTTCACCCCGATCCGCTCCAAGGCGGCTGCGCCGTCGTACACCACGTCGACCGCCATGGCCTCCCGGCGCAGCCCGGTGGCCACCGCATCGGCGAGCAGCTGCTCGTCCTCGACGACGAGTACGCGCACGTCGCGATCCTTCCCTTGGCCCCGTCGACCCGATCAGGGCGTGTCCGTGCACTTTCTGTGCGCGTCCATCCTGCCCGTTACGCGCGTAAACCGGCTGTAAGGCGGGTTGCTCCGGGTCGCCGGGGGCCGGGAAACGCCGTCGGATCGTACGGGAATCAACGGGATTTCCGGCGCAGTTGAGGTTTCTCTGAGGGAAGGCCGGGGGAGGACGAGAAGACACCCGCGATCACACCCCCGAAAGGGCGCATCCCCCGTATGCGTCCGCCCGCCGCCGGGACCGGCCGGGGCCGTGATCGCCCGCTCGCCGTCCGCGGCTGTCCGCGCCGGAGAGCACCGTGGCACACCCCCGTGCCCGCCACCACCCACGACGAGGGGGCGCATATGGACGCATTCACCGATGGACTGCTGGAGCGCATAAAGGCCGCCGAGACGGACCTCGACCTGGCTCGCGAGACCGGTGACGACTTCCTCGCGGATGTCGAGCTGGCCGAGCTGGAAGACCTTCGACGCCTCGCCGCCGAACACGGCGTGGAGGTCAACGCGGCCTGAGCCGCCGGGCCCGGCGATCCGCCTTCCCGGGCAACGGAATCCCCCCACCGGAACCCATCCGGAAAAATCGGCGACCTCATCGCTCGTCACAACGGGACGGCCCCCGACCGGGGAGCGCGGACGGGCCGAACGGGCACATGATCGACGGTACGGACGCGGGTCCGGCGCGCTCGGCGCCGGGCCCGCGCCCGTTTCCGTCCGCCGCCGCGCCGTGTCGATTGCCCCGTCCCGGACCGCCGGGGCCCGGGTAGCGGGTCCCGGCCGCCGCCGTGGCGCCCTCCGGTCCCGCTGCCCCGGTCTCTCAGTCGTGCCAGGCGCCGAACCTCTCCAGCAGGCCCTGCAGCGGCTCGAAGACCCCCGGCGGGGCCGCTACGGCCAGCTCGCCCGACGGGGCCTCGCCCGGCCGTCCGCCGGTGAGCGCGCCCGCCTCCCGGGCGATCAGATCGCCCGCCGCCAGATCCCAGGGGTTCAGCCCCCGCTCGTAGTAGCCGTCCAGCCGGCCCGCCGCCACATCGCAGAGGTCCACCGCGGCGGCGCCACCGCGCCGGATGTCCCGGACCCGGGGGATCAGCCGCTCCGCGACCCGCGCCTGATGGGCCCGGACGTCCGCGACGTAGTTGAAGCCCGTGGAGATCAGCGCCTGGTCCAGCGGGGGCGCCGGACGGCAGCGGATCCGCCGGTCGTTCAGGAACGCGCCGCCCCCGGCCACGGCCCGGCTGGTCTCGCCCCGCATCGGGACCGCGACCACGCCGACCACCGTCTCGCCCTCCCGCTGTGCCGCGATCGACACGGCCCAGGTCGGCAGCCCGTAGAGATAGTTCACGGTCCCGTCCAGGGGATCGACGACCCAGCGGACCCCGCTCGTACCCTCCCGGGAGGCCCCCTCCTCGCCGAGGAAGCCGTCGTCCGGCCTGCGCTCCGCCAGGAAGCCGGTGATCAGCTTCTCCGCCGCGATGTCCATCTCGGTGACGACGTCGATCGGGCTGGACTTGGTGGCGGCGACCGACAGATCGTCCGGACGGCCGTCGCGCAGCAGCCGCCCGGCCCGGTCGGCGGCCTCCAGCGCCAGGGCGAGCAGTTCGGGGAGCAGGGGGTCACTCGTCGCGGTCACGGCCATTCCTCACGGTCGACACGGTCTTCTGGGCGGATACGGGAGAAGACACCGGGCACGGGCGCGCCCGGGAGGTCCGGGCCCGCACGGAGCGGCCCCGGACGGGGCGGACACCCCCTCAGGCGTACGGACTGTCCGCGCCCGCGGCGGCGGGCCGCGGGGTACGCGCCGGACAGCAGCCCACCGGACAGAGATCGTGCGACGGCCCCAGCGCCCCGAGCGCGCACGGGGCGACCGGCTCGCCGCGCTCCTTCGCCGCCCGCTCCAGCACCAGCTCCCGCACGGCCGCCGCGAACCGGGGATCCGCGCCGACCGTCGCCGACCTCCGCACCGGCAGCCCCAGCTCGGCCGCCTTGGCCGCCGCCTCCGTGTCCAGGTCGTACAGCACCTCCATATGGTCCGAGACGAACCCGATGGGGACCATCACGGCCGCCGGTGCCCCCGCCGCGTGCAGCTCCTCCAAGTGGTCGCAGATGTCCGGCTCCAGCCAGGGAATGTGCGGGGCGCCACTGCGCGACTGGTAGACCAGCCGCCAGGGCCGCTCCACCCCGGTCTCCGCACGGACCGCGTCCGCGATCACCCGGGCCGCGTCCAGATGCTGGCGGACGTACGCCCCGCCCTCGCCGTGCCCGGCGACCGGGCCGGAGGTGTCCGCCGCGGCGTCCGGGATCGAGTGCGTGGTGAAGGCCAGACGGGCGCCCGCCCGGACGTCCTCGGGCAGCTCGGCCAGGGCCGCGAGCACCCCGTCGATCATCGGCCGCAGGAACCCCGGATGGTTGAAGTAGTGCCGCAGCTTGTCCACCCGCGGCGGCTCCAGGCCCTCCGCGGCCAGCGCCGCCAGCGAGTCCGCCAGATTCTCGCGGTACTGACGGCAGCCCGAGTAGGAGGCGTAGGCGCTGGTGGTGAGCGTCACGATCCGGCGGCGGCCGTCCCGGACCATCTCGCGCAGGGTGTCGGTCAGATACGGGTCCCAGTTGCGGTTGCCCCAGTAGACCGGGAGATCGAGACCGTGGGCCGCGAAGTCCTTCCGGAGGGCGTCCAGCAGGGCACGGTTCTGGTCGTTGATCGGACTGACGCCGCCGAACAGGAAGTAGTGCTGCCCTACCTCCTTCAGCCGCTCCTTGGGGATACCTCTGCCCCGGGTCACGTTCTCGAGGAACGGGACCACGTCGTCGGGTCCCTCGGGGCCGCCGAAGGAGAGCAGCAGCAGGGCGTCGTACGGTGCGGAGTCACGCTGGTCGGACATGTCACCGATCCTGCCACCCGGCACCGACAACGCCGCACCCACCCGCCGCCGGGACTTTCGCGGCGCGCGTACGGCCCCCGGGCCGATGACCGGACCCGGCCCGGTCGCGGAGGAGTCGTCGCAGCTCACAGCGGGTGGGACAAACCCCGGTGCGCCGAGCCGAACCGGGGTCGTAACCTGTCATCGCACTGATACGCCTTACCGGCCGCCCCCTCCGGAGAACGTGTTGCCCAGCCCCTACCGCGCCATCTTCGCCGCCCCGGGCGCCACGGCGTTCTCCGCCGCGGGACTCGTCGGAAGGCTGCCGCTGGCGATGACCGGCGTCGGCGTCCTGGCGATGATCTCCGAGCTGACCGGCCGCTACCGGCTCGCCGGACTCGTCGCGGCGACCATCGCCCTGGCCGCGGCCGCGATCGGCCCCCGGATCTCCCGGCTGGTCGACCGGCACGGACAGACCCGGGTACTCCGCCCGGCGACTCTGGTGTCGGTCGCCTCCGGAACGGGACTGATCCTCTGCGCCACCGCCGAAGCGCCGGTCTGGACCCTCTTCCTGTTCGCCGTCGGCACCGGCTGCGTACCCAGCGTCGGCTCGATGGTCCGGGCCCGCTGGGCGGCGATCTACCGGGACCGGAAGGAGCTGCACACGGCGTACTCGTGGGAGGCGATCGTCGACGAACTCTGCTTCATCGCCGGTCCGCCGCTCGCGATCGGGCTCTCCACCGGCTGGTTCCCCGCCGCCGGACCAGTACTTGCCGCGCTTTTCCTGTTGGTCGGGGTGTTCTGGCTGACCGCGCAGAAGGCCACCGAGCCGGTGCCCGCCCCGCGCGAGGAGCACACCCCGGGTTCGGCGCTGGCCTCACGCGCGCTTCAGGTGCTGGTGGTCACCTTCGTGGCCACGGGCGCCGTCTTCGGCTCCGTCGAGGTGGTCTCCGTCGCCTTCGCCGAGGAACAGGGCAACAAGGCCGCGTCCAGTGTGGCGCTGGCGATCTACGCGGCCGGATCGTGTCTGGCCGGTCTCGTCTTCGGATTGCTGCGGCCGAAGGGGTCCGCCCCCCGGCGCTGGCTGCTGGGCGTCTGTGTGATGGCCGTCAGTCTGATCCCGCTCCAACTGGCCGGGAATCTGGTCGCACTCTGCGCCGTGCTCTTCTTCGCGGGCCTGGCCATCGCCCCGACGATGGTGACCACCATGGCGCTGGTCGCCTCGCACGTCCCTGGCACCAAGCTGACCGAGGGCATGACCTGGGTCAGTACCGGACTCGCGGTCGGGGTCGCGCTCGGCTCGGGAGCGGCGGGCATCGCCGTCGACGAATGGGGCGCCCGGACGGCCTACGCCGTCCCGGGGGTTGCCGGAGCGCTGGCCGCCGTGGTGGCGTTCCTCGGATACCGCCGGCTGGCCGAGCCGGTGCCGACGACGGAGGGGCAGCCGGTCGATGAGCACGATCAGCAGGGCGAACGGGACACGCGTCTGGCGTAACTGGGCGGGGAACGTCACCGCGCGGCCGGTCCGCGAGACCTCGCCCGCCTCCGCGGACGAGGTCGCCGACGCGATACGGCGGGCCGCCGAGGACGGCCTCACGGTGAAGACGGTCGGCACGGGGCACTCGTTCACGGCCGTCGCCGCCACCGACGGGCTGCTGATCCGCCCCGGTCTGCTCACCGGCATCCGGCGGATCGACCGGACCGCGATGACGGTCACCGTCGAATCCGGCACCCCCTTGCGCAGGCTGAACACCGCCCTCGCCCGGGAGGGCCTCTCCCTCGCCAACATGGGCGACATCATGGCGCAGACCGTCGCCGGGGCGGTCAGTACCGGCACCCACGGCACCGGCCGTGACTCCGGCTCCCTTGCCGCCCAGATCCGCGCCCTGGAGCTGGTCACCGCCGACGGAACCCTGATGACCTGCGACGCCGACCACAACGCCGAGGTCTTCGCCGCCGCCAGGATCGGCCTGGGCGCCCTCGGAGTGATCACCGCGGTCACCCTCGCCGTCGAACCCCTCTTCCTGCTGACCGCGCGCGAGGAGCCGATGTCCTTCGACCGGGTCACGGCCGACTTCGACGCGCTGTACGCGGAGAACGAGCACTTCGAGTTCTACTGGTTCCCGCATACGGACAACTGCACCACCAAGCGGAACAACCGCAGCCCCGGGCCCGCCGCCCCGCCCGGCGCGGTCGGCGCCTGGATCGAGGACGAACTCCTCGCCAACGGACTCTTCCAGGTGGCCAGTACGGTCGGCCGCGCGGTGCCCGCCGCCGTCCCCGCGATCGCGCGGATCGCCAGCCGCGCGCTCTCGGCCCGTACCTACACCGACATCCCCTACAAGGTCTTCACCTCACCGCGCCGGGTGCGCTTCCTGGAGATGGAGTACGCGGTGCCCCGGGAGGCGTGTACGGCGGCGCTGCGCGAGGTCAAGGCCATGATCGAACGCTCCCCGCTGAAGATCGGCTTCCCGGTCGAGGTCAGGACCGCCCCGGCCGACGACATCACCCTCTCCACCGCGTCGGGCCGGGACAGTGCCTACATCGCCGTCCACCAGTACCGGGGCGCGCCACACCGGGCCTACTTCACGGCTGTGGAACGGGTGATGACCGCCCACGGCGGCCGGCCGCACTGGGGGAAGCTGCACACCAGGGACGCCGGGCAGCTGGCCCGGGTCTACCCCCGGTTCGGGGAGTTCACGGCGCTACGGGACCGGCTGGACCCGGAGCGGCGGTTCGGCAACGACTATCTGCGGCGGGTACTGGGGGCCTGACGGCCGGTCTACCGGGCCGTGCCGTCCTGGCGGGTGCCGGTGGTCCCCTGCGCCGCGCCCTGGCCCGTACCGTCGCCGTCGGCGCCCGAGGCCGGGCCGGGGGCGGGGGAACCGGTCCCGGGCGACGACGGGCCGGGAGAGGCACCGGGGGAGCCGGAGGGCGCGGGCGCGGGTTTCCCGGCGGGCGGCTCGGGGGTGTCGCCGCCCGGTTCCGGGGCCGGGGTGGTCCCCCCGTCGGGCCGCTCCGGGTCCGCGGGCGCGGTGGGCGTTCCCTCTGTGCCCTCTGTGCCGTCGTCCCCGCCCCGGCCGGGCTCCGGCCGCTGCTGCTCCCGCGGCGGCTCCCGGTCCTCGCGGGCCGGGCCGGAGCCCTCGCCTCCGTTTCCGCCCCGGACGACCGTTCCCACGGTGGTGCCCCCGCCGCCGTCGAGACCGGAGCCGGAGAGCACCTCGTAGCCGGTGATCCCGGCCATGGCGACACCGAAGACGACGGCCGCGGCGGCCACCGGGCGCTTCCAGCCGCGTACCCGGGAGCCGTGCGTGGTGGCGGCACCGAACTCCCCGGCGCCCGGACCCGGACCCGGTTCGGGACCGGGCGCCGTCGCGGGGACAGCGGCGGCCGGAGCCCGACCGGGGCCGGAGCCGCGCAACTGGTCACCGGTACGGCTGAAGAGGTGCTGGAAGACCGAGCCGCCGCAGGTGGCCACGACGGAGACGACTCCGGCGCCGATGATCGTGCCGTACACCCCCAGCCGGGAGGCGAGCACCGCCGCGGCGACGGCGGCCAGCGCGCTCCCGGCGACCTGGGGGACGCTCAGATCGAGGCGCCGGGGCCCCTGTTGTCCCGTGGGGTCCGGCGGATCGTTCCGGCTGATCCGGCCGGTACCGGTGTACGGGGGTTCTCGCATCGTCGGCCCCTGTTCGCCTTTCGTCGTTTCAGCTACGCATGAGGGACAGATCAGGCGGAATGATTAGTTCCCTTTGGGGAGGTTCTGTGAAGGAGAACACCTGTGGCCGCCGCCCCGATGGCCGATCGGGGTCGGTCGCGTCAACTTCCGGGGCGCGGCAGTCCACCCCGATGGCCCGAATGGAGTACTGTGGCGATCCCTGGGTCCGGACTCCCTTACGGGTGCCCTGAACCCGGGAAATGGGGGCCGAAAGCGGCGCTCGATCCGGCTGCGCCGCGATACCGCAAGGAAATCTGCACGCAGCGTGATCTCGCGATCACGCTGAGTGGTCAACAGGTAACCGTGCCACAGCGGCGATCACGGGCCCGTGCCCGACACGCCGGAGCAACTCGGCAAGGTTGTGGCAGGCTGCACCCGGGCAGGCCACACTCGACTAGCGGAAGCAGCGACGCACAGGTGACGTCGGCAGGCACCACCCGGGAGGTCCCCATGCCCGAACTGCGTGTCGTGGCCGTCTCCAATGACGGCACACGACTGGTGCTCAAGGCTGCGGACAGCACGGAGTACACCCTTCCGATCGACGAGCGGCTGCGAGCCGCCGTACGCAACGACCGCGCCCGGCTCGGCCAGATCGAGATCGAGGTGGAGAGCCATCTCCGCCCCCGGGACATCCAGGCGCGGATACGCGCGGGAGCGTCGGCCGAGGAGGTCGCCCAGCTGGCCGGGATCCCGGTGGAGCGGGTGCGCCGCTTCGAGGGCCCGGTACTCGCGGAGCGCGCGTTCATGGCCGAGCGCGCCCGTAAGACCCCCGTACGCCGCCCCGGTGAGAACTCCGGTCCGCCGCTCGGTGAGGCCGTCAAGGAACGGCTGGCACTGCGCGGCGCGGAGAAGGACACCACACTGTGGGACTCCTGGCGTCGTGACGACGGCACCTGGGAGGTGCTGCTGGTCTACCGGGTGGCGGGCGAGCCCCATGCGGCGAGCTGGACCTACGACCCGCCGCGCCGGCTGGTGCAGGCCGTCGACGACGAGGCCAGGGCGTTGATCGGGGAGACCGACGACACGATCGCCGCGCCGGACGCCAGCGTGCCGTTCGTGCCCAGGATCGCCCGGCTGCCCCGGGACCGGCCGTTGGACCGGACCCTCGACCGGGCGCCGGAGCGTTCCCCCGGACCGGGCGGCGGCGCGCCGGTGCCCGACGAGACCGGCGAGCGCGACTCCCTGACGAGCCTTCTGGAGGCCGTTCCCAGCTTCCGGGGCGATCTGGTCGTACCGGAGCGCCCGACGCCCTCCGAGGCCGCGGCGGAGGCCGCCGCGGAGCCCGAGGAGGCGGAGGAGAGCGTGGCGCCCGCGGCGTCGGCGGGCGCGGGGTCCGCGTACGCCGATGTCCTGATGCCGCGTTCGGTGGCGGGACACCGGGACCGGCTGATCGGGACGACGGACCGGCAGGCCGAGGCGGACGGTGTCCGTCCGGGGCGTCGTGCCGCCGTACCGAGCTGGGACGAGATCGTGTTCGGGACCCGCCGCAAGAAGCAGGACTGACCGGGGGCCGCTCCGCCGAGCGGCCGCCCGGGCGACCGGCCCCTATAGGTGCCGTCCTTCGGTCAAAATCGGTCTGCCCGCGTCCTGCGTGCGGTCCGACGGCGGCCGTATACGGTCGATCGACGGGTTGTGTACGGCTGGTCGGCGCCGTGTCGGCCCGTGGCCCGGCCGGGGGTCAGCGGCGGTCCGACTCGCCCGCGGACGCCCGGACGAACGCGTCGAAGATCCGCTGCTGCGCCGGGTCGTCGTGGGCGGTGTCCTCGGGGTGCCACTGCACCGCCGTCATCCAGTCCTTGGCCCCGACGAGTTCCAGCCCCTCCGGAGTGCCGTCGGCGGCCCGGGCCGTGACCCGTAGTCCGTCGCCGAGCCGGTCCACCCGGTGGTGGTGGTAGCAGGACGCCTTGACGGTCTCGCCGCCGGTGATCCGGGCGATCCGGGAACCGGGCCGCAGCATCACCGGATGGATCAGATGCCGGTGACCGGTCTCCGGGCCGCGGGTGTCCTCGTACAGAGTGCCGCCCAGCACGGTGTTGACGATCTGCAGGCCGCGGCAGACCGCGAGGATCGGCAATCCGGTACGGAGCGCCTGCCGGGCCAGCTCCAGATCGAAGCCGTCCTGTTCGTCGTCGAGGCCGTCCGCCGGATAGTGCTCGTTCGCGCCGTCGCCGTAACGGTGCGGGGCTATCTCCCCGCCACCGGGCAGCAGGACCCCGTCGAAGCGGGCGAGCCGGGCCGCCACGTCGTCCGCGTACGCGATGCCGCCGGGGGCGTACGGATGGACCGTGATGGGTTCACCGCCCGCCCGCCACACCGCGTCCACCAACGCGCGGGCGCTGACCATGGCGGCGTACCGCAGGCCCGAGGCGGAGGCGGAGAAGCGGGCGGGGATCGCGATGAGGGGTCTCGGCAGGGTCACTGGCGGATCCAAGGGTCTGTGCGTCCAGGCCGTCGCCGGACTGCTGCGGAAGACGGGAATCGTATGGCGTCAAACGAATTACGGGCAAGCGGCTGAAGGGCGGCGGAGCCGGGCCTTCCGGGCGTACGAGTCTCCTCTGAAGGACCTGATCACAAGGCCCGGGGTTGCACGGGGCCGGTGATTCGTTCCGGTGGGATATGCCGGACGGTCTGGTTTATGGCGACAGAGGCGGTGTATCGGGATATCAGTCGTGGCGGGGTGCGGCGGCCGGACGGCGTCCGCCGCGCCGCGGATCGTCGCTGCGGCGGTCCGGGCCGAACTCCTGGATCTGCCCCGCGACCCGGCGCAGCGCCTCGGCCGTGTGCCGGCACTCCTCGTCGTCCAGCGGGGCCGTGACAAAGGCGACTTCGGCTTCGAAGGCCGGGCGCAGCCGTGCCATCAGGGCCTCGCCGTCGTCGGTGAGGGAGAGCAGCACCCGCCGTCCGTCCGTGGGGTGTTCGGTCCGGGTCAGCAGGCCCCGGGACTCCAGGGTCCCGGCTACTCCGGTGAGGGTGCCCTTGGAGATCCCCGCGTCCTCGGCCACCAGCCGGGTCTCCGCCTCGCCCCGGCTCCGGACCACCCACAGCACGACGAAACCGGTCCAGGAGAGCCCGCAGGCGCGCAGCGCCGAGTTCTCCAGATGCTGCCGGACGAACGCGGCGGACCGGTAGAGATATCCCATCACCATCAGCCGGTCGCTCCGGAGCGGCCCGTCGGCCGGTGCTTCCCCCGGGGCGTACGAGGTCCCGGAGTCGGGGTGCTGATCCGGCAAGAACCCTCCTGCGGCGGGCGGCTGACGTGGCGACGGCCGGGTGCGCGGGCACCCGGGCGGTCGGGTTCCGATCATAGGGGTCCGGCCGCTGCGGGTGATCGTCTCCGGACGGGCCGAAGGGGCGGTGGCCGGTCCGGTGTGCGGGTGTGCCGGGGCGGGCGTGGGTCGGGACGCTTCGCGGGTACGCCGCTTCCGCCGCGGTCCGGGGAGGGCTGCGGATCTCCGGACCGGACGGGACCGGCGTACGAGAGGGGGGAAGGCGCCGGACGGGAGGGGGGTCGGGGAGCCGGGTGGCGCGGCGGGTCCGTACGGATCGGTGAACGGGCGCCGGGGCACGGGGCGCTGTCGGACGGGTCGGTTCCGATCGGTTCGGTTCGGTTCGGTTCAGGGGCCAGGTCGGGCCGGTCCGGGTCACGACGGGTCAGATCGAGTCGGCTGCGGATGACGGGGGTAGTGGGGCGGACGGGGTTGGAGGGGTGTGTCATGTCGATGGCGCGAAGTGTTCCGGACGGGCCGGTTCCAGGTCGGGCGACCCGGCTGGCCGGATGGTCGGTCCGGTCTGCGACCGGCCCGTCCGGGCGGCGGAACGGCCGATTCAGACCCGGCGGTGCGCGGTCTGACGCGCCGCCCGGGCCTCCTTCTCGGCCTCGTGCCAGAGCCGCTGGAGCATCCGCCGCCGCTCCAGTGGACGCATCCGGGCGATCGCGATCTCCGCACAGGCCACCCCGTCGGCCCAGGGCATCGTCACGACTCCGCGCTGGCGCGCGATGCCGTTGATCCCCTGCGGGTGTACCCGGGCCGGATGCCGGTGCTCGGTGGCGCGCCCGGCGCCCCGGGTATCGGCGCTCCGGGACTCGGAGGCCGCCGCCCTGGCGTCGGCCCGCTGCTTCTGCTGCTGCGGGCTGAGCCGGGAGAGATTGCGCACATGGACGACCTTGCGGCGCCCCGCGAGCAGGTCGGCCTGGAGTTCGGGCCCGAGCTCGAGGACCGACAGTTTGGAGGAGATGGTCGACTGGGCGATCCCGAGCCGCTTGGCGGCCTTGTTCTGGGAGCCGTAGAACTCCACCAGCTTCTTGAGCGCGTACGCCTGCTCCAGCGGATTCATGTCGTCGCGGTGCACATTGGCGACGAACGCCGCTTCCAGGAGGGAGCGGTCGGTGGAGACCAGCGCGTCGTCGACGCTGACCCGGACGGCGGTCAGCCCCGCCCGCCGGGCCGCTTCGAGCCGGCGGTGGCCGTCGACGACGATGTACCGGGCACCCGCGGCGAGTTCGTGCGCACGGGACGGTCGCTCCCGTACATACGCCTCGACGGAGGCGACCGTGATCGCGTTGACGAGCCCGATCTCCCGGATGCTGGTGGTCAGCGGGTCGAGGTCGCGCAGCTCCCGGGGGTTGTCCGGGTTCTGGCCGATCGAACCGAGCGGTAGTTCCGAAGGCTGTCCGGCTGCGGCTTCCTGGCGGTCCGTGTCACTCTTGGGTCGTGTCTGGAGCGTCCTGTCGGTCTCGATGAACATATCGGATGACATGCTGGTGAGCCCTTTCCTCTTGCTAGCCGCCCGAGTTCCCCGTGTTCAAGCCCGAGCAGATGGCAAATCTCTCAGAGCCCTCCGGCCAGAGCCTGGCCAACTGGTTGCCAAGCGCTTGCCACGGAGCAGGCTGATTGCGGAGGATTCACGACATGACCGATGGGGGAATGAGGTTCCGCATCCTCGGTGGCCTGGAATGGACCGCCAGGGGAGCATCATTGCGCATCGGGCGGCGCCGTGAACGGCTGCTGCTCGGCCTGTTGCTGCTCGACGTCGGACGGGTGGTCCCGGCAAACAGACTGATCAGTCTGCTTTGGGACGAGGGGCAGCCGCCGTCCAGCGCGCGGGGCAGTCTCCAGGTCCATGTCTCCCGGCTCCGCGGCCGGTTCACGGCCGAGGACGCCGAACACTACGGATTCGCACTGGTGAAGTCCGGCGACGGCTATCAGATCGAGGGCGATCCCAGCGCCGTCGACCTGCACCGGTTCCGTTCGTCCCTGCTGCGGGCCGAGCGGGCCGAGAACCTGGAGGAGCGGCTCCGCCTGCTCGACCAGGCGCTCGCCGACTGGGGCGGTCCGGTGCTCGCGGGCACCGCTCCCGAGGGCCTGGTACGCCGGCTGGGCGCCGGGTTCGAGGAGTCGTACATCTCCGCGGTCACCCAGCGGGCGGAGACCCGGCTGCTGCTGGGGCGCCGTGAGCTGGTCCTGGAGGAGCTGGCCCGGGCCACCGCCGAACACCCCCACCACGAGCGGCTCGCCATGCTCCGCATGATCGCCCTCTACCGCGCCGACCACCGGGGCGAGGCGCTGGAGGTCTACAACGAGACCCGTACCCGGCTCGCCGAGGACCTCGGCCTCGACCCCGGCGCCGATCTCCAGCAGGTGCAGAACATGATCCTGCGGGCCGATCCGCTGCTGCTGGACGACGCGGTGGTCCCCCGGACGGAACGGAGCCGGGGCGACGCGTCCGGCCGGTCCGGCTGGTTCCTGGGGGCTGTCCCCAGCCCCCGTGCGGGGGGTTCCGGCGGACGGTGGCAGGGCTACGACGGCCGGGTCGTCGCGGAACGGGGCCCCAGGGTCGGAGCGGTGCCGGCCGACGCGGGGGAGGCGCCGGACGGGCCGTTTCCCGGCGGAAGCGGGCTGCGGGCCGGTGCCGGGCCCGGAGCCCGGGGCGGTCAGCCCGGCCCGGGTCCGGGGGCCGTCGGCGGACCGGCGGACGGGGCCCCACCGGCCGCGCATATCTGCGAACGGGACCACGACGCCGGCCGCGGGCAGGTACCCCCGGCCGTGCCGGGGCAGCGCCGTGCGCCCGGAGCCGTCACCGCCCCTCCCGCCGGACCCGGACCCGGCCAGGGCCACGACCACGGTCATCACCATGGTCACGGCCGGGTCGCCGGAAACGGCCACGACCACGCGCGCGCCCATGACGAGTGCGACGCGGAGTCCGTACGAGCCGAGGCCGAGTCGGTCCAGCGCCACTCCCGGACCGGCGCCTTCATCGGCCGGGCCAAGGAACTGGCCCAGCTGGGACGGCTGGTGGAGGAGGCGCGGGGCGGCTCCGGGGTACTGATGATCGTCGGACCCGCGGGCAGCGGAAAGACGGCACTGGCACTTCAGTGGTGCCGTGGTTCCCGGGACGCCTTCCCCGACGGCCAGCTCTTCCTGGATCTGCGCGGCCACAGCGACGAGAGCCCGATGCGCCCCAAGGAGGCGCTCTCCGGACTGCTGCGGGCCCTGGGCATCGCGTACCAGAACATTCCGCATGAGCTCGCCGAGATGGCCGAGCTGTACCAGAGCACCCTCGCGGGCCGCCGGGTCCTCATCGTGCTGGACAATGCGGAATCAGCCGATCAGGTACGACAACTGCTGCCGTACGACACCGGATGCCTCGCCCTGGTCACCAGCCGCAACCGGCTGGGGTCGCTGATCGTCACCCACGGCGCGTCCATGCTGCCGCTGCGCCCGCTGGCGTCGGACGACGCCAAGGCGCTGGTCCGCAGCGTCGTGGGGGCGCGCAGGGCCGACCGGGAGCCCGAGGCCATGACCGACCTGGTCGCCATCTGCGGACGGAGTCCGCTGGCACTGCGGATCGCCGCGGCCAATCTCGCCCTGCACCCGGACAGTCTGATCGCCCATCACGTGCGTGAGCTGCGGTCCGGCAATCCGCTGGAGACGCTGGCGGTGGCGGGGGATCCGGACTCGGCGGTGCGCCGGACGTTCGAACTGTCGTACCGCCGGCTCGATCCGGACGCCCGGGACGCCTTCCGTACGCTGGGGATGCTGCCCGGGCCCGCGACGACCGTGCCCGCCGTCGCCGCGCTGCTGGGGCGCTCCGTACCGGCCGCGAGCGGAATCCTCGACCGGCTCTTCGCCGAGCACCTGGTGGAGCGGATCGGCCGGGACCGGCTACGGCTGCACGATCTGATCTGGTGGTACGCCAGACTTCTGGCGGAAGCAGGGGATCCGGTTCCCTCTCAGCGGGAGGCGCGCCGCCGACTGCTGCGCTGGTACGCCGCGTCCGCGGATTCGGCGGCCCGATGTCTCTATCCGCAGATGCTCCGGCTGGAAGTGGCCCCGGTGGCGGCGGGCGCGGCTCCGGCCGTCTTCGACGATCCGCAGCGGGCGGCCGACTGGTTCGACGCGGAACACGCGGACCTGGTACGGCTGATCGAGGCGGAGGCACCGCTTCCGGCCGGGGAATCCGGTGGCACGACGGGCCCGGGCGGGCGAGGGCCCGCCGGGTTCGGGGGCGGCTCCGGAGCGCAGGCCGGGGCCGGTGCGGGCTTCGGGGCCGAGACCGGTGCCAGTACCGGTACCGGTGCCTGTGCGGGCACCGGGTCCGGGTCCCGGTCGGGTCCCGGGGCGGGTCCGGGACCGTTCGCGGAGCCGGTGCCGGAGTACGGCGGTATCCCGGACCGTACGGGTGCGGACTCGGGGCCCGACCCCAGCGTCTGGATCATCGCCGACATCCTGCGCGGCTACTTCTGGCTCCGCCGCCACACCGACTCCTGGGTCGCCGTCGCCACGGTCGCCCTGCGCACCGCCCGTGAGGCCGGGGACGTCAAGGGACAGGCCGCGGCCCAGCAGAGCCTGGGCCTCGTCAGCTTCACCAAGGGCGATCTGGAGCGGAGCCGCAACCACTTCGAGCGGGCCATCGAGCTGGCCAGGAGCGCCGGGTGGAGCGTGGCCGAGTCCGTGGCGCTCTCCAATCTGGCCGGGGTCTCCGGCGACCTCGGCCGGCTGAGCCAGGCCGCCGAGTACTACGGCCGGTCCATCGCGATCAACCGCAGGCTGCGCCGCAGCCCGTCCCAGCCGTTCCTCGGCCTGGGCGAGGTGCTGCACGGCATGGGACGGCTGCGGGAGGCGGAACGGCTCTGCCGCCGGGCGCTCGCCCTGTCCCGCAAGATCGGCGCCCCCGACAGCCCGTCGCGGATCAGCTGCACACTGGCGACGATCTCCCTCGATCTGGGGTTGCTGGTCACCGCCCAGGAGCTGGCCATGACGTCCCGGCGGGGCTTCCAGGCCATCGGCAATCTGCCCGGCGAGGCGGAGGTCCTCAGTGTGCTCGCCCTGATCGGAGCCGAGGCCGGGGACGGGCCCGGCGCGCTGCGGGCCGCGTTGACGGCCTGCCGGCTCAGCAGACGCTCGGGACGGCCCCGGCTGCGGATGGACGCGATGATCGCGATGGGGCACGCCCGCTATCAGCTCGGCCAGTACGAGCGGGCCTTCGAGCACTTCCGGCTCGCCCGGGACACCGCCGAGTCCATCGGCTATCTCAAGGGCCGCACGATGGCCCTGCTCGGGCTCGGGGTCTGCGCGGCCCGGATGTACCGGCCGCTGGAGGCGCTGGGATACGCGGCGTCGGCCCTGGGGCTCGCCAAGGAGTCGCAACTACGGCTCCAGGAAGGGCAGGCCCAGGCGGTGATCGCGCTGTCGCAGGCGGCGTGCGGGGATACGGGGTCGGCGGCGCGCGCGGGGCGGCTGGCGGAGGGCATCTACGCCAGTACGGGCTACCGGCCGCTGCACTCGCCCTTCGGACGGCCCATGGAAGGACTGCCGTCGGAGGACGGCTATGCCGAGCTGTGTCTGCCGAACTGAGCGGCGACGGGTCGTTGTCAGTGGCGGTGGGTACGGTTCTCGGACCGGGGCGGAACTGACGGGAGCGTTACGGCTCCGGGCGCGTCCGGAGCCGGGGGCCGGGCCCGGAGGCCGGACAACTCCGCCTGGTTTCGGGCTGGTTCGGCTGAACCGGGCGGTTCGGATGGCTTCGGCCGGTTTCCCGCCGGGTCCGGGGCGGCGGCGATAGTTGCGCGGCGCACCCGTGTCGCGTTTGGGCCGAACGGGTGAGGGGCGGGAGGATAGGGCCATGAGCAGGTACGAAAGGTACGACGTCACCGACGAGCAGTGGGAGGGACTCGCGCAGGTCGTTCCGTTGCGGGGCCGCGACGAATGGCCGTCGCGGGTCGATCACCGCACCGTTCCCCAGGACTACGCCGCCGCGAGACAGCGGCGGTTCATCGTGCTGCGGGTCCAGATCTTCGCGGACGCCCGGGAGGTGGCCGAGTATCTGATCGCCGGGATCCCGGTCCTCCTCGATCTCACGAGCGCCGATACGGACGTGGCGAAGCGGATCCTCGACTTCAGCAGTGGTGTCGTCTTCGGGCTCGGCTGTGGAATGCACCGGGTCGACCGGAATGTCTTTCTGCTGACCCCGGTCGGTACGGAGGTCGACGGGATCGCGGAGGCGGCCACGGGCACCTTCACGACTCCGCTGCCGCGATCATGACCCGTAGACCCGTAGTTCGATAGCCCTGTGGATCCGTGGGCCTGTCGGCCCTCCGGCCCGTCGGCGCGGCGGGTCGTCGAGCCCTCCCGGTCGCCCGGGACGGCTCGGGGTCCGTACGGCGGCGGGTGCCCCGGGTTCGTTTCCCGGGTCGCCCGTTCGTAGGAAGGTCTTCGCGGCAAAACGGTTCGCCGCCGACGGGGCTGCGTACCGTCCGGCCCATGGACGAGAACGTGCCGCAGGCCACCGTGCCCCCTTCCCGCCCCGCCGGGGCCCCCTCCCACCCGGTCGTCGCCGCCCCCGGCCACACGGCGCTCCGGCCCACCGTCACCGAGATGCGGCTCTCGGCCTTCAGAACGCATCGGAGCGCCTCCTTCCGGCTGACTCCGCTGACCCTGTTCGCGGGCGCCAGCGGCAGTGGCAAGTCGACTGTCTTACAGGCGTACGAGGCGCTGGGCGCGCTTGCCGGCGGCGCCGGTCTCGGTGAGGTCTTCCCGGATCCCCTCGGCTGCGTACCGGAGTGGGCCGACGCCGACGCGCAGGGGCGCCGGGGCTTCCGGATCGGCTGTACGGTCGACGGCCCGGCCGGAGCCGTCCGGCTCGATCTGGCGGTCCAGGCCGAGCCTGCCCTGCGGATCGTCGGGGAGCGGCTGACCGTCGACGGACGGACCCTGCTCAGTACGGCGCTGCGCGATCCCGAACGGCCCGCCGTCCAGGCGGAGTGGCTGACGGCCGGGTCGGTACCGGTGACCCGGGCCCCGCTGCCCGACGACCGGCTCGGCACCGCGTTGCTGCCGCTGCGGGTGGCGGGCAAGACGGAGGGGCAGCGGCTGGTGCTGGCCGCCGCCGAGCAGGTCGTCGTGGCGCTCCGCTCGGTCTTCGCCTGCGATCCGCAGCCGCGTGGGATGCGGCGGCCCGTGATGGCGGGCGACGGGCGGCTCCGGCGGAACTGCGGAAATCTGGCCGAGGTTCTGCACCGGACCCGGGACCAGTGTGTCCGGCGGTACGCCCGGCTGACCGCGGCGGCCCGGACGGGGTGCGCGGGCGAGGTGGCGGAGCTGGCGGTCGAGGAGTTGGCCGACGGAAAGCTGAGGGCGCTGGTGCGGCGGGGGCCGGGTCGCCCGGCGACACCGGTGGAGCGGCTGGGCGAGGGCGAGTTGCGGTTTCTCGCCCTGGCGCTGGTCCTGCTGACCGGCCCGGGGGTGCTGGCGATGGACCGGGCGGCGGAGATCCCGGACGCGTACCAGTCGCTGACCGTGCTCGCGGACGGCTTCGACCGGGGGCTCGACGCCCGGCAGTCGCGGGAGCTGGTGGCGCTGGCCGCCGAGACGGCCAAGCGGGGGCACGTACGGCTGGTGGGTTCGGTGTGCGACGCCTCGTTCGCGCGCGGGCTGGACGGGGTGTCGGTGGTAGACCTGGTGTCGTGACGGGACAGAACGATACGGCGGGCGGTACGGAACACCGGGCGGGCGACGGCCCCGACGGCGGTACGGGAAGGGGTGGCGGGCCAGGGCTCGATGTAGGGGCGCTTCAGCGCAGACTGGTGGAGTTCGCCGAGGCGCGCGATTGGGGGCCGTACCACACACCCAAGAACCTGGCCGTGGCGCTGAGTGTGGAGGCGGCCGAACTGGTCGAGATCTTCCAGTGGCTGACACCGGAGCAGTCGGCGCGGGTGATGGCGGACGACGGGACGGCGCACCGGGTACGGGACGAGGTCGCGGACGTCCTCGCCTATCTGCTGCAGTTCTGCGCGGTGGTGGGTGTCGATCCGCTGACGGCGCTCTCGGAGAAGATCGACCGCAACGAGCGCCGGTTTCCGCGGCCTTGAGGCAGCCGGGCCCGGCTGCCTCAAGGCCGGGCCCGCGTGTCCGCCGCCCGCTCCGTACCGGTCGCCTCCGTGGGTCGCCGTCGAGGGCCGCGGGAAAACCGGTTGATGGCCGGTGGCCGGGAGGATCAGGCTTTCCGGGGCTTTTGGGGGGAGTTGAGGGTGATGGGGATCCTGGTATCCGGTCTTCTGGATCATGCTTTCGTCACTCTCCGGAGTTAGTGAGTTGTTAACATCCGGCTTCCTGTCCACAGATTTCCGTTTTCCCCTGGCTTTTTGACTCAAAGCCCTTCACGCTGGGTAATGACACTGTGGGCAGACAGTCGTACGATCGGGGGCGGCGTACATGGACGCGGAGCGACTCATCGATATGAGTCGGCACGCCCTGGCGCGGAGCAGGGCGCTTTCCGAGGTGGTGGTCGAGGCGTGGCAGGCGCAGTTGTTGGCGCAGACGATCGGCGCGCGGCTGGTGGCGATCGGACCGCCCGAACTGAGCAGAGACGCGCGGGCGCTCGCCGAGACCGGGGGCCCCGGCTCGGGTGATCTGGACCGCTCCGGCGGCTTCGAACCGGTGAAGGGCGAGATCAGGGCCGCCCGGCTGACGGATGTCGAGGACCCCCGAGAGGCGCTGATCGCGCTGGGCGCGTTGCTCGCGGATGTGGGTATCGCCCTGGTCGGCGTCGCGTGCGCCACGGAGGAAGAAGGGCTGTACTGGCACTGCATCGAGGCGATGGACGCCGCCGACGAGGCGGGTGACCGGGTGCGGACGATGCTCCGCAGACTCGCGGCCGGTGATCTGGCCGGACGGGATCTGCGCAGGCCGCCCGGTGGTGTCGGGGAGCGGGCGGGTCCGTCTGCGGGCGCGTCCGGTCCGGCCGCCGGACCCGCTGCGGGTCCCGGAGCCGTTTCCGCAGTCGGTCCGGGTCCGGCGTTGCCGCCGGGGCCCGTGCCGGGGGCGCGGCCCCGGACGGGTGGCGCGGTGACGTCCCATGTGCCGCTGCCGCCGCGTTCCGGCCGGTCCACCGGTGCGACGGGGCGGCGGCCCCGAACCCCCGGGCGGTCGGAGAGCCCACCGGACGGGGCGTCGGACACCGATGGGGCGCTGGGTTTCCCGGGTGCGGTGGACTCTGCGGCGGGTGCCTCATGACCCGGTGGCCCCGGGGCCTCGGCGGACCGCCCGGTCGGCCTCTTCCTGGAAGACCTGCACGGGGCCGACGCGTCCCCGCGAGCCCGGCCGCCGTGGCTGCTCCGGAGCGGTGCCCGAGGGCCGGTGGTCTTCCGGCGGATGGTGCTCCGGCGGATGGTCTCCCGATGGGTGACTTTCCGGCGGGTGCCCTTCAACCGGGTCCCCGGTGGTCGGTGGGTCGGCGGCCCGGGGTTCGACGGCCCTGGGCTCGGCGTCGGACGGCCCCGGCGGCGGTCGCCCGGAACCCCGGCGTCCGGTCGTACTGTGGCGGGCGTGGCGGGCGTGGCGGGCGTGGTCCCGGCGGTCCGGGATCGACCGGACCGGCGGATTCCTGCCGCCGCGCAGGTGGGACGGGCGAGGCCGACGGGTTCCGGCCGGTGCCGGGGGTGCAGGATGGTGCCATGGATCTGCGCATCTTCACCGAACCCCAGCAGGGCGCGAGCTACGACACCCTTCTGACCGTCGCCAAGGCCACCGAGGACCTCGGCTTCGACGCCTTCTTCCGCTCGGACCACTATCTCGCCATGGGATCGGCCGACGGGCTGCCGGGGCCGACCGACGCCTGGATCACCCTTGCCGGGCTGGCGCGGGAGACCAGCCGGATCCGGCTGGGCACGTTGATGACGGCGGGCACCTTCCGGCTCCCGGGCGTGCTGGCGATCCAGGTCGCCCAGGTCGACCAGATGTCGGGGGGCCGGATCGAGCTGGGGCTCGGCGCCGGGTGGTTCGAGGAGGAGCACCGGGCCTACGGCATCCCGTTCCCCAAGGAGAAGTTCGCCCGGCTGGAGGAGCAGCTGGCGATCGTCACGGGCCTGTGGTCCACGCCCGCCGGAGAGACGTTCTCCCACGAGGGCGCGCACTACCGGCTCACGGACTCGCCCGCCCTGCCCAAGCCCGCCCAGGGCCGGGTGCCGGTCCTGATCGGCGGCCACGGGGCGACCCGTACCCCCAGGCTGGCCGCCCGTTACGCGGACGAGTTCAATATCCCCTTCGCCTCCGTCGAGGACACCGAGCGGCAGTTCGGCCGGGTCCGGGCGGCCGCCGAGGCCCACGGTCGCCGCCCCGACGACCTGGTGTACTCCAACGCGCTGGTGGTCTGCGTCGGCCGGGACGACGCCGAGGTGGCGCGGCGGGCGGCGGCCATCGGCCGCGAGGTCGACGAGCTGAGGACCAACGGTCTCGCCGGATCGCCCGCCGAGGTCGTCGACAAGATCGGGCGGTACGCGGCCGTGGGCTCGTCCCGGATCTACCTCCAAATGCTGGACCTCTCCGACCTCGACCATCTGGAGCTGATCTCGGCCCAGGTCCAGTCCCAGCTGGGCTGACGACCGTGCGCCCCGGTCGCCCGCTCGCCGACGCGCTCGCCCGGGGCGCCCTCGTGCTCGACGGCGGGCTGGCGACCCTGCTGGAGGAGCGGGGGCACGATCTCTCCGGGGAGCTGTGGTCGGCCCGGCTGCTGGCGGACGACCCCGGGGTGATCGAGGCCGCGCACCGGGCCTATACGGCGGCGGGGGCGCGGGTGCTGATCACGGCGAGCTATCAGGCGTCGTTCGAGGGGTTCGCCCGGCGCGGCGCGGACCGGGCGGCGGCCGAGGGGCTGTTCGCCAGGAGCGTCGCCCTCGCCCGGGCCGCCGCCGACGAGGCCGGTGCGGAGACCTGGGTCGCCGCCTCGGTCGGGCCGTACGGAGCCGTGCTGGCGGACGGCGGCGAGTACCGGGGGCGGTACGGGCTCCCGGTTCGCGAACTGGAGCGGTTCCACCGGCCCAGGATCGAGGCCCTGGCCGCCGCGGGGCCCGATGTCCTGGCGCTGGAGACCGTGCCCGACGCGGACGAGGCGGAGGCGTTGCTGAGGGCCGCCGAAGGCTGCGGGTTGCCGCTCTGGCTCTCGTACACCATTCGCGGTGAACGGACCCGCGCGGGACAGGAGCTGGGAGCCGCGTTCGAACTCGTCCGCGGTCTGGACCAGGTGATCGCCGTCGGGGTGAACTGCTGCGAACCGGCTGAAACCGGACCCGCTGTGGCCCTGGCGGTGGAGGTGACGGGCAAACCGGTCGTGGCCTACCCCAACAGCGGGGAGGGATGGGACGAACGACGGCGACGGTGGACCGGCCCCGTCCGCTACGACTCCGGGCGGGTGGGCGACTGGCTCGGTGCGGGCGCCCGGCTGGTCGGCGGCTGCTGCCGGGTCGGCCCGGGGGTCGTCGCCGGGATCGCGTCGGCCGTCGCGGATCACTCCCGGCCCGGCGCTCCGCCCGGTGCCGATCCGGGTGGCGGGTCCGGTGGTGAATTCGGCGGCGGTCCCGGAGCGACGCCCGGCGCCGGATCCGTACGGAACTGAACACTCGCCCCGTCGAAGTCGGTCCGGGCTTCCGGACGGTTACGGCGTCCGCCGCCGCTCGACTGGGTTTCGTCCGGCGCCGGACGGCCCGGTTCCGCGGCGCTCCCGGCCCTCCGCCGTACGGCGGCGCCCGGATATTACGCACCCGGATCGGGGAGAACCCGCCATAATCGGTCAGGTGTTCCTGACGATCCGTACCACCGGCACCGCCGAGCGCCCCGCGACCGACCTGGGCTTTCTGCTGCACAAGCATCCCGACAAGGCGCAGTCGTTCACGACCGCGCACGGGCGGGCCCATGTCTTCTATCCCGAGGCCTCCGCCGAACTGTGCACCGCCGCCCTCCTGCTGGAGGTGGACCCGGTGGCCCTGGTGCGCCGGGGCAAGGATAAAGGGCGCGGCGGCGCGCCCGACGCCGCTCTCGCGCAGTACGTCAACGACCGCCCTTACGCGGCCTCCTCCCTGCTCTCCGTCGCGCTGAGCACCGTCTTCCGCAGCGCCCTGCGCGGGGACTGCCAGGCCAGGCCCGGACTGGCCGGGCAGCCGATGCCGCTGCGGATCGAGGTGCCGGCCCTGCCCGCCCGGGGCGGGCCCGACCTGGTGAACGCGTTGTTCGGGCCGCTCGGCTGGACGTCCGTCGAGGCCGTTCCGGTGCCGCTGGACGAGGAGTTCCCCGAGTGGGGCGATTCGCGTTATGTCCGGCTGGCCCTGGAGGGCGAACTGCGGCTCGCCGACGCGCTCCGCCAGCTCTACGTCCTGCTGCCGGTCCTCGACGACGCCAAGCACTACTGGGTCGCCCCGGACGAGGTCGACAAGCTCATCCGGGCCGGAGAGGGCTGGCTCGCCGACCACCCCGAACGCAAGCTCATCACCAGCCGCTATCTCTCCCGCCGCTGGAGTCTGACCCGGCAGGCCACCGAACGGCTCGAACTGGTCCGGCTGGCCGAGGCGGACCTGCTGGACGTCGAGGACGTCGACAACGCGGTGGACGAGACGACCGATACCGAGGAGCGGCCGGTTCCGCTCGCCGAACAGCGGCGGGAGGCCATCCTGGCGGTCCTGCGCGACAGCGGGGCGAGCCGGGTCCTCGACCTCGGCTGCGGACAGGGCCAGCTGGTCCAGGCGCTGCTCAAGGACGTCCGCTTCACCGAGATCGTCGGTGTCGACGTCTCCGTCCGGGCGCTGACCATCGCCGCCAGGCGGCTGCGGCTCGACCGGCTGGGCGAGCGGCAGGCCGGCCGCGTCCAGCTGGTCCAGGGCGCCCTCACCTACACCGACAAGCGGCTCACCGGCTATGACGCCGCCGTGCTGAGCGAGGTCGTCGAACATCTCGATCTGCCGAGGCTGCCCGCCCTGGAGTACGCGGTCTTCCGCGCGGCCCGGCCCGCGACGGTGATCGTCACCACCCCGAACGCCGAGTACAACGTCCGCTGGGAATCCCTTCCGGCCGGCCACGTACGCCACGGGGACCACCGCTTCGAATGGACCCGGGAGGAGTTCCGGAACTGGGCGGACACGGTCGCCGAACGGGCCGGCTACACCGTCGCCTACCTCCCCGTCGGCCCCGACGACCCCGAGGTCGGACCGCCCACCCAGATGGCGGTCTTCACCCGGACCGACACCGCACCGGACACCGCACCGGACACGGCGAACGACAGCACCGAGAAGGAGGCGAAGGCCGCATGACCACCCACGAGAACGGAACCACCGGCAGTGTCGACACCCCGGACGGCGGCGACCAGCCCCTGACCGGCACCCCCGGCGGGCGGCGCCTGCCGGTCACGGACCTCTCCCTCGTCGTCCTCATCGGCGCCAGCGGCTCCGGCAAGTCCACCTTCGCCCGCCGCCACTTCAAGCCCACCGAGATCGTCTCGTCGGACTTCTGCCGCGGGCTGGTCGCCGACGACGAGAACGACCAGTCGGCCAGCAAGGACGCCTTCGACGTCCTCCACTACATCGCGGGCAAGCGGCTGGCCGCCGGACGGCTGACCGTCGTCGACGCCACCAACGTCCAGGCGGAGGGCCGCAAGCAGCTCGTCCGGCTGGCCCGTGAGTACGACGTCCTGCCCATCGCGATCGTCCTCGATCTGCCCGAGGAGGTCTGCGCCGAGCGGAACTCAGTCCGCCCCGACCGGGCCGGAATGCCCCGCCGGGTCATCAAGCGCCACCGGGCCGAACTGCGCCGCTCCCTGCGCGGACTCGAACGCGAGGGCTTCCGCAAGGTGCACATCCTGCGGGACGTCGCCGAGGTCGACACGGCCGAAGTCGTTCTCGAACGCCGCTACAACGACCTCCGCCACCTCACCGGTCCCTTCGACATCATCGGCGACATCCACGGCTGCCGCTCCGAACTGGAGACCCTGCTGGCGGAACTCGGCTACGAGAACGGGGCGCACCCGGACGGCCGGACCGCGGTCTTCGTCGGCGACCTGGTGGACCGGGGGCCCGACAGCCCCGGCGTACTGCGGCTGGTGATGTCCATGGTCGCCGCCGGGAACGCCCTCTGCGTCCCCGGGAACCACGAGAACAAGCTCGGCCGTTATCTCAAGGGACGGAACGTCCAGATCACCCACGGCCTCGCCGAGACCGTCGAACAGCTGGAGCGGGAGGACGAGAAGGACCCCGACTTCCGGGAGCGGGTGCGGGAGTTCATCGACGGACTGGTCAGCCACTATGTGCTCGACGGCGGCGACCTGGTGGTCTGCCACGCCGGTCTGCCGGAGAAGTACCACGGCCGCAACTCCGGCCGGGTCCGCTCGCACGCGCTCTACGGTGACACCACCGGCGAGACCGACGAGTTCGGCCTGCCCGTCCGCTACCCCTGGGCCGAGGACTACCGGGGCCGCGCCGCCGTGGTCTACGGCCACACCCCCGTGCCCAACACCTCCTGGATCAACAACACCATCTGCCTCGACACCGGAGTGGTCTTCGGCGGCAAGATGACCGCCCTGCGCTGGCCCGAACGCGAGCTGGTGGACGTCCCGGCCGAGAAGGTCTGGTACGAACCGGTCAAGCCGCTGCTCACCGAGGCCCCCGGAGCCCGTGAGGGACGGCCCCTCGACCTGACCGACGTCCAGGGACGCCGGGTCGTCGAGACCACCCATATGGCCCGGGTCGGGGTCCGGGAGGAGAACGCGGCGGCGGCCCTGGAGGTGATGAGCCGGTTCGCGGTCGACCCCCGGCTGCTGGTCTACCTGCCGCCCACCATGGCACCCACCGCGACCTCGACGGCCGAGGGCTATCTGGAGCACCCGGCCGAGGCGTTCGCGCAGTACCGCGATGACGGTGTGGACCGGGTCGTCTGCCAGGAGAAGCACATGGGCTCCCGGGCCGTCGCCCTGGTCTGCCGGGACGCCGCGGCGGCGTACGAACGGTTCGGCGTCGGTGCCCCGGACGGCACCGGCGGCCCGACCGGGGCGCTCTACACCCGTACCGGACGGCCGTTCTTCTCCGACGAGTCCTTCACCGAGCGGATACTCGACCGGCTGCGGTCGGCCGTGACCGCCGCCGGGCTCTGGGACGAACTCGACACCGACTGGCTGCTGCTGGACGCCGAGCTGATGCCCTGGTCGCTGAAGGCGTCCGGACTGCTGCGCAACCAGTACGCGGCCGTCGGCGCCGCAGCCGGAGCCGTCTTCCCGCAGGTCACGGGTGCCCTGGAGGCCGCCGCCGGAAGGGGAGTCGACATCGGCGGACTGCTCACCGCCCAGCGGGAGCGAGCCGTCGACGCCGCTGCCTTCGTCGACGCGTACCGCCGCTACTGCTGGCCGACGGACGGACTGGAGGGCGTACGGCTGGCGCCGTTCCAGATCCTCGCCGCCCGGGGACGGTCCCTCGCGGGCACGCCCCACGACGAACAGCTCAGGCTGATCGACCGGCTGGTGGAGCACGACCCCACGGGGCTGCTCCAGGTCACCCGCAGGCTCGTGGTCGACACCGGCGACGAGGAGTCCGTACGCGCCGGGACCGACTGGTGGCAGGAGATGACCGGGCGCGGCGGCGAGGGCATGGTGGTCAAACCGCTCCAGCCGCTCGGACGCACCCCGAAGGGGGCGCTGGTCCAGCCCGGGATCAAGGTCAGGGGACGGGAGTACCTGCGGATCATCTACGGTCCGGAGTACACGCGTCCGGTCCATCTGGAACAGCTGCGGAAGCGATTCCTCAACCACAAGCGGTCCCTCGCGCTCCGGGAGTACGGCCTCGGTGTCGAGGCGCTCGACCGGCTCGGCGGCGACGAGCCGCTGTGGCGGATTCACGAGGCCGTGTTCGCGGTACTGGCGCTGGAATCGGAGCCGGTGGACCCGAGGCTCTGAACCGGCCGCACCGGACCGGGGCGGTACGACGCGAGCGCGCCGTACCGCCCCCGTCCACCTGCCCGGCCTCGGCGGTGAGGCGGAAGTTACCGGCGTCCACCGGGTGAAAGACGGCCCGGGCGGTGAGGATGGGACCATGGGATTCCATGTCGACTCCGAGACCGGGCGGCTGCGCCGGGTCATCCTGCACCGGCCCGATCTGGAGCTGAAACGGCTCACCCCCAGCAACAAGGACGCCCTTCTCTTCGACGACGTGCTCTGGGTGCGCCGCGCCCGGGCCGAGCACGACGGCTTCGCGGACGTCCTGCGCGACCGGGGTGTCGAGGTCCATCTCTTCGGTGATCTGCTGCGCGAAACGCTGGAGATCCCCGACGCGCGGGCGCTCGTCCTCGACCGGGTCTTCGACGAGAAGGAGTACGGCCCGCTGGCCACCGGCCATCTGCGGGCCGTCTTCGACGAGATGGCCACCCCCGGTCTGGTGGAGGCCCTGATCGGCGGGATGACCAAACGGGAGTTCCTCGCCGGGCACCCGGAGCCGACGTCCGTCCGGTTCCACGCGATGGACCTGGACGACTTCCTGCTCGATCCGCTGCCCAACCACCTCTTCACCCGCGACACCTCCGCCTGGATCTACGACGGGGTGTCGATCAACGCCATGCGCTGGCCCGCCCGGCGCCGTGAGACGGTGCACTTCGAGGCGATCTACCGGCACCACCCCCTCTTCACCGGGCCCGGGGCCGGATCGTTCCACCACTGGTCGCAGGGGCAGAGCGACTATCCCTCCACCATCGAGGGCGGGGACGTCCTGGTCATCGGGAACGGGGCCGTGCTGATCGGGATGAGCGAGCGGACCACGCCGCAGGCGGTGGAGATGCTGGCACGGGGGCTGTTCGCGGCCGGGTCGGCCCGGACCATCGTCGCCCTCGACATGCCCAAGCGCCGGGCCTTCATGCATCTCGACACCGTGATGACCATGGTCGACCGGGACACCTTCACCCAGTACGCGGGCCTCGGCATGCTCCGCTCGTACACGATCGAACCAGCCGGGGGGCCGCAGGCGCTCAAGGTCAGCGACCATCCGCCGGAGCAGATGCACAGCGCGATCGCCGCGGCGCTCGGGCTGACGGACATCCGGGTGCTCACCGCCACCCAGGACGTGCACGCGGCCGAGCGGGAGCAGTGGGACGACGGCTGCAATGTGCTCGCGGTGGAGCCGGGGGTGGTGGTGGCCTATGAGCGGAACGCGACCACCAACACCCATCTGCGCCGGGAGGGCATCGAAGTGATCGAGATCCCGGGGAGCGAGCTGGGGCGGGGGAGGGGCGGCCCGCGGTGTATGAGCTGCCCCGTCGAACGGGAGGCCGTGTGATCTTCCGGGGTTTGCCGGAGGCGGTCGAAGGGCACTCTGTATAGTGATACGGAACACCGCATGAAATTCCAACGGCGGTCGGGGCGGGGCGCGCGACGAGGTCGCGCGCCGCGTTCCGTTCGCCCCTCGTCCGCCGTCCCAGGAGCACCCATGGCGATACATCTCGAAGGCCGCCACTTCCTCAAGGAGCTGGACTTCACCGCCGACGAGTTCCGCGGACTCGTCGACCTCGCGGCCCGGCTCAAGGCGGCCAAGCGGGCGGGTGCCGAGGAGCGGCTGCTGACCGGGAAGAATATCGCGCTGATCTTCGAGAAACCGTCGACCAGGACCCGGTGCGCCTTCGAGGTCGCCGCGGCCGACCAGGGCGCGTCCACGACGTACATCGACCCGTCGGGCTCGCATATCGGCCGTAAGGAGTCGGCGAAGGACACCGCGCGGGTGCTCGGCCGGATGTTCGACGCCATCGAGTTCCGGGGTGACGCGCAGTCGACGGCGGAGGAGCTGGCGGCCCATGCCGGGGTCCCGGTCTACAACGGACTCACCGACGACTGGCACCCCACGCAGATGCTCGCCGATGTGCTCACGATGGTGGAGCGGAGCCAGAAGCCGCTGACCGGGATCGCCTTCGCCTATCTCGGGGACGCCCGGTTCAATATGGGCAACTCCTATCTGATCACCGGCGCCCTGCTGGGGATGGACGTCCGGATCGTGGCGCCCCGGGAGTACTGGCCCGCCGAGGGCGTACGGGACCGGGCCCGGGAGCTGGCCGAGACCAGCGGGGCGCGGATCACGCTCACCGAGGACGTGGCGGAAGGCGTCCGGGGTGCGGATTTCGTCGCCACCGACGTCTGGGTGTCGATGGGGGAGCCCAAGGAGGTCTGGGAGGAGCGGATCAAGTCCCTGGGGCCGTACGCCGTCACCATGGACGTACTGCGGGCCACCGGCAATCCGGACGTCAAATTCCTGCACTGCCTCCCCGCGTTCCACGACCTGGAGACCTCGGTGGCGCGGGAGATCCACGACGCCTACGGGCTGACCGAGCTGGAGGTGACGGACGAAGTCTTCGAGTCGGCTCACTCCGTCGTCTTCGACGAGGCGGAGAACCGGCTGCACACCATCAAGGCCGTACTGGTGGCGACCCTCGCCGGTCAGGAGACGGCCCGGGGGTGATCCGGGCGGTACGGATCCGGTCTATCGCGTACTCGTGACGGAAGTCGCGGACCGGGGATGACTTCGGGAGGAGGCAGAGGCGGGCGGCAACCCCCGCCGCCGGAGGAGGCCCCGCTCCATGAGCCCCTTCACCGGATCCGTACGCCATACCGATGACGACGAATGGCGCCATCTCGCCCTCACCGTCGAAGACGGGCTCGCGACGGTCACCCTCGCCAGACCCCGGAAGCTCAACGCCCTCACCTTCGGCGCCTACGCCGATCTCCGTGATCTGCTCGCCCAGCTCTCCCGGGAGCGGTCCGTGCGGGCGCTGGGTGCTCGGCGGCGAGGGACGCGGCTTCTGCTCGGGCGGAGACGTCGACGAGATCATCGGCGCCACGCTCGCCATGGACACCGCCGAACTGCTCGACTTCAACCGGATGACCGGCCAGACCGTACGCGCCATCCGGGAGTGCCCGTTCTCCGTGATCGCCGCCGTCCCCGCGCCGCCCTCGCCGTCCGCTGGGACACCATAGAGATCGGCCACCGCGGCCGGATCCTCAGCTCCGGAGGGCATGGCTTCGCGGCCCTGGGCCGCCATCGGCTGCTTGCCATCCCGCACGGCGCTGCGAGGACCTCGGCATACGGCTCCGCTTCCCGCCCCCGTGCCGCCCGCCGGTGAACGCGCGGCGGGCCATGATCTGGTGATCGCCGCCGTCGGCGTCGGGAGCGCCACCCGCGCGGCAAGCCGGGAGGTCCACCGGCCGATGATCGTCACCTATCGCTGCCGCTACCGCTGGCTGGCCGCCGACTTCGCCGTCCGTCTGCTGACCCGTAGCCACCGGGTCACCCATGACAATCTGCGGCTGCGGGACGAGCCGTTCACCGCCGCCGTCGACCGGGACGCCGCCGATGTCCACCCCGTTCCGGCTGCGCGGACCGACCCTTTGGCCGGGCCCGTCTGTACGACCCGCAGTGGACCCTGCACGCCGCCGAGCAGGGCTACAGCGGGACGCGCGCCCTGGCCCGCGCCGTAGCGGGCGGGCAGCAGGCGCCCGCAGATGGGGCGTACGGATATGCCTCGGCCCCGGCCGATCCCCTCGGCCGGGGCCTCGCCGCCGGGCTGAGCCGGGACGGCGGTACGGCCCGGGGACCGGTGGTCGGCGTTCCGGGGCCGGGCGGACGGCTGCCTCCCGGGTCTCGGGTCCGGGGTGGCGACAAGGGGTGGCGACAACTCGCCAACGGGGGTTCGGATCGGTCCGGGGAGGCATACTCTCGGTAGCGAGTGGCGGAGTGATCCGTCACTCCGGGTGATGCGAACGGGATGATGCTCGTCGTCGGGTGGGACGCCGCCCCTTGCTCTTCTATGGTTCCCCGTTCGCTACTTCGCCGCCCTCGCCCCGCTCCCGGGGCGCGGTGGACTCCTCCGCCGGGAAGCCGATGGTGCCGTCGTCTGCGGTGCCGTCGGGGGCCGGGCCGTTCGGATCGTCTCCGTCCGGCCGGTGGAAGAAGGCCGCGCCCGCGTTGCGCAGCAGATCGTGGATCTGCCGGAAGACCCCGGCCGAGCGCCCGCCCGGCCAGCCCTCCGGCAGCAGTTCGGCCGGCAGGCCGGGATCGGTGTAGGGCAGCCGTCGCCAGGAGTCGAGGGCGAACAGATAGTCCCGGTAGGCGTCTTCGGGCGTCGCGGTCCGCCCCGCCGACCACTGGCGGAGTACGGGCTCGTGCGCGTCGAGGAACTCCTCGTGCGCCTTGGCGACGGCACCCAGGTCCCACCAGCCGGCCACGGCCTCGGAGGTCGCGGCGAAGCCGAGGTGGGCACCGCGGAACAGCTCGACATAGGGGTCGAGCTGGAGTCGGCGCAGGGTGTGCCGGGTCTCCTCGTACAGCCGGGCGGGGGCGACCCAGACACCGGGCGCGGCGGAACCGAACCCGAGCCGGTGGAGCCGGGAGCGGAGCAGATGGCGCTTGTGGCGTTCGGCCTCGGGCACGGAGAAGACGGCCAGGATCCAGCCGTCGGAGAGAAGGGGAGTGCGATGGTCGTAGATACGGCGGTCACCGTCGTCGAGCAGTTGTCGGGCGTCGGCCGACAGGTAGTAGCCCGCGGCACCGTCCGGGGCGCGGTCGGAGAGCAGCAGACCGCGCCGTTTGAGCCGGGAGACGGAGGAGCGTACGGAGGGCGCGTCGACGCCGAGCGCCGCCATCAGCCGGATCAGCCGGGCCACGGGCAACGGACCGGGGTATTCGCGCCCATAGGCGCCGTAGAGGGTGACGATGAGCGAGCGGGGGGTGTGCTGGTCGGCCACGTGATCACTCTAGGGTCAGTTCCCGGTGCGGAGCCGGAAGCGCTGGAGCTTGCCGGCCGGCGTGCGGGGGAGCGCGTCGGGGAAGACGAAGGCGCGCGGACATTTGCAGGGGGCGAGCCGGGACCTGACCGCGGCGGCCAGCGCTTCGGCGCTGGCGTCGCCGGGCGCGACTCCGTCGCGCGGGACGACGCGGGCGACGGCGATCTGGCCGCGGAGTTCGTCATTCCGGCCGACGACGGAGGCCTCCATCACGTCCGGATGGGTGAGCAGGGCTTCCTCGGCCTCGGGCCCGGCGATGTCGTACCCGGCGGAGACGATCATGTCGTCGGCGCGGGCGAGGTAGCTGAACCAGCCGTCGGGGCCGCGGATAGAGGTGTCGCCGGTGGCGACGGAGGTCCAGCGGTCGGTGATCGCGGGACGACAGGGCTCTGGTGGAGCCGGACGGGACGGCGGTCCCGCCCTGACGGGTGCGGGCGAGGAGCACGGGGCGGGACGCGGCTCGCCCGGCGAGGACCTGGGCGGCGGCCGGGCCGGGGCGGGGCGTGGGCTCGGCCGGGTCCGGCGACCCGCCGGGCGGGGGCGTGGGTGATCGACTGGTGGGGGATACGGGGCGGGCTTAGGGTCGATGGGTGGGCGCGGGGCGCCGGAGAACGCGCCGTGTGCCGCGCGGCCGGACCCCACCGCACCGGGGGGCGATGCGATATGACGACTCCGAACTCGGGACTACCCCAGGACTCGGGACCACCCCGGGAGACGACCGCCGTACCGGGCCGGGCCGGGGGTGACGGCAAGGGCGTCGCGTTGTTCGTGATCGCCGCCTGCCAGCTGATGGTGGTCCTGGACATCACCATCGTGAATATCGCCCTGCCGCATATCCAGAAGGACCTGGGGTTCTCCACGACCAGCCTGGTGTGGGTGGTCAACGCCTATACGCTCACCTTCGGCGGGCTGCTGCTGCTCGGCGGCCGGGCCGGGGACATCCTGGGGCGCCGCCGGGTCTTCATGTTCGGTGTGGCGCTCTTCGCGTTCGCGTCGTTGCTCGGGGGGCTTTCGCAGGAGCCGGGGCAACTGCTCGCCGCCCGTGCCCTCCAGGGGGCGGGCGGGGCCGTCGCGTCACCGACGGCGCTGGCGCTGATCACCACCACATTCCGGGAGGGCCCCGAGCGGAACCGGGCGTTCGGGGTGTTCGCCGCCGTCTCGGCCGGTGGTGGTGCGATCGGGTTGCTGGCGGGCGGCATGCTGGTCGAATGGCTCGACTGGCGGTGGGTGTTCTTCGTGAACGTCCCGATCGCCGCCCTGATCCTGCTGGCCACCCCACGCCATATCCGGGAGTCCGAGCGGCATCCGGGCCACTTCGACATCGCGGGGGCGCTCACCGCGACCCTGGGCATGGTCTCCCTGGTCTACGGCTTCATCCGGGCCGCCCAGCACGGCTGGACCGACCGGTTCACCCTGTTCTCGTTCGCCGCCGCGATCGTGCTGCTGACGGCCTTCCTGTTGATCGAGCGGCGCTCCCGGCAGCCGATCACCCCCCTGCACATGCTCGCCGAACGCAATCGAGCGGGCAGCTACGGAATCATGCTCTGTCTGGCCGCCGCGATCTTCGGGATGTTCTTCTTCCTCACGCTCTACGTCCAGGACGTACTCGGCCTCAGCCCGCTCCGGGCCGGGCTGGCCTTCCTCCCGGTGAGTGCGGTGATCGCGGTCGGGGCCACCGTTACCTCCCGGCTGCTGCCGCGTTACGGGCCCAAGCCCTTCATCGTCTGCGGAGCGCTGCTGGCGGCGGGCGGGCTGAGCTGGCTCACCCAGATCGAGGTCGACTCCACCTACGCCGGGAGCGTGCTCGGGCCGATGCTGGTGTTCAGTGCCGGGATGGGCATGCAGTTCGTCTCCCTGACACTGACCGCGGTCTCCGGGGTGCCGCAGCGGGAGACCGGTGCCGCGACCGGGCTGCTGAACACGATGCAGCAGGTGGGCGGGTCCCTCGGGCTCTCGATCCTGGTCACCGTCTTCGGTACGGCCAGCGGGAACGAGGCCGCCCGGCTGGTGCCCCGGTTCCTCGCCGGGGCCACCCCGGCCGAGCGGATCGCCTTCCGGCGGACCGGGCGGCTGCCCGAGCCCTGGGCGTCGGAGGTCCTCACCCACGGGATCGCCGCCGCCTTCGTGGCCGCCGCCGTCTTCGGCGTGGTCGCGGCCGTCATCGCCCTGATCGTGATCCGGATCCGGCCCGTCGATCTGGAGCGGCTCCAGGGCGGCGGCCCCGGCGGCGGCTGACCCTCCGTACTCCCGCCCCGCCCTGCCCGTCCCCCCTGTCAGGCCCTCGCCGGATCCCGGGGCGCGCGCCCTCACCCGGAACCCCGCCGCGCCCGCGCCTCCGGCCCGGACTCGGCGCCGTACCCCTGCCCCGACCTCGGAACCCCCACCTCCGCCCCCCGTCGCCGAACCACCCCGGGCGCGGTTGTAGCATGCACGGCGGCAAGATTGCGCGGTCGTGAACACGGGGGGCCAGGGATGGTGGACGGTGCTGCCGTTCCCGCCGAGACGGGTGGGGAACGGAAACGGACGGGCGGGTATGCCGCCGTCCGGCGACGCGGTGGCCAGGACGGCCACGGTACGGGAACGGGCCCGGAGCCCCGGCCGGTGCGCGGCGCGCACCGGCGGACCGTACGGTGCCGCCGTCCGGACCGCGCCGGATGAGCGGCATACGGGCCCTCGCGACGCCCTATCAGGACACCGACGCCGACCAGCTCTCCTTCGCCCTCGGCCTGCCGCCGCTGCCCGCCCTCGCCGTCCGTGAGCTGACCGTCGGCGGGATCGAGGTCCGGCTCCGGCTGCTGGGCGCCTCGCACCAGGTCTTCGCGGGCCCGGTGGCCGAGACCGTGGCCTGTCTGCCCGGCGGCGCGGGCGGCCTGCCGGACGCGGTGCGGGAGTTCGACGGCTGGACGTACCGTTTCAGCGCCGAGGTGCGCCGCCACACCGGTCCGGAGTTCGGCCACCGGGTGGCCGGGATCCTGCGGCGTACCGAAGCCCATCCCCACGCTCTGTACGGGGTCTTCCCCGGCGATCCGGAGGCCGTGACGGCGCTCGTCGTGGACGCCGCGGCCGAGACCCCACCCGAAGAGACCGGCCCGAACGGCCCGACCCCTCCCGCCGCCGGACGAAGCGGCCGGACCGGGCGAACCGGGCTGATCTGGCATACCTGGCACACCTATCCGCAGAGCCGCCGGATCGTGGCGACGCGCACCCGGCTGGAGGCCCGATGAAGACCACCCGACGCATCACGGCGATTGTGCTGGTCGGTGCCGCGCTGGCCGGCTGCTCCGGCAGCAAGGACGACGACCGCCCCGACAACGACGTACCGCTCTCGTGGATCCGTTCCACCTACTCCTTGCACACAGGGGGCTATCTCGACCGGACCGACGTACCGTCCGTGGTCGCGGGCGAGATCCACACCAACACCGCGGCCCTGGACCGCACGGAGGCCGACGGGCGGGTCTTCCTCCGCTACGACGACGACATCGTGGCGGTCTCCAAGGTCCGTGAGGGCACGCTGATCGAGGTCGACGACTACCGCTCCGGCTATCAGCGGCACTACACCCAGCTCCAGTACAGCTCCTGGCCCGACCCGGCCGTCCAGCAGAGCTTCCGCGGCGGAGGCCCCGGCTCCGGCAAGTGACCGCGGCCGTCGCCCCGCCCACCCCGCACGACCTTCCATCACGTTCCCGAAAGGCACCCCCGTGGCTGAGATTTTCGAGTCGGCAGGTACCGCACTGCTCTACGGACTCGTCGGCTTCGTCGTCATGGCGGCCGGATTCATCGCCCTCGACCTGGTCACCCCCGGCAAGCTCTTCCATGTCGTGTGGTCCGAGCGCAATCGCGGCGCCGCGGTGCTGCTCGCCGGGCAGACCGTCTCCATCGGACTGGTCATCGGTGAGTCCATCCGGGCCAGCGAGTCGGAGCAGGGCCTGGGCCACGGCCTCGGCAGCACCCTGCTCTACGGACTGGCCGGGGTGGTCGTGATGACCCTGATCTCCCTCGTCGTCGGTCTGCTGACGCCCGGGAAGCTCGGCGCCGCCGCCCTGGAGGACGAGGGCGACCGCCCCCACCCGGCGGCCTGGGTGATGGCGGCCACCTATCTCGGCGCGGCCTTCATGGTCGGCGCCGCCGTCTCCTAGCCCCACGGTGAGCACCACCACGGCGGAGCCCGGGGCCCCGGCGGCGCCCCCGGAACAGGACGAGACCATCCGGATCCCCCCGTCCCGGGGGGCCCGGTTCCTGCTGATGCTCGCGGTCTTCATCTGCGCCGCCTGCGGACTGGTCTACGAGCTGGCGCTGACCGCCCTCGGCTCGTATCTCATCGGCAACTCGGTGATGCAGACCTCGGTGGTCCTCTCCGTCATGGTCTTCGCCATGGGGATCGGATCACTCGCCGCCAAACCCCTCCAGAAGCGCGCCGTCGGCGGATTCGCCCTGGTCGAGGGCGCGCTGGCGCTGGTCGGCGGGCTCTCGGTACTGATCCTCTACGTCTGCTTCGCCTGGCTGCGGATCTATATGCCCGCCATGGTCGTGGTCTCCTTCGTGGTGGGCCTGCTGATCGGCGCCGAGATCCCGCTGCTGATGACACTGCTCCAGCGGATCCGGCGACAGGAGGCGGGCAGCGCCGTCGCCGATATGTTCGCCGTCGACTACATCGGCGCCCTCGTCGGCGGGCTCGCCTTCCCCCTCTTCCTGCTCCCCGTCTTCGGCCAGCTGAAGGGGGCGCTGGTGGTGGGCGCTGTGAACGCCGTCGCGGGGGTGATCGTCGTCCTGTGGATCTTCCGCAAGGAGACCCGGCGGATCGTCCGGTTCTCCCTGGTCGCCGGGATGGCCGGGGTCCTCGCCGTCCTGGGCACGGTCTACGTCCTGGCCGACGAGATCGAGGTCACCGCCCGCCAGCAGCTCTACCGCGATCCGATCGTGCACGCGGAGACCACGCCCTACCAGGACATCGTCCTCACCCGGTCGACCGCGTTCACCGGCTCGCCCGATCTGCGGCTCTTCCTCAACGGCGATCTGCAGTTCTCCTCCGTGGACGAGTACCGCTACCACGAGGCCCTGGTCCATCCGGCGATGTCGGGAAACCGTTCGTCGGTACTGATCCTCGGCGGCGGGGACGCGCTGGCCCTGCGCGAGGTGCTGCGCTACGACGACGTGGACCGGGTCACCCTGGTCGATCTCGATCCCGCGGTCACCCGGCTCGCCCGGACGTACGGGCCGCTGCGCGAGCTGAACGGGGACGCGCTCCGGGACCCCCGGGTGACCGCCGTCAACGCCGATGCCTTCAACTGGCTGCGGGACGCCGACCAGCGGTACGACACCGTGGTCATCGACTTCCCCGACCCGGACACCGCCGCCCTCGCCAAGCTGTACAGCGTGGAGTTCTACCATCTGCTCGGCCGGGTCCTGAACCCCGGCGCCCGGGTCCTGGTCCAGGGCGGCTCGCCCTTCTTCGCCCCGAAGACGTACTGGTCGATCGTGGAGTCCGTCCGCGAGGCCGGATACTCCACCACGCAGTACCAGGTCGACGTCCCCAGCTTCGGCAACTGGGGATTCGTCCTCGCCACCCGGGGCAAGGGCGGCCCCGCCCCCGAGCCCAGGCTGGCCGACGGCGCGCCGCAGCTGCGGTTCCTCGACGCCGCCGTACTGAAGGCGTCCACGGTCTTCCCGGTCGACCGGCGACCCCGTGACGTACGCGCCAGTACGCTGCTCGACCCCGTGGTCGTGGAGTACACCCGCCACGAGTGGCGCGACTACTGACCCCCGGCCCCGCCCTCTCCGCCGACGTACGAGCGACGGCCCGGACCCCCGCCGGGGGTCCGGGCCGTCGGGTATGTCCGGACGGTACGGTGCGTCAGCCCTGGGCGAGGGCCGCGACGTCCATGAACATGATCTCCCAGTGGTGGCCGTCCGGGTCCGCGAAGCCCCGGCTGTAGACCGGGCCCTGGTCCTTGACCTGGCCGGCCGCGCTGCCGCCGGAGGCGATCGCGGTGTCGACCAGGCGGTCCACCTCTTCGCGGCTGTCCGCGGTCAGACAGAGCAGGGTCTCGCTCACCTGCCGCGCGTCCGCGATCTCCCGGTCGGTGAACGTCCGGTAGAACGGCTCGGTCAGCAGCATCGCGTGCACGGCTTCGCCGAAGTCGACACAGGCGACGTCGTCACCGCTGAACTCCGGGTTGAGGGCGAAACCGAGCTTCTCGAAGAACGCCGTGGAGACGGAGAGGTCCTTGACGGGAAGGTGGACGTAGATCATGCGTGTCATGGCTCCATCCCTACCACCGGGGTACGGGCACGGCGGCGGAATCCGGCCCCGAGCGGGGTCGGATAGGGGTGGCGGCCGGGGTACGGAGCACCGGAAAAGCCGCGATCGCCGACCGGACGGCGGCCTCGGACACGGCTTCTCCCGGCCGCCGCGGCAAGGGAGTTAGGGGTTACCGGCCCGCCGCGGCCGCTCCTAGGCTGGCGGGGCCCGCAGCCGGGTCCGGACGACGTACGGGCCGGTCGGCGACGGGCCGACCGGGCAGGACCGGGCCGACGACGAGGGGGCGCTGATGGCCGGACAGGTGGAGCTCGACGAGACCTTGCGCGGCTATGTCCGCGAGGTCTCCCTCCGCGAGGACGCACTGCTGGCCGAGTTGCGCCGGGAGACCGCCGCCCTGCCCGGCGGGGCCGCGATGCAACTGATGCCGGAAGAAGGCCAGTTCCTCGGCCTGCTGGCGGGACTGGTCGGCGCGCGGACCGTGGTGGAGGTCGGTACCTTCACCGGTTACAGCACGCTCTGTCTGGCCCGGGCCCTGCCCGCCGACGGCCGGCTCGTCACCTGCGACATCAGCCCCCGCTGGCCCCGGATCGGCCGCCCCTACTGGGAGCGCGCCGGGGTCGCCGACCGGATCGAGGTGGCCGTCGGCGACGCCGCCGACACCCTCGCCCGGCTGCTGGACGAACTCGGCCCCGGCTCCGTCGACCTGGTCTTCATCGACGCCGACAAGACCGGTTACGCGCGCTACTACGAGGACGCCCTGCCGCTGGTACGGCCCGGGGGGCTGATCGCCGTCGACAACACCCTGTTCTTCGGCCGGGTGGTCGACCCCGGGGCCGATGACGCCGACACCGAGGCGATCCGCAAGTTCAACGAGGCGCTGCGGGACGACGAGCGGATCGATCTGACGCTGCTGCCGTTCGCCGACGGGTTGACGCTGGCGCGCAAGCGCTGACGCTTGCCGTCGAGGGTGGCGCCGTACGGGTGCGCCTCCGTGGGTAGGCCGCACGCCGTCCGTGGTCGCTCGCGCGGTTCCCCGCGCCCCTGAACTCCCCGTCACACCGTTGGATACGAACGACCGGTCCGGGGCGCGGTCTTCCAGGAGGACCGGGCCCCATCGCCGAAGGCATAGGGGCGCGGGGAACCGCGCGACCAGCCACGGACGGCGTGTGGCCGGAACGAGAGGCCCATGAGTACGGCGCCCCGGTCGTGAAAAGACAAGCGGCGGCGGGTGGGGTAACCCGCCGCCGCTCGTCACGGGTGCCGCTGCTCAGATCCCGTGTTCCTTGGCGAGATCGGGCCCCGCCAGGTCGATGGTCGGCGACGGCGACTGCCGGGCCGGGACCAGATGCAGCCGCTGGACGCCCTCGTGCCCGGGGTCGCCCAGTTCGTCCAGGCAGTCGCAGGGGGTGCTCTCGTACCCGGCGAACCGGTACGCGACCTCCATCATCCGATTGCGTTCGGTCCGCCGGAAGTCGGCGACGAGATGGACCCCGGCGCGGGCGGCCTGGTCGCTCAGCCAGTTCAGCAGGGCCGCCCCGGCGCCGAAGCTCACCACCCGGCAGGAGGTCGCCAGCAGTTTGACGTGCCAGACCGACGGAGCGGTGGCCAGCAGCAGGACGCCGACCGCGCCGTGCGGACCGAACCGGTCCGACATCGTCGCCGTCAGGACCTCGTGGCCCGGGTCGTCCAGCAGCGACCGCAGCGTCTCGTCCGGGTAGTGGATCCCGGTGGCGTTCATCTGGCTGGTCCGCAGGGTCAGCTCCTCGACCCGGGAGATCTGTTCGCCGTCGGCCCGGTCGATCCGCAGGACCAGCTCCAGCGACTTCAGGAACTCCTCGTCGGGCCCGGTGAAGCTCTCCTGCTCCCGCTCCCGGGCGAAGCCCGCCTGGTACATCCGGCGCCGCCGCCGGGAGTCCACGGTCACCGTCGGCGGGCTGAACTCCGGCAGGCCCGGCAGATTCGACACCTCGTCGGCCGGATAGCCGCGCACCTCCGGCAGATGGAAGGCGACCTCGGCCAGTTCGGCGGGGCGGTCGTCGACGAAGGCGATGGTGTGCGGGGCGAACTTCAGCTTCTCCGCGATCTCGCGTACGGAGTCGGACTTGGGGCCCCAGTTGATCCTCGGGACCACGAAGTACTCGGCGACGCCCAGCTCTTCGAGGCGGCGCCACGCCGGTTCGAAGTCGTTCTTGCTGGCGACGGCGTGGAGGATGCCACGCGCGTCCAGGGCCCGGATGACCTCCACCACCCCGGGGAACAGCTCCACCTCGTCGTCCTCGGACAGGGTCCCGTTCCACAGGGTGTTGTCGAGATCCCAGACCAGGCACTTCACCATGGTCGTCGTCGGTTCCATCACATCTCCCGCTCGGATCACGGCTGTTCGCCGGACAGCTCTGACGGTTCGGAAAGGTCGGAAGGGCCGGAAGGGCCGGAAGGCGGGAGACGGAGGCGTCCGCAGGTCAGCCCGCCGTCGTCAGCGCGTACTCCGCCAGCAGCAGTTGGCTGATCTCGTTGCTGCCCTCGATGATCTCCATCAGTTTGGCGTCCCGGTAGGCACGGGCGACCACATGGCCGTCCCGGGCCCCGGCCGACGCCAGCACCTGGACCGCCGACGCCGCGCCCGACGCCGCGCCGGTGGCGGCGACGTGTTTGGCGAGGACGGCGGCCGACGGCAGCTCCGGCAGCCGTTCGTCCCAGCAGCGGCTGGCGTGTTCACAGGCGCGGGTGGCGTTCCGCTCGGCCACCAGCAGCTCCGCCAGATGACGGGAGATCAGCTGATGCCCGCTCAGCGGTACGCCGAACTGCTGACGGGCCGAGGCATGGCGTACGGCGGCCTTCAGACAGGCCCGCAGAATGCCGGCACAGCCCCAGGCCACCGAGAGCCTGCCGTAGGTGAGGGCCGTGGTGACCAGCAGCGACAGGGCGAACTCGCCGCCGCCCAGCAGGGCCGTCGACGGCACCCGTACCCCGTCGAAGGTCAGATGGGAGTGGCCCGCGGCCCGGCAGCCGAGGGGATCGGCGACCGGTTCCACGGTCACCCCGGGCGCGTCGCGCGGTACGACCACGACCGCAGCCGCGTCCGTACCACCGCTGCTACCGCTGCCCGGGGCGGCGGTGGCAGCGGTCTCTCCGTATCGCCCGAAGACCACCAGATGGTCGGCGTACCGGGCGGCCGTGATCCACTTCTTGGCGCCGTCGACCACGAGGGCGTCGCCGTCCCGCCGGATCCGGGTCGTCATGGCGGCCAGATCGCTCCCGGCCTCCGGCTCGCTGAACGCCACGGCCGCCAGCTCGCCGCCGGTGAGGGCGGCCAGATAGCGCCGCCGCTGCTCGGCGTCGCCGAGCCGTCCGACGGTCCAGGCGGCCATGCCCTGCGAGGTCTGTACGCTCCGCAAGGAACTGCACAGGGCACCGGTGTACGCGGTCAGCTCGCCGTTCTCCGCGCTGCTCAGGCCCGGTCCGCCGTAGCGGGCGGCGACCTGGGCGCAGAGCAGGCCCCGGGCACCGAGGTCGCGCAGCAGCCCGACCGGCAGCTCCCCGGCCAGGTCCCAGCCGTCGGCCAGGTCGCCGACGGCGGCGCCGATGAGCTCCCGTGCCTCGGCCGGGGACGTGACCGGGCCGGTCGTGGCCGTCGCGCCGGAGGCCGTGGCACCGGAGGCCTTCCCGGCTGCCGCGCCGACCGGGTCAGTCACGGGTCTCCGCTCCGCCCGCGCCCTTGAGCCGGAGCGTCAGGGCGACCATCTTCTCCACGGTGCTGAAGTTCGCCAGCCGCAGATCGGGGCCCTCGATCTCGATACCGTGCACGGTCTCCAGATGGACGACCAGCTCCATCGCGAAGAGGGACGTCGCCAGCCCCTCGGCGAAGATGTCCTGGTCAGGGGCTATCGGCTGATTCGTCTTCGCCTCCAGGAAGACGATCAGCTCCTTCTGGACGTCCGCCGCGTCGGGGGAGGCGGTTCCGGCGGTCCCATTCGTGGTCACGAGACACTCTCTCCGTAGTCGTAGAACCCTCGTCCGGACTTGCGGCCGAGTTCGCCCGCGCGCACCTTCGCGCGCAGGAGGTCGCACGGGCGGCTCCGCTCGTCGCCGGTGCGTTCGTACAGGGCGTCCAGCGCGTCGACCAGATTGTCGATACCGATCAGATCGGCGGTGCGCAGGGGGCCCGTGGGATGGCCGAGGCAGCCCTCCATCAGCCGGTCGACGTCCGGCGCCGGCGCGGTGCCCTCGGAGACGATCCGGGCCGCGTCGTTGATCATCGGGTGGAGCAGCCGGCTGGTGACGAAGCCGGGGCTGTCGGCGACGACGACGGCCTTGCGCCGCATCACCTCCAGCAGCTCCATGGTGGCGGTCAGGGCCGAGTCGTCGGTACGCGGCCCCCGGACCACCTCGACCATCGAGATGAGATAGGTCGGGTTCATGAAGTGGGTGCCCAGCAGTTGCCCGGGACGGGCCGCGGCGGCGGCCAGTTCGTCGACCGGGATGCCGGAGGTATTGGTGATCAGCGGGGTGCCGGGGCGCAGCAGCGCCGAGACCTCCGCCAGCACCTTCGCCTTGAGGGCCGCGTCCTCCGTGATCGCCTCGATGACGGCGTCGGCGTCCCGCGCGGCCGACGGCTCCAGGGCCGTGGTGAGCGTGCCGGGGGTACGGTCGCCCGGCAGGGCGTCCAGCAGCCGGGCGTGCCGCAGCTGGCGGCGTACGTCGGCCCGGGCGCGGGTGAGGACCGACTCGCTCACGTCGACCAGGGTGACGGAGACGCCGGAGCCGAGGGCCAGTGCCGTGATGCCGGTACCCATGACACCGGCGCCCAGGACGACGACGTTCCGGCTCTGTTGAGGGGCTGGCAACGGACCTCCACGGTTCGGACGCGGTTCGGACGCGGTTCGGATGCGTCTACGGATGGCGCGTTTACGGACGGGCACGTTTTGCGGACACGATTTCGGACGCCGTTTCCGGGCGCGCGAAGGAGTACGGGAGAAGCGGACAGCGCCCGCCCGTACCTACGGCCCGGCCGGAATGCTCCGGAGGAATACCGGACGCGTTCCCGAACCGCTGAGCCGGGATTTACCGGCTGCCTTTCCGGAACCGTCCGTGATTCTCCGAGTTTCCCCGAGTTTCCCCGGATTCCCCGGTGAATTCCCGGCCGGGTCCCGAATGTGCCAGTGCCGGACCTGGCCGGACAACCCCTAACGTCCAGGCCCGGACCCGGCCAAGCGGCCCGGACCGGCGAGCGGGGACAAGGGGAACGGGCCCGTCCCCGTACCACCGGACCCCTAAGCGGCCACGGGGGAACCGTGCCGCCTCCCGTGATCCTTCCGGTGGGGCGTCCGGGCCGACTGAGGGGTGCTGATCGCCGGGCTAGGGGTGGGGACCCGGCGGTCAGCGATCGTAGGGTGGCGTCGCTGACAAGGCATCAACCAAGACAACGGGCAGGGCTGAGAGTATTCCCTGACGCGAGGTCCGGGCGGCCGAACGGGCCGCCGGAACCGGCGGATTCCCGGCCGTGACGGCGACCGCGTACTACCGGCGGAGAACGAGAACTCCCGAGGATTCCGGAAAGGGATCCACCGGGAATTCCCGTTCCGTCCGCCGGGTACACCGCGGCGCATCCGACGACGCAGTACGACCCGCCACCCCGGCGCCCTCCGGCGCCGATCCGGGCGCGGGCCGGACGCGTGGCGGAGACCGTCACCGGCCCCGGGGCCGCCGACCCGCGTGTGAGGGCAGGCCCGCGACCGGCAATGACGTGGGGGTTCACATGAGCACGTCCGAGGACCGACTGGTCGAGGCGTTGCGTGCGTCGCTCAAAGAGGCCGACCGGCTCCGGGAGCAGAACAGGAAGCTGACGGAGGCCGAGCGGGAGCCGATCGCGATCGTCGGCATGGCGTGCCGCTTCCCCGGCGGGATCAGCTCTCCGGAGGGGCTGTGGCGGCTGCTGTCCGCCGGTGAGGACGCCATCGGGCCGTTCCCCACCGACCGGGGCTGGGATCTGGAGCGGCTCTACGACCCGACCGGGCAGCGGCCGGGTTCGACGTACGTCCGCGAGGGCGGCTTCCTCCACGACGCGGCCGACTTCGACGCCGACTTCTTCGGCATCAGCCCCCGCGACGCCCTGCTCATGGACCCCCAGCAGCGGCTGCTGCTGGAGACCACCTGGGAGGTGCTGGAGCGCGCGGGCATCCCGCCGCGCTCCGTCAAGGGCAGCCCCCTCGGTGTGTTCAACGGCGTGATGTACCACAACTACCCCGGCAGCTACGGCTCGTCGGGGCCGGTCTCGGGACGCGTCTCGTACACCTTCGGCATGGAGGGGCCCGCCGTCACCCTCGACACGGCCTGCTCGTCGTCGCTGGTCGCCCTGCATCTGGCGGTGCAGTCGCTGCGGCAGGGCGAGTGCCCGCTGGCGCTGGCCGGCGGTGTCTCCGTGATGTCCAGCCCCCGGACCTTCGTCGAGTTCAGCATCGACGGCAATCTCTCCCGCGACGGCCGCTGCCGCCCCTTCGCCGAGTCCGCCGACGGCACCTCGTGGTCCGAGGGCGCGGGCGTCCTCCTCCTCGAACGGCTCTCCGACGCCCGCCGCAACGGGCACGAGGTCCTGGCCGTCATCCGGGGCAGCGCCATCAACCAGGACGGCGCGAGCAACGGCATCGCCGCGCCCAACGGCCCCGCGCAGCAGCGGGTGATCGGCCAGGCCCTGGCCAACGCCCGGCTCGCCCCCGAGCAGATCGACGTGGTCGAGGCCCATGGTTCGTCCACCGAGCTGGGCGATCCCATCGAGGCCGACGCGCTGCTCGCCGCGTACGGGCGGCACCGGCCCGCCGACCGGCCGCAGTGGCTGGGCTCGGTGAAGTCCAACCTCGGCCACACCCAGGGCGCCGCCGGCGTCGCCGGTGTGATCAAGATGGTGCTGGCGATGCGCCACGGCGTCCTGCCGCGGTCCATCAACATCGACCGGCCCAGCCGCCACATCGAATGGGACCGGGGCGGGATCCGGCTGCTCACCGAGGCCGTGCCGTGGGAGACGGACGACGGCGCGCCGCGCCGGGCCGGTATCTCCTCCTTCGGCCTCAGCGGCACCAACGCCCATGTCATCCTGGAGCAGGCCCCCGCCGAGCCCGCCCCCGCCGACGCCACTGCCGAGGAGCCCGGAGGCAGCGAGCCCGCCGAGCGGATCCCCGGCGCCCTGCCGTGGCTGGTCTCCGGCCGCAACCGGGACGCCCTGCGCGCCCAGGCCGCCCGGCTGCTCGACTTCCTCCGCGACCGGCCCGCCGACCACCCTCTGGACACCGGCCTGGCCCTCGCCGAACACCGCTCCCCGCTGGAGTACCGGGCCGCGCTCGTCGGCGAGGACCGCGACCAGCTGATCGAGGCCCTGACCGGGCTCGCCGACGACACCCCCGTACCGGGGATCGAACGCGGCGTGGCCCGCGGCGACTCCCTCACCGCCTTCCTCTTCCCCGGCGGCGGCGCCCAGCGCCTCGGCATGGGCCGCGAACTCAGCGCCGTCTTCCCCGTCTTCGCCGCCGCCTACGACGAGGTCTGCGCCGCCCTCGACGCCCACCTCGACCGGCCCCTGCGGCCCATGATCGACGGCGACGCCGAGGCCCTGGACCGGGTCGGCTACGCCCAGGCCGGACTCTTCGCCTTCGAGGTCGCCCTCTTCCGGCTGCTGGAGTCCTGGGGCCTCACCCCCGGCCTGCTCGCCGGACACTCCACCGGCGAACTCAGCGCCGCCCATGTCTCCGGTGTGCTCTCCCTCGCCGACGCCGCCCGGCTGGTCGCCGCGCGCGGCCGGCTGATGCAGGGCCTGCCCGAGGGCGGCGCCATGATCGGGATCAACGCCGACGAGGAGACCGTACGGCCGCTGCTGACCGACGGGGTCGGCATCGCGGCCGTCAACAGCCCCGGCTCCGTGGTGATCTCCGGCGACGCCGTCGAGGCCGACACGGTCGCCGCCGCCCTCGCCGACCGGGGCCACCGCACCAAGCGGCTCCGGGTCAGCCATGCCGCGCACTCCCCGATGATGGAACCGGTCCTCGAGGAGTTCCGGGCCGTCGCCGCCGGGCTCACCTTCCACGAGCCGCGGATCCCCGTGGTCTCCACCGTCACCGGCCGGCTCGCCGAGGGCGACGACCTGCGCACCCCCGACTACTGGGTCCGGCATCTGCGGCACTCCGTCCGCTTCCGCGACGCCGTCGAAGGGCTCCGGACCGAGGGCGTCAACCGCTTCCTGGAGCTGGGCCCCGACGGCGTACTCACCGCCATGGTGCAGGAATGTCTGACCGGCGCCGCCGACAACCCGGTCGTGACGTCCCTGCTCCGCCGCGACCGGCCCGAGCCGACGGCGCTGGCCGCCGCCCTCGGACAGCTCCACACCCGGGGCGTCGAACTCGACTGGGCCGCCTACTTCGGCGCCCGCGGCGCCCGCGCCGCCGACCTGCCCACCTACGCCTTCCAGCGGGAACGCTTCTGGCTGGAGGGCGCCGCGGGCGGCGACCCGACGTCCCTCGGACTCGACCCCGTCGACCATCCGCTGCTCGGTGCCGCGACCCTGCTCGCCGACTCCGGCGAACTCGTCGTCACCGCCCGGCTCTCCACCGCCACCCACCCCTGGCTCGCCGACCACGCCGTCGGCGGGGCCGTCCTGCTGCCCGGTACGGCCTTCGTGGAGCTGGCCGCCGGAACGGGCGCCCGGGTCGGCTGCGGCCGGGTCCGCGATCTGGCGCTGCACGCCCCGCTGGTCCTGCCCGAGGAGGGCGCGGTACGGCTCCAGATCGTCGCCGGGCCCGCCGCCGACGACGGTACGCGGTCGCTGAGCGTCCACTCCCGGCGCGAGGGCGCGGGGGAGCACACCCCGTGGACCCAGCACGCCACCGGCGCCCTGCTGCCCGGCAGCGGGGTCTCCCCGATCGATCTGTCGGTCTGGCCGCCCGCCGGGGCCGAGCCCGTCGACACCGACGGGATGTACGACGAACTCGCCGCCCGCGGCTCTTCCTACGGGCCCCTCTTCCGGGGGCTGCGCGCCGCCTGGCGGTCCGGTGACGAGATCTTCGCCGAGGTGTCGCTGCCGGAGAACGCCCGCGCCACCGCCGAGGACTTCGGCCTCCACCCGGCCGTCTTCGACGCCGCCCTGCACGCCATCGGGCTCGCCGACACGGGGGACGGCGCCACCGAGCTGCCGTACGCCTGGGCCGATGTCGAGCTGTACGCGGCCGGGGCGTCGGCGGTACGGGTCAGGGTCCGGCCCACCGGCGACGGGCCCGCGCCCGGCGGCGGCCGTACCGTCGCCCTCGAACTCGCCGATGTCACCGGCCGCCCGGTGGCCTCCGTCGGCGCGCTGACCCTGCGGCCCGTCTCGGACGAGCAGCTCGCCCGGGCCGCCGCCGCGGGCGGGGACATCACCGGTGACGCGCTGTTCGCCGTCGACTGGACGGCCGCGCCGGTCCCCGACGGACCGGCGGTCACCGTCACCGACTATCGGGCCGATGGCGACGAGGAGGCAGCCGCCGAACCGGACGCGACCGTCCTCCGGCTGATCGGCGGCACCGGTCCCGACGCCGTACGCGCCGCCACCGCCCGGGTCCTCGCGGCCGTCCAGCGCTGGACCGGCGGCGAGGGTCCGCGTACCGCCCGGCTCGTCGTCCTCACCGAAGGCGCGGTCGCCCTGCCCGGCGAGGACGTCACCGACCCGGCGGCCGCCGCGGCCCTCGGCCTCGCCCGCTCGGCCCAGTCCGAGAACCCGGGCCGGATCGTCCTGGTCGACACCGACGACGAGACCGCCGCCCGGGCCGCCCTGCCCGGACTGCTGGCCCTCGGCGAGTCCGCGTACGCCCTGCGCGGCGGCAGCGGTGGCAGCGGTGGCAGCGACGGCAGCGGCGGTACGGTCCATGTGCCCCGGCTCGTCAGGGCGTCCGGGCCCGCCGCCGCGACGGCCGACCCCGCCGCCCCCGCCGACCTCTTCGACCCCGATCGGACCGTCCTCGTCACCGGCGGCACCGGCGCCCTCGGCAGGCTCGTCGCCCGCCACCTCGCCGACCGGTACGGGGTCCGCCGACTGCTGCTCGTCAGCAGGCGCGGACCGGCCGCCGACGGCGCCGCCGACCTCGTCGCCGAACTCGCCGAACTCGGCGCCCGGGCCGACCTGGTCGCCGCCGACCTCGGCGACCGTACGGCCACCGAGGCCCTGCTCGCCGCACACCCCGTCGGCGCCGTCGTGCACTGCGCGGGCGTCCTCGCGGACGGTGTCATCGCCTCCCAGACCCCCGAACGCCTGAACACGGTCCTCGGCCCCAAGGCCGACGCCGCCTGGCACCTCCACGAACTCACCCGCGACGGCGATCTCACCGCCTTCGTCCTCTTCTCCTCCGCCGCGGGCGTACTCGGCGCACCCGGCCAGGGCAACTACGCCGCCGCCAACGCCTTCCTCGACGCCCTCGCCGCCCACCGCCGGGCCGCCGGGCTGCCCGCCCACTCCCTGGCCTGGGGCCAGTGGGCCGAGGCCGACGGCATGGCCCCGCAGGGCGCCCGGACCGGACTGCCCGCCCTCACCGCCGAAGAGGGCCTCGCCCTCCTCGACGCGGCCCTCGCCTCGCCCCGGCCCGTCCTCGTCCCGGTCAAGCTGGACCTCGCCGCCCTGCGCGCCGACCCGGCCGGAGCCGGAGATCTGCTGCGCGGCCTGGTACCCGCCGTCCGGCGGGCCGCGGGCGCCCCCGACACCCCGGCGGACGGCGGCGGACTCGTCGCCGAACTGGCCAAGCTCCCCGTCGACAAGCGCCGGGCCGCCCTCCTCGACACCGTCCTCGGCAGCGTCGTCGAAGTCCTGGGCCACGGCTCCAAGGACCTCATCGACGCCGACCGGCCCTTCCGCGACCTCGGCTTCGACTCCCTCACCGCCGTCGAACTCCGCAACCGGCTGAGCGCCGCGACCGGCGCCCAGCTCCCCAGCACCCTCGTCTTCGACCACCCCTCCGCCGCCGAACTCGCCGACCACCTGCTCGCCACCCTCCTCGGCGAACTGACGGCCGCCGCACCCGTGGAGACCGTCACCATCGGCGACGACGAGCCCATCGCCGTCGTCGGCATGGCCTGCCGCTACCCCGGCGGGGTCACCTCACCCGCCGACCTGTGGCGGCTCCTGGTCGACGGCGGCGACGGCTCGGGCCCGCTGCCCACCGACCGGGCCTGGGACCTGGAGTACTGGACCGAGGTCCTGGCCGCCGCCGGCACCCAGCCGCGCGGCGGATTCATGCCCCACGCCACCGACTTCGACGCGGCGTTCTTCGGCATCGGCCCCAACGAGGCCATCATGATGGACCCCCAGCAGCGCGCCCTGCTGGAAGTCGTCTGGGAGGCCCTCCAGAACGCCGGACTCGACCCGCTCGCCCTCAAGGGCAGCACCACCGGCGTCTTCGCCGGAGCCATGACCACCACCTACGACCCCGGACCGCTCGCCGCCCTCGACCTCAACGGCCTCTACTTCGGCGTCGGCTCCCTCACCAGCATGGTCTCCGGCCGGGTCTCGTACACCTACGGCTTCGAAGGCCCCTCCCTCTCCATCGACACCGCCTGCTCCTCGTCCCTGGTCGCCGTCCACCTCGCCGCCCAGGCCCTGCGCAACGGCGACTGCGGCATCGCCCTCGCGGGCGGTGTCACCACCGTCTCGTCGCTGGAGCAGTTCGCCCACTACGACAGCGGCACCGCCGCCGACGGCCGCAGCAAGTCCTACGCGGGCAGCGCCGACGGCGTCGGCTGGGCCGAGGGCGTCGGCATGATCGTCCTCGAACGGCTCTCCGACGCCCGCCGCAACGGCCACGAGGTGCTCGCCGTGATCCGCGGCAGCGCCGTCAACTCCGACGGCGCGTCCAACGGCCCGACCGCCCCCAACGGACCCTCCCAGGAGCAGGTCATCCGGCGCGCCCTCGCCGTCGCCGGACTCGCCCCCGCCGATGTCGACGCCGTCGACGGCCACGGCACCGGCACCACCCTCGGCGACCCCATCGAGGCCCAGGCCCTGCTCGCCACCTACGGCCAGGACCGGCCCGGGGACCAGCCGCTGTGGCTGGGCTCCGTCAAGTCCAACCTGGGGCATCCGCAGGCCGCCGCCGGAGTCGCCGGAATCATCAAGATGATCCTGGCGCTGAAGCACGGCACCCTGCCGCGCTCCCGGTTCGCCGACGACCCCACACCCGAGGTCGACTGGACCCGGGGCAACGTACGGCTGCTCGCCGAGAACCTGCCCTGGCCCGACCGGGGACGGCCGCGCCGCGCCGGAGTCTCCTCCTTCGGCTACAGCGGCACCAACGCGCATCTCATCCTGGAACAGGCGCCCGAAGCCGCTTCCGCAGGCGTACCCGCCGAGGCCGTGGACCGGGCCGATGAGCCGGGGGAGTCCGGGGACCGTACGCCCGCGCCCTGGCTGCTGACCGCCCGGACCAAGGAGGCACTGCCCGCCCAGGCCGCCGCCCTCGCCGCCCACCTCGAAGCCCACCCCGGGCTCGCGCCCGACGCCGTAGGACACGCCCTCGCGCTGCGCGCCCCCCGGTTCGCGCACCGGGCCGCCGTCGTCGGCGCCGACCGGGCCGAACTCCTCGAAGCCCTCACCGCCGTCGCCGAGGGGCGCACCACACCCAGGGCCGCCCTCGGCACCGTCCGCCCCGGCCGGGGCGACACCGCGTTCCTCTTCCCCGGACAGGGCGTCCAGCGCCCCGGCATGGGCCGCGACCTGTACGCCGCCCACCCGGTCTTCGCCCATGCCTTCGACGAGGTCTGCGCCCTCTTCGACGACCACCTCGACCGGCCGCTCAAGGAGGTCATGTTCGCGGCCGAGGGCACCGTACTCGCCCAGCTCCTCGACCAGACCACCTTCACCCAGGCCGCCGTCTTCACCTTCGGCGTCTCCCTCTTCCGGCTGCTGGAGTCCTGGGGCCAGCGCCCCGAGTTCGTCATCGGCCACTCCGTCGGCGAGATCGCCGCCGCGTACGCCGCCGGGGTCTTCTCCCTCGCCGACGCCGTCACCCTGGTCGCCAACCGGGGCCAGCTGATGCACGAACTCCCCGACGGCGCGATGATCGCCGTCGACGCCCACGAGGAGGACGTGCTGCCGCTCCTCACCGACGGCGTCGGGATCGCCGCGATCAACGGTCCCCGGCTCGTGGTGCTCTCCGGCGAGGAGGACGAGGTCGGCGCCGTCGCCGCCGCCTGCAAGAAGCAGGGCAGGGGCGCCATGCGTCTGGCCGTACGGCACGCCTCCCACTCGCCCCTGATGGACGAGATGACCGACGACCTCCTCGACATCGCCGAGGAACTCTCCTACGAGGCGCCCCGCTACCGGTTCGTCTCCACCGTCACCGGCCGCGAGGCCGACGCCGACGAGCTGGCCGACCCGGAGTACTGGGTCGCCAACTGCCGCCGTACCGTACGGTTCCTCGACGCGGTACGCGCCGCCGAGGCCGCGGGCGTCGACCGGTTCGTCGAACTCGGCCCCGACAGCACCCTCGCCGGGATGGTCCAGCTCTGCGTCGTCCGGCCCGCCGACGAGATCTCCGTCGTCCCCGTGCAGCGGTACGGCCACCCGGAGGTCCGGGCCGCGTATCTCGCCGCCGGACAGATGGTGGCCGACGGGTACGACCTCGACCCCGTACGACTCTTCACCGGGGCCGGGGCGGCCGAGTCCGGTGCGGGGCGTCCCGTACCCCTGCCGCCGTACGCCTTCCACCGCAAGCGGTACTGGCCCGACGTCGACATGGGCGCCCTCCGCGACAGCGGCGCCGGCGGACTCAGCAGCGGCGGAGTCCACCCCCTGCTCGGCGACCCCGTCGCCGTCGCCGAATCCGACCTCGTCGTCCGCGGCGGCAAGATCTCCCTCACCACCCACCCCTGGCTCGCCGACCACGCCCTCGGCGACACGGCCCTGCTGCCCGGCGCCGCGTTCGTCGAGATCGCCCTCCAGCTCGGCGCCGCCACCGGCTGCGACCGGATCGCCGACCTCACCATCGGCGCACCCCTCGTCCTGCCCCGCCGGGGCCGGACCGAACTCCAGGCCGTCGCCGGGACACCCGGCGACGACGGCGGCCGGTCCGTCACCGTCTACAGCCGCCCCGACGGCGACGACACCTGGACCCGGCACGCCACCGGACGCCTGCTGCCCGGCGCCGCCCCCGAACCCGACGGCCTCACCGCCTGGCCGCCCCCCGGCGCCGAAACCATCGACATCGACGGCCTCTACGAGGGTTTCGAGGAGGCCGGGATCGTCTACGGCCCCGCCTTCCGCGCCCTCCGCGCCGCCTGGCGGCTCGGCCCCGAGGTCTACGCCGAGGTCCGCCTCGACCGGCTCACCGCCCAGCAGGCCGACCTGTTCGGCCTCCACCCGGCCGCCCTGGACGCCGCCCTGCACGCCGTCGGACTCGCCGAGGGCATCGAGGTCGCGGGCGGACTCCCGTTCTCCTGGACCGGCGTCGACCTCTACGCCACCGGCGCCGGGACCCTGCGGGTCCGGGTCACCCCCACCGCAGGCGACACCGTCGCCCTGCTGATCGCCGACCCGTCCGGCGCGCCCGTCGCCGCCGTCGAATCCCTGGTGATCCGCGCCGCCGACTACGAGGGCGCCGCGAGCGCCGGGCAGGGCGCCCGGGGCCGCCACGACTCCCTCTACGGCTTCGCCTGGACCCAGGTCCCCGTCGGCACCCCCGACCTGGCGACCCGCTGGGCCGTCGTCGGCCAGGACCCGGCGGTCGCGGCGACCGCCCTGCGCTCGACCGGGCTCGTCGTGGACGAGTACGCCGATATCGCGGCGCTGGTGGCGAGCGGGGACCGGCCCGGGGCCGTACTGCTGGACCGTACGACTCCGGCCGAAGTCGCCTCCGGTGGCACGGCTGCCGCCGTGCACCGGGCCACCGCCGCCGCCCTCGCGGACATCCGCGACTGGCTGGGTGCCGGGGCCGACCGTACGGCTCCGCTCGTCCTGCTCACCCGGGGCGCCGCCGCCCTCGACGGCGAGGACGTCACCGACCTCCCCGGCGCCGCCGCCCGCGGTCTGCTGCGCTCCGCCCAGTCCGAGAACCCCGAACGGGTCGTCCTGATCGACGTGGACGACCACCCCGCGTCGCTCCGGCTGCTGCCCGCCGTCCTCGCGGGCGGCGAACCGCAGGCCGTACTCCGCGAAGGCGAGGCGTACGGCGGACGGCTCGTCAAGGCCCCCGCTGCCGCCGGCGACGACCCGGCGGCGGTCTTCGGCCCCGACGGCACCACCCTGGTCACCGGCGCCACCGGCGCCATCGGCCGGCTGCTGACCCGGCACCTCGTCACCCACCACGGCGTACGACGGCTCCTGCTGCTCTCCCGCGGCGGCGAGGCCCCCGGCCTGGTCGAGGAGCTGACCGGGCTCGGCGCCACCGAAGTCGCCCTGCTCGCCTGCGACACCGCCGACCGCGACGCGCTCGCCGCCGCCCTGGCGACCGTGGACGGCGACCACCCGCTGACGGCGGTCGTCCACCTCGCGGCCGTCGTCGACGACGCCACCGTCGCCACCCTCACCGAGGAGCGGCTGAGCGCCGTCCTGGCGCCCAAGGCCGACGCGGCATGGCATCTGCACGAACTCACCCGCGATCTGGACCTCGGCGCGTTCGTCACCTTCTCCTCCGTCGCCGGAATCATGGGCAACCCCGGCCAGGGCAACTACGCCGCGGCCAACGCCTTCCTCGACGGCCTCGCCGCCCACCGGCGCGCCCACGGGCTGCCCGGCCAGTCCCTGGCCTGGGGCCTGTGGTCCGCCGCCGGAGCCGCCACCGCGAAGGTCACCGACACCGACCGGGCCCGGATGGCCCGCGAGGGTATGGCACCCCTCTCCGACGACGAGGGCACCGCCCTCTTCGACGCGGCCACCGCCCGCCCCGAGGCCCTGCTCGTCCCCATGCGGATCACCGGGGGCAAGCAGGCCGGAGCCGACGCGTACGTCCCGCATGTCTTCCGCGCCCTGGTCGCCCCGGCCCGCCGGGCCGCGTCCCGGGTCGCGTCGGCGGCGGGCGACGCGGCCGGACTCCGCAGGCGGCTCACCGGCCTCGCCCCCGAACCGCTGGAGAAGGCGCTGGTCGCCCTGGTTCTGGAGCACGCGGGCGCGCTCCTCGGCTACAGCGACGACGAGACCATCGACACCCACCGCACCTTCCTGGAGTCCGGGTTCGACTCGCTGACCGCCGTCGAACTGCGGAACCGGCTCAACAGCGTCACCGGACTCGACCTGGCCGCCACCGCCGTCTTCGAGTACGGCAGCCCGGCGGGCCTGGCGGGCCATCTGGCGACGGTCCTCCAGGAGGCGGCGCCGGACGCCGACGCCACCGCCCTCGCGGAGACCGGCCCGGCAGGTCAGGCCGGTCCGGAGGAGAACGGGGACTCCATCCCGGCGCTCTTCCGCGAGGCGGTACGCGCCGGACGGGTCCAGGACGGCCTCGGACTGCTCCACTGGGTCGCCAACCTCCGGCCCGCGTTCACCTCGGCCGAGGACGCCGGACGGATCCCGGAGGCCGTACGCCTCACCGACGACACCGAACGCCCCGGGGTGATCGCGCTCTGCACGCCCGCCGCGATGGGCGGCCCCTACCAGTTCGCCCGGCTCGGCGCGTCGTTCCGGGGCGTACGGGGCCTCTCGGCCCTCCCCGTCCCCGGCTTCGGCACCGACGAGGGCCTGCCCGAGACGGCCGACGCGGTCGTCGACGTACTCGCCGAATCCGTCCGGCGTGCCACCACCGGGGACCGCCCGCCGGTCCTCCTCGGCTACTCCTCGTCCGGCGTCCTCGCCTACGCGGTCGCCGAACGCCTGGAGCGCGCCGGGACCCCGGTCCGCGCGGTCGTCCTGCTCGACACCTACCCCGTCACCGACACCGGCGACACGGCCGCCGACGACGAGGCGAACCGGGCCGACTTCGCGGCCGACGTCGCGATCGGCGCGCTCACCCGGGAGGAGTGGTACGGCCAGGCCGGTACGCGCACCACGCTCACCGCGATGGCCCGCTACATGAGCCTGCTGCCGGACTTCCCCGCACCCGAGATCACCACCCCGACCCTGCTGGTCCGCGCGGCCGACCGGTTCGTCCCGACGGCCGACGAGACCACGGCCCCGGCGCGCGACGCCGACGCCGACATCCAGTGGGAGACCACCTGGAGCCGCGCCGACGCCGAGAAGACCGTCCCCGGCGACCACTTCAGCATGGTCGAGGGCGACGCGGCGACGACGGCGTCGGCGGTGGAGGAGTGGCTGGACTCGCTCGACTGACCGGCCGGGCGGCCGGGGCCACCATCCCCGGCCGCCCGACGCGGTAACGGTCACCCACCCGGGGTATCCCCAGAACAGCAAACGCTTTCTCCGCGCCTCGCGCGTAACTCCCGCTCTGTCCCCGCCCCTTGATCAGACGGCGGTACGGACACCCCAGGCTCCCGCACCCGGCGACCGCCGGGCCCGGGCCGCACCTGCTCCCCGAAAGGACTCTCCCCAATGCGTCGCACCCTCTCGGCGACCCTCGCCACCGCAGCGTCGGCCGCACTGACGGCCACGATCCTCGCGACCCCCGCGAGCGCGGCCCCCGCCGACAAGCCCCGCGTCCTCTCCAGCTGGACCCAGACCAGCGCCAGCAGCTACAACGCCTGGGCGGCGGCCAACCGCAACCAGGGCGCGTGGGCCGCGTACGGCTTCAACTGGACCACGGACTACTGCTCCAGCTCCCCGGACAACCCCTTCGGCTTCCCCTTCTCGTCCTCCTGCGCCCGCCACGACTTCGGCTACCGCAACTACAAGGCGGCCGGCTCCTTCAGCGCCAACAAGGCCCGCCTCGACAGCGCGTTCCACGAGGACCTGAAGCGCGTCTGCAACGCGTACACGGGCGCGAAGAAGACGGCCTGCAACAGCACGGCCTGGACCTACTACCAGGCGGTCCGCGCCCTCGGCTGACGACCCGCCCCCAATGACTGGCGCGCCCCGGAACCTCCGCGTGTGTTCCGGGGCGCGCTGTCGGGTGGGGGCTCGTAGGATCGGGGCGTGTCCGGTGTCCCGATCTCCAACGTCCGTCTGGTTTGCATACTTTCGCCGGAGTCGACGAAAGTGATGCGGAACGACGCCATGCGGTGAAGGAACCGCAGGTCACGAAGTATGCTCCCCGCGCACGCGGGGATGACCCCGGAGCCCCGGTCGGCGTCCGGCCGGACTGCGAATGCTCCCCGCGCACGCGGGGATGACCCCTGGTCTCGCGTCTTGCGCGTGATGTGCCGCCGATGCTCCCCGCGCACGCGGGGATGACCCCGCCGAGGGGCGCCTCGTGGTCGTATGCCACCGATGCTCCCCGCGCACGCGGGGATGACCCCAAGCGCAAGGGGTACGTCTACCTGGTCAGCGCATGCTCCCCGCGCACGCGGGGATGACCCCGTCGGCCACAGCATCGGCGACCACTGGGTGCAATGCTCCCCGCGCACGCGGGGATGACCCCCACGGGCTCGGCCGGGCCCCGGACGAGATCGAATGCTCCCCGCGCACGCGGGGATGACCCCGCCCCACCCATCCCGTGAGCCGTACGGCGATCGGCAGGTAGGGTCCCCGCCATGTACCCCGTTCGCCGAGCCGGACCACGTCTCGCCCTTCGCGAGCTGGAACCCCTCGACGTGGACGGGGTTTTCGCGATCTACGGCAGCCCGGTCGCCACTCGGCACTTGAGCTTTGAGCCCCGTACCCGGGAGCAGGTCGCGGCGATCGTGGATCGCTCGATCGCGTCGGCCGCCGAGAACCCCCGCTCCGAGTACGCCCTCGCCGTAGTCGAGCACGACGGACCGCTCGTCGGCTTCGGGAGGCTCGCCCTCGACCCCCACCAGCAGCGCGGCGCGACCTTCGGTTTCGCCCTCCGCCCGGACGTCTGGGGCAGGGGGTACGGCGTCGAGACCGTACGGCTCCTCCTCGGAGCCGGCTTCGAGGAGTTGGGGCTGCACCGCGTCTGGGGCGCCCGGGCCCCGCTGAACGACGCGTCCGCCGCGACGATGGCCGCCGCCGGGATGGTCGAAGAGGGGCGGATCCGCGAGCACGTTCACAAGGCCGGGGTGTGGCGGGACTCGATCGTCCACGCCATGCTCGACCGCGAATGGCGGTAGGTCGGCGCGGAGTCGGGGTCCGGCCGCAGCCGACATACAAACGCGTTCGGCCTCGCCCCCCCGCGAGTTCCGCCGTCACGCGGTCGGCATCGCGGCGAACGGAGAGGGCGCCGCGCCGCTGCCTTCCCGCCTCCGGCCCGTCCGAGGTCCGGATCCTCAATAGTCCGCACTCCGAACTCGGTTCCCGGCTGCGTCACCGGTGGAGCACGGCCGCCGTTGACGCAGCCGATGACATCGAGTGGGACGCCGTCGTCGATACCGGTACGGCTCACGGGTGCGCTCGGTGGGGCGCTGTCATGTCCGTCGTCGGGTGGGGCTGCGGTTTGTCACGCATTGCCAAGTGACTGGCGCGCGTTGCTATGGCTCGGTATTGGCGGCGGCTGAAGAATGAAGTGCAAGTTCCGACGTTCCAAAGTGCTGAAGAGGACCCGCATGAAGTACCGCGTCATCGGCGGCGAACCGGCCACCCGCCGCGAGGTGAGTGTCCTGAGTCTTGGTTCCATGCTCTTCGGGACGGTGACCGACGAAGCGACCTCCTTCGCCGTTCTCGACCGTTTCGTCGAGGCGGGCGGCACCTTCATCGACTCGTCCAACAACTACGCGTTCTGGGTGAACGGAACACAGGGCGGCGAAAGCGAGGAACTGCTCGGCCGCTGGATCCGCAGCCGGGGCATCGGCGACGAGATCACCATCGCCACGAAGCTCGGCGCCCGCCCCAACACCCCCTCGACAGGGTTCAGCCTGGACGTCGAAGGTCTCTCGGCCAAGGCCATCCGGGAATCCGCCGAGCGCAGCAGGGAGCGGCTTGGCATCGAGCGCATCCACCTCCTGTACGCGCACATCATGGACGAGAAGACGCCCCTGGAGGAGACCGTCACGGGCTTCGCCGAGGTCGTCGCCGACGGCGTCGCCGGCCTGCTCGGTGCCAGCAACCACTGGGCCTGGCGGATCGAGGCCGCCCGCAACCTCGCCAAGGCCAACGACCTGCCGGGCTACGAGGTCCTCCAACACCACCACAGCTATCTGCGCCAGCGCGCCGACGTCCCCAGCCTGCGTTCGCCCGACGGCAACCAGGGCCTGGTCAGTGCCGACCTGCTCAGCTATGTCCGCGCCAACCCGTCTCTGACCCAGGTCGCCTACTCGCCGCTGCTGTCCGGGGCGTATGTGCGCGACGACAAGCCGCTGGGCCCCGGCTTCGAGCACGCGGGCACGCAGCCCCGTCTCCAGGCGGTGCGGGAGGTGGCCGAGGAGACGGGCGCGAGCGCCAACCAGGTCGTGCTGTCCTGGCTGCTGGGCGGCGACATCCCGATCCTGCCACTGGTCGGCGCGTCCTCGGTCGATCAGCTCGACGACAGCCTGGCGGCCGTGGACCTGGAACTGACTCCGCAGCAGCGCGCGAGGCTCGACGGCGTGAACTGACGCACGGGGGAGCCCGAGGCGCGGGGCGAGGCGTCCCGCTCCACAGGTCACCCCCGACCGGCGACGGTCGTCGATCGGTGGCGGTGCCGTGCTCCTGCAAGCCGTCCGCGAAGCATCGAGGAAGGCGTACGTCCTGCTCGACGGCGCTCTCCTGCCCATCGACCGGATCGCCGCCGACTGACTCAGCCGGACGTCGTCGCCTATGGTCCCCGCGCACGAGGGGCCGGATTCGTGCCCCGACACCGTGGGCGTCGGCCGGAGTGTCTCTGTGAAAACGCGCTGGTGTGGCCGCGGGAGTCGCTGCTAGGTTGCCTGCGGCCGTGCATCACAGCGAGGAGGTGGTACCCGTGAACGTATCGACATGGGTGCTCCCCTCCGGGGTCGCGGTCGGGCGATAGATCGTCCGGGAGCGCCGTTTCGTGGCACTCCCGAAAGGCATGATCATGCAGTTCACGTCCGAACAGCGTCTCGACGGCGTCGTCCTTGAGCGTGAGTTCGTTCTCGGCGAGATCCCCGGCATTCTGTGGACGCCCGGATTCGCGTCCGCCTCCGCGCCGATGCCGCTGATTCTGCTCAGCCCGCCTCCTCTCGGACTGCGCAAGATGTACCCCCGCCTGGTGGCCCACGCCCGGCAGGCCGCGGCGGACGGCTTCGCCACGGCAACCATCGAGCTTCCCGGCGGCGGAGAGCGACCTCGTTTGCCCAGTGCCGAACGGGCCGTCGCCGACCTGCGCCGCGCACTGGCGGCCGGAGAGGCGGTCAGTGACGAGATCATCGACGCCCTCATCCTTCCTCTGGTCGACAGGGCCGTCCCGGAATGGCGGGAGGCTCTTGACGCCCTTCTGCGTCTGCCCGAGATCGGCGGCCCGGTCGGATACTCGGGCGGCGTGATCTCCATCGGCACCCGGCTGGCGGTGGTCGAGCCGCGCATCGCGGCCGCTGTTCTGTTCGCCGGGAGTTTCGTACCCCGCGCCATGTTCGAGGAGGCCCGCCAGGTCACCATTCCGCTGCACGTTTTGTTGCAGTGGGACGACGAGGGGAATGACCGCCAGGCGGCCCTGAACCTGTTCGACGCCTTCGGGTCGAAGGAGAAAACACTGCACGCCAACATGGGCGGGCACACCGGTGTCCCGCAGTTCGCGGGGGACGCGGCGGCACAGTTCTTCACTCGACACCTGAAGTGACGCCGGGCTGCCGGGCCACCGGCAGTCGATAGCCGTGCCGGTTGGACGCTGATCATCCGGAGCAGGTCCGGGTTCTCCACACGACGGCCCGGCCGGGCCATCGTTCTCGCCATCAGCATGAGTTGGGACGAGCTGATCTACGTAGGGTTCGCGCCCTCGGTTGCCTCAGCATGACGAGTTGTCTTGCGCGCCTTGGAGACTCTCTCGGGGTTCCGGGGCGCGCTGTCGGTCGGGCCTCGTAGGATCGCGGAGTGGGTGATGGCCGGTGTTTCAACTGCCTTTCGATTGGGTGGCTTTCATGGCACCTGAGGCTTTCGCCGGAGTCGGCGGAAGTGATGTGGAACGGTGCAGCACCCGGAAGAAACCGCAGGTCGCGAACTGTGCTCCCCGCACGCGCGGGGATGGTCCACGGCCCTTGCGACCCCGGGTGGCCCCCCGGGGGTGCTCCCCGCACGCGCGGGGATGGTCCCTCCCGACGGCCAAGGAGCGGGCCAACGCCCTGGTGCTCCCCGCACGCGCGGGGATGGTCCCCGCCCTTCTAGCAACGCCGAGGGCGGCCCCCAGTGCTCCCCGCACACGCGGGGATGGTCCCGCCAGGGCCTCACCCTGGGCCAGCTCTCCGACGTGCTCCCCGCACGCGCGGGGATGGTCCCACCCACAGCAAATCCTTTCGCGACGTGGCGGCGTGCTCCCCGCACGCGCGGGGATGGTCCCTGCCACGCGACTTCGCGGCTGATCGCAACTGGGTGCTCCCCGCGTTCGCGGGGCTTGATCGATGAGAGTGGCCTCGCGCCGGGGCAGTTGGGGCGCTGGAACTGTGGGCATGTGTCGGTGGTGGATTCGGAGCCCGGGTTTGTCGAGGGGGAGCGGAATGCCGGAGGTGAGGGTGAGGTGCCGTCGGAGTCGTGGGGGACTTGCCTGGCGTGTGTCGCGATAGGGCAGCGCCCCGGGTGGGCCGGGGCGCTGCGTAGGGGGTCAGGCGGGTGGTTCCGTAGTCGGCGGTTTCTTGGGGGCGCACTCAGGGTGGATCCACATCGGGGGGCGGCAGCCCGAGGCGCTGTCGTCCCACCAGAGGCGGTTCTCGTCGGTGGCTTCGACCGGGTTGCCGCAGCGTTGGCAGAGCTGTGGTCCCGGAGTCACGGGAGCCCAGGAGTGCCGTACGGATCCGTTCGATGGTGCGCTCGATCGTCCGGGTCATCGGTACGTCCACGATCGGGCCCAGCTCCGTCGGCGGCGGGAGAGGGCGGCGGTCCGGGCAGACGGGGTTTCCGCATCGGCAGGGGCGCCAGGCCCGTTCCGGTGCGGCGGGCGGTGCCGGGTCCTGGGTGTGGTGCCTTGAGTTTCGGTCGTCAGTACCCTTCGGCATGGCGACTCCCTTCCATGGTTCGGTTGTCCGCGCCCCCGGGCCGCTCCACCGGTCGCGGGGGTACTCGTGATTCCTGCTCTACTGCGGTCTACCGTGGTCTACCGCACTATATTGCGGTCGCGCGGTAGACCGCGGCTATCTAGCGTCGGAGGTATGGAGCACGACCTCGACCGCACCCGCCCCGTCTGGCGACAGATCGCCCAGCTCGTCATCGAGCGGATCGACGACGGGACGTACCCGATCGGGAGCCGCGTTCCGTCCGTGGTCGAGCTGTCCACCGAGTTCGGGGTGGCCGCGTCGACCGCGCAGAAGGTGCTCGCGCATCTGAAGGCCGAGCGGGTCGTGCGTGCCGAGATCGGTATCGGGACGTTCGTGGTCGAGCGGCCCGAGTCGGGCTCGGGTCAGTCGTAGCTGTCCGGGGCCTCTTCCGAGGTGTCGGAGCCCGCGATGTCCGGTGGCCGTTCGGCGGAGAGTTCGCCCTGGACGAGGACCGTCAGGAACGCGAGCCCGGCCAGGACCGCTGCTCCGAGTCCGGCCGCCGCGCCGACTCCCTCGCCGGGGCTCACCTGGTGCTCCGGCCCGCGATGACATAGTTCGCGAGTGTCTCGGTCAGCCGAGAGAGCCTCAGCAGGGTCGGCTCGCCGTTCTCGCCGGGGCGGTCGATGATCCTGCGCGCGTAGCGGACGGTGTCCCGGACCACTTCGCCGTGCCGGCCGGGCAACTCGCGGCCGTACGCCTCGGACGGCACCGCGAGCCTGGTGATGTAGCCGTGCAGACGGCCGCGCAGGGCATCGACGGCGGAGTCGGCGGAGTCGGCCGAGTTGCCTTCGTGTGAGAGCCGTAGGCCCAGCTCGATGTCCCGCGCTACCTCCCTCAAATCGAGTCGGCGGGCCTCCGGGGCGGATTCCAGATGGTGCCGGACCGGGGCGTACACATCGCGCAGATAGTTGTCCAGACGGCTGATCGGAGCCCAGGTGACTCCGTCTATCTCGGCCGGGGCCGCCACCCTGGGTGTGGTGTCCGTACCGCCGACGACCGTGCAGGAGACGTACGCGATCCGGCGCCCGGACACGGGATGCGACCGCTGTCCGATGCACTCGCCCGGGGCGACGGCGAGGCCGGTCTCCTCCCGGGTCTCCCGTACGGCCGCGCGGGCGGCGGTCTCGCCGGTCTCGATCCACCCGCCGGGGAACGCCCAGCCGGGCGGCCGGGCGCGGCGGCGGACGAGGAGGACGGCGCCGTCGCGGACCACGATCGCGGCGGCGACGGTCGGCGCGGCTTCCGTGGGGCGGTTCAACCGGACCACCTCCGCGGGTTCCGCTTCGTTTGGTTCGTCATGCGTCATACCTTCGCCCTCACCGGGAATGCTGAGGAGAGGATTCGGGTGCCCAGCCGTGCCCAGCCTGCCCGAGTGTTACCGGCTGTGCCCTTGTGTCCACTGGGGAGTGCTATTGCCCTTCACATGCGTTGTGCGGTGGGCATGCTGGGAAAGTGAGTATCGACGAGCATCCGCTGGCCTATCTGCTGCACCGTCAGGGCTGGTCGGCCACGGAGTATTTGACGCGGTTGGGGGCGGTGCATCAGCGGCTCGGTTACGGGCCGATCGCCCGCGACCGCAAGCGAGTGACGCGTTGGACGCGTGGTGGTGTCGTACCGGAGATGTCGGCGCAGTGTGCGATGGCCGAGCTGCACGGCGTTCCGGAGGAGGAGATCACGGCCCGGCCCTGGCCCGAATGGCTGAAGCTGGCATGCGTCCACGACCGGGCGGCTCTCGACGCCGAATGGGTCGCCACCACCACGATCGACCTACTGGACCGCCTCGCCGTGGGAGGACCGATGGATCGCAGGGGATTTCTCGTCGTCACGGGCATAGCGCCGGTGCTGGCCGGAGCCGCCGGAGCGGAACCCGCCGTCGCGGTGACGAACGGCCGCCGGATCGGCGCGAGTACACCCACCCTGTTCGAGCGGTCCCTCGCGCTCCTGCGGCGGCAGGACGACCAACTCGGCTCCGGCCAGGTTCACGCCTCGGCCAGGGCGCAGCTCCGGCTCATCACCACGACGCTCAGGACAACCGCCTACCCGGAGGACATCGGTCGTCGGCTCTACGGGGCCGCCGCCGAAGCCGCCCGGATCTGCGGATGGACCGCCTACGACGCGGGGCAGCGCGCTCTCGCCGAAGAGTTCTACCTGGTCGCACTTCGCGCGGCGGCAAGCGCCGACGATCAGGTGGTGGCCGCCAACACCCAGGCGTTCTGGGCCATCGCACGCTACTCCGGAAGCGATCCGCGCGGCGCGATCGCCCTCGTCACCGACGCGCTGAGCCGGACCCGGAACCTCGGCTCGCCCCGGATGGCGGCCATGCTGTACGCCCGCCTGGCGCGCGCCCACGCCCGCGCGGGCGAGGAGCGGGCTTCCGAGCGGGCCATCGACGCCGCGTTCAGCGCGTACGACGCCGCCCGGGACCGGAAGCCCGAGGACGATCAGGACTGTGTGTACTGGGTCAACCTCGGTGAACTGCACAGTTGGGCGGCCAGTAACGCGACCGATCTCGGCAACCCGGGCGAGGCGCTGGCGCAGTACCAGGCGATCCCCGGGGCGCACCGGGCGGAGGCGTACGACGGCCAGGCGTATCCCCGGGCGGTAGCCCTGCGGCTGACGCGCACGGCCGGGGCACATATCGCGACCGGGGACCTCGACGGTGCCGTCGACACGGCCCGGCGTGCCGTCGAGTACCTGGGCGGCGTCTCGTCCGCTCGTGGGACGTCCAGCCTGACCGGTCTCCGTACCAAGCTCTCCGATCATGGATCCGTGCCGCTCGTACGGGACTTCCTCGCGCAGACTGCGTGATCCTTCTGCCGGAGTCCGTTCACGCCCCGCCGGGCCACTGTTTTGAAGGGGATCGGCGGGGCCCGGTGAAACGCAGGTGTGTTCCATCGCCGCCGGTGGGTTTGGCCCCGTTCGTCCGGCCCGGGCCCCTGTCCCCGTAGCCCGGGCTCATAGGCGGCTCGCGGCGGGCGCGCGGCGGCGGAGGAGGAAGCCGCCCAGGAGGACCACGGCCAGCGTGAGGTAGACGATGATCGTGAACGGCGTCGAGACCAGTGTCGTGATGTCGCCGCCCGCGATGTCGAGCGCCCGGCGGAGCTGGACCTCGGCGAGGGGGCCGAGGATCGCGCCGACGATCATGGGGGAGACCGGGAAGCCGAACCGGCGCATCAGGTATCCGGCGAAGCCGAAGAAGAGCAGGACTCCCACGTCGAACGCGCTGCCGTTGACGGCGTAGGTGCCGAGCAGGGCGAACATCATGATTCCGGCGAAGAGATAGGGCTTGGGGATCCGGAGGATCTTCACCCAGAGGCCGATGAGCGGCAGGTTGAGGCCGAGCAGGATGACATTGGCGACGAGCAGGCTGGCGATGAGGCCCCAGACGAGGGCCGACTGGTCGTCCAGGAGTCGCGGGCCGGGCTGGATGCCGTACTGCTGGAAGGCGACGAGGATGACGGCGGCCGTGGCGGAGGTGGGGATGCCGAGGGTCAGCAGGGGGACCAGGGTGCCCGCGGCGTTGGCGTTGTTCGCGGCCTCCGGGCCCGCGACGCCCTCGATGGCGCCTTGGCCGAACTCCTTCGGCTTCTTGGAGAGTTTCCGTTCCAGGGTGTACGAGAGGAAGGTGGGGATCTCGGAGCCGCCCGCGGGGATCACGCCGAGGGGGAAGCCGATGGACGTGCCGCGCAGCCACGGGCGCCAGGTGCGCCGCCAGTCGTCGCGGGTCATCCAGCGGCTGCCCTTGCCGACGCTCATCACGTCGAAGCGGCTGGACCTCTGGTGGGCCGCCACGTACAGCACCTCGCCCATGGCGAAGAGGGCGACGATGAGGACGACGGTGTCGATGCCGTCGAGCAGGGAGACCTCACCGAAGGTGAGGCGCTGCTGGCCGCTCTGGAAGTCGATGCCGACGATGCCGACCACGAGGCCGAGGGCCATCGAGATCAGGCCGCGCAGCGGGGAGCCGCCGACCAGGGCGCTGACCGTGAGGAAGGCGACGACCATGAGGGCGAAGTAGTCGGGGGCGCCGAGCCGGACCGCGACCTGGACCATCCACGGGGCGAAGAAGGCCAGCAGGAGGGTGGCGATGGTGCCCGCGACGAACGATCCGATGGCGGCGGTGGCCAGCGCGGCGGCGCCCCGGCCCTGGCGGGCCATCTTGTTGCCGTCGATGGCGGTGATCACGGAGCCGGACTCGCCGGGGGTCTTCAGGAGGATGGACGTGGTGGAGCCGCCGTACATGGCGCCGTAGTAGATGCCGGCGAACATGATGAAGGCCCCGGCGGGTTCCAGGCCGTACGTCATCGGCAGGAGCAGGGCGATGGTCAGGGCCGGGCCGATGCCCGGGAGGACGCCGACGAGGGTCCCGACGACCGTGCCGATCAGGGCGAAGAGCAGATTCTCCGGGGTGAGGGCGAGCGACAGCCCGTGCAGCAGTCCGTCCCAGCCGCCCATCACAGCACCCCCGCCAGGACGCCGGGGGCGAGCGCGATGCCCAGGGCCCGGGTGAAGACGAGGTAGACCGCGAGCGACAGGCCGACCGCGACGGCCGCCGACACCAGGTGGTTACGGGCTCCGACGGCCCAGGCGGTGAGCCAGAACGCGATGGCGGAGACGACGACGTAGCCGAGGCTGTCGACGCCCGCTATGAAGATCAGCGCGGCGGCGGTGCAGACGGCGAGCGGTACCCAGCGGGTGGTGCGGACGTCGATATCGCCCTCGGCGGCGTCGGGTTCGCCGCGGCGGCCCCGGGCGATCTGGACGCCGAGCGCCACGGAGAGTACGAGGAGCAGGGTGCCGACCACCGTGGGGAGGAATCCGGCGCCGACGCCCGACGCGGAGGTCGGGGCCGCCTGTCCGAGGCCGTCGAGCAGGGTGACCACCCCGATGACGAGGAGTCCCGCGGTCACCGCCCATTCGCCGACGGCGGGGCCGCGCCCGGCTTCGCGGGGCGGAGCGGCTGGGGCGTCCGGGGCGGCCGGGGGCTCCGGCGGGGTCGGAGGGGTGCTCATGGAGGGTGCCTTTCTCACGCCGGGGTCCGGGTGCCCGCGGCCGCGGACACCCGGTACGGAACACGGATCACTTCTTGGACAGACCCAGCTCGTCGAGGACGCCCCGGACCCTGGTGTTCTCCTCCTTCAGCCAGGCCGCGAACTCGTCACCGGCGATGAAGCTGTCGTTCCAGGAGTTCTTCGCGAGGGCGTCCTTCCAGCTCTGCGAGGCGTGGAGCCGGGTGAGCGCGTCGACGTACTGCTTCTCCAGACCGGCGTCCAGGCCGCCCGGCGCCATCATCGAGCGCCAGTTCTGGAAGGCGAGCCCCTTGTCGAGGTCGGCGGCGGTCTGCGCGAAGGGGACCCCTTCGACGGGCGCGGTCGAGGAGACGAGGAGGCCCTTCATGGCGCCTTCCTTGATCTGGGCGGCGAACTCGTTGAGCCCCGAGACGCCCGCCTGGACCTTGCCGCCGAGGATCGCCGTGGTCGCCTCGCCGCCTCCGCTGTAGGGGACGTAGTTGACATCGGAGGGCTTGACGCCGAAGTGCTTGGCGAGGAGTCCGATGAAGATGTGGTCGGCGCTGCCCGCGGAGCCGCCGGCGATCGCCACCGACTTGGGGTCCTTCTTGATCTGGGCGAAGAGCTTCTCGACCGAGTCGTACGGCGAGTTCTTCGGCACGACGATGACCTCGTACTCGCCCATCAGCCGGGCGAGGGGCGTGAGGTCGTCGAGGCCGACGCCGGTGCCGTTGCTGATGACGCCGCTCATCATGGCGAGACCGGAGGCGATCCAGAGGTTCTTCTTGCCCTTCTGGGGCGCCACCTGGGCGAGGGCGACGGTCCCGGAGGCCCCGGGGACATTCTTGACCTCCGGCCCCTTCGCGAGCCCGGCGGACCGCAGCGAGTCCTGGACCGCCCGGGACGCCTGGTCCCAGCCGCTGCCGGGCGCCGCGGGCGCGATGATCTCGATCCGGTCGAGCGCCCGGGTCTGCCCGCCGGAACCCTTCGTACCGCCCGGGGACTCGTCATTGGCGCCGCACGCGCTGAGGGCGAGAACGGCGGCCGCCACCGCGGCGGCGATACGGGTGATCTTCATGGAGACGTCCCTGTCTCTCCGAGGAGTGCTTGAGGGCTCGGAATGTATACACGGGTGGGGTGCTCCACAAGGGTCTGTCCCGATATTTTGCTCGGCTCGTGACCTGTGAGTCGGTCTGTGTATACACTCCGGGCCATGCCGATCTCTTCCCCCACCGCCGCCGAACGCGCCTACGCGCAGATGCGGTCGGAGATTCTCGACGGTCTGCTGGTCCCCGGAGCCGCCCTGCTGGAGGTGGAGCAGTCGGAGCGCCTGGGCGTCTCCCGGACCCCGGTACGTGAGGCCCTGCGCCGGCTCGTCGCCGAGGGACTGGCCGAGCCGACGGGACGCCGCGGCCTCGTGGTCACCCAGGTCGACGAACGCGATGTGCGGAGCCTGTTCGAACTGCGGGCCTGTCTGGAGGCCCAGGCGGCCCAACTCGCCGCCGAGCGCGGCGATCCGGAGGTCTTCGCCGGGTTCGCGGACGCCTTCACCCACTGGTACGAACTCTTCGGCGGGCCCGCGGTCTCCGGCGAGCGGGTGAGCGAGTACTTCGCCCTCATCCGGAGCTTCGACGAGGCCACCGGCGCGGCCACCGAGAACTCGTTCCTCGTCGACACCATGGAGAACCTGCGGACCCATATCGCCCGGGTCCGCCGGATGGCCGGGCACTCCCAGGGCAGGCTCGCGGCCTCCGCGTCGGAGCACGCCCTGATCGCCCGGGCCGTCTCAAGGGGTGACGCCGCCCTCGCCCTGCACGCCACCCATGTCCATCTGCACAACAGCCATGAGCACTTCCGCCGCTCCTGGCGCCCCGCCGGACAGAGCGAGCCCCGGGGACGGCGGAACACCGGAGCAACGGAGAAGCCTCGATGAAGAACCATCCGGTCCGATCCCACCGCAGTGCGGAGCACCTCCCCCGCGAGGAGCAACTGGCCTGGAAACTGGCGGAGGTCGCCGCCGACCCGGTCGAAGTCGGCGACGACGCCGTCGAGATGATCGTCAACCGCTTCATCGACAACGCCGCCGTCGCCGCCGCCTCCATCGGCCGCGCGGCCCCCACCTCGGCCCGGGCCCAGGCGCTGTCCCACCCGCCGAGCCGCGGGGGCGCGGGGGCGACGGTGTTCGGCGCGGCGCCGGACGTCCGGACCGGCCCCGAATGGGCGGCCTGGGCCAACGGGGTCGCCGTCCGCGAACTCGACTACCACGACACCTTCCTGGCCGCCGACTACTCGCACCCCGGCGACAACATCCCGCCGCTCCTCGCCGTCGCCCAGCACACCGCCCGCGACGGGCACGCGCTGGTCCGCGCCGTCGCGACCGGCTACGAGGTGCAGATAGACCTCGTCCGCGCGATCAGCCTGCACCGGCACAAGATCGACCACATCGCCCACCTCGGCCCGTCGGCCGCCGCGGGCCTCGGGACCCTGCTCGGCCTGCCCACCGGGGTGATCTACCAGGCGATCGGGCAGGCGCTGCACACCACGACGACGACCCGGCAGTCCCGCAAGGGCGAGATCTCCTCCTGGAAGGCGTACGCACCCGCCTTCGCCGGGAAGCTCGCGGTCGAGGCCGTGGACCGGGCGATCCGCGGCGAGACCAGCCCGGCCCCCGTCTACGAGGGCGAGGACGGGGTGATCGCCCGGCTGCTGGACGGTCCCGAGGGGCGGTACGAGGTGCCGCTGCCAGGACCCGGCGAGCCCAAGGAGGCCATTCTGCTCAGCTATACGAAGGAGCACTCGGCCGAATACCAGGCGCAGGCCTGGATCGATCTGGCCCGCAAGCTGCTCCGCGAGCACCCCGACGCGGCGGACCCCGACCGGGTCCGGAGCATCGTGGTGCACACCTCGCACCACACCCACCACGTCATCGGCTCCGGCGCCGACGACCCGCAGAAGTACGACCCGCGCGCCTCCCGCGAGACCCTCGACCACTCGCTGCCCTATATTCTCGCCGTCGCCCTCCAGGACGGCCGCTGGCACCATGTCGACTCCTACGCCGCCGAACGGGCCGCCCGCCCCGACACCGTCGCCCTGTGGCGGAAGATCACCACGGTCGAGGACCCGGTGTGGACCGAGCGCTACCACGCGGACGGCGACCGGCAGTCCTACGGCGGCCGGATCGTCGTCACCCTGGAGGACGGCCGGACCGTCGAGGACGAGATCGCCGTCGCCGACGCGCACCCCGCCGGAGCCCGCCCCTTCGCCCGTGCCGACTACATCGGGAAGTTCCGTACCCTCGCCGTCCCCGTCCTGGGCGAGGCCGAGGCGGACCGGTTCCTCGGCCTGGCGCTGCGCCTGCCCGAACTGGGCCCGGACGAGGTACGGGACCTCACCTTCGCCGCCCGGCCGGGACAGCTCCCCGCGGGCCGCCCCGGAATCTTCTGAGGAGCCGGAGATGCTGTACACCACACGCACCGACGCGGAGAAGCGTCGGTCCTTCAGGAAACGGCTCGCCTCGGGCGAACTGCTCAGGCTGCCCGGCGCCTTCAACCCGCTCTCGGCGCGGCTGATCGAACGCCGCGGCTTCGACGGCGTCTATGTCTCGGGCGCGGTGCTCAGCGCCGACCTCGGCCTGCCGGACATCGGTCTGACGACGCTCACCGAGGTCGCCGGGCGGACCCGGCAGATCACCCGCGTCACCGACCTCCCCACCCTCGCCGACGCCGATACCGGCTTCGGGGAGCCGATGAACGTGGCCCGCACCGTCCAGGAACTGGAGGACTCCGGCCTCGCGGGGCTGCATATCGAGGACCAGGTCAACCCGAAGCGCTGCGGCCACCTCGACGGCAAACAGGTCGTCGACGCCGGGACGGCCGCCCAGCGGATCCGCGCGGCCGTCGACGCCCGGCGCGACCCCGACTTCCTCGTCGTCGCCCGGACCGACATCCGCGCCGTCGAGGGTCTCGACGCGACCGTCGAACGCGCCCGGCGGATGGTCGACGCGGGGGCCGACGCCGTCTTCCCGGAGGCGCTGCGCACCCTGGACGAGTTCGAGCGGGTCCGCGCCGCGATCGACGTACCGCTGCTGGCGAATATGACCGAGTTCGGCAAGAGCGACCTGTTCAGCGCCGACCAGCTCAGGGACGTCGGGGTCAATATCGTGATCTGGCCGGTCTCCCTGCTGCGGATGGCGATGGGCGCCGCCGAACGGGGCCTGGACACCCTGCTGGAACAGGGGTCGCTGACGGACCGGCTCGACGAGATGCAGCACCGCCGGGATCTGTACGACCTCGTGGACTACGAGGGGTACGACCGCTTCGACTCCTCGGTCTTCGACTTCCGGCTGGAGGCGGACTGAGCACCGCGCCCCACGCCCCCTGTTCTGGGGGCCCGCCCCCCGAATAGGGGTGAACGCGCCCGCCCTCCGGCGTGTTGGCTGGTGACCAACGACGCAGAACCGAGGAGAGGCAGATGCGCGTACTCGTCACCGCCGCGACCGCCCCGTATCTGTACCATCTCGCGCCCCTCGCCTGGGCCCTGCGGACCGCCGGGCACGAGGTGCGGGCCGCCGTGCCCGACGGGGTGGTGGAGGCCGCGCGGGGCAGCGGGCTGGCCGCCGTCGGCACCGGCGGCGGCCAGGACATCGGCCCGCTCGTCCGGGCCGCCCGCGAGTGGCCCGCCGAACTGGTCGTCTGGGACCAGCACAGCGTCGGCGGCGGGATCGCCGCCCGCGTGGCCGGGGCCGCGCACGTACGGGTGCTGTCGGGGGCGCATCAGGCGCCCGGCACGGCGGGTACGGCGCGGCTGGCCGATCTCGCCGGGGCGCACGGGGTCGCCTGCACCGACGACCTGGTCTTCGGCGAGCTGACCGTGGATCCGCTGGTGGACGGGGTCGGCGGTGACCGGGGCGCGCGGCGGGTCGCCGTACGGCCCGTGCCGTACGACGGGCCCGCCGCCGTGCCCGCTTTCCTCCAGAAGAAGGCCCGGCGTCCCCGGGTCCTGGTGACCGGGCGGGCGCTGGCCGATATCGGGGAGCTGGACGCCGAGGTGGTGGCCGTGGTGGATTCCGCCCGGCTGCCCGCCGGGACCCGGATGCCGCGCCATGTACGGCTGCTGGAGCCGATGCCCGTACACGGCCTGCTGTCGTTCTGCTCCGCCGTCGTCCACGACGGCGATCCGCTGATCCAGGCCGCCGCCGCCGTACGGGGCGTACCGCAGCAGACCACCGGGGAGCGGGTCGACCGGCTGCTCGACGATCCGGCGGTACGGGCCGAGGCGGAGCGGGTGCGGGCGGAGTTGGCGGAACGGCCGAGCCCCGGCGGGCTCGTGCCCCGACTGGAAGGGCTGGTCCGATGACCCGGCACCAAGTCGACCCCCGGGCGCTGTCCGAAGGGGACCTCGCCCGGCATCTGCTGACCGTACGCGGGGTGCAGTGGATGAACGGCGACCGGGGCGCACCGCTCGCCCTGCTGCTGCGCGACCACGCCGTCGACCGGGCCGCCGTACACGCCGGGCTGCGCGCCGGGTCGCCGCTGCGGCAGACCGATCTCGACGTCTGGGTGACCGGCGGACACGCCACCGCCGCCGCGGTGCTCGCCGAGCCGGGCCTCACGGTACGGGACGCCCGCGCCGCGCGCCGCAGACGGCGGGGCTACACCCTGGGCGCCGGGGCCACCGTCAAACACGTCATCGCCGTCGACGACACCGTGTTCGGTCTGGAGGCCGAGGACACCGCCCGGGTCGCGGCCCTGGTCCGGCCGCTGGTCGCCGGGGCCGACCCGGCGGCCGTCGGGGCCGGATACCGGGACCTGGCGGCCGTGCCCGACGGGCCGTTCGACCTGATCACCGACTTCGCCAGGCCCGGTACGGCCGCCGCTCTCGCCGCCCTGTTCGGGCTGCCCGAGGGGGTACGGACCCGGTACGCGGCCCTGGTCGGCGACACCGTACCCGTACTTGACGCCCTGCTCTGCCCGCCGACCCTGGCCGCCACCCGCGCCCTGACCACGGCGTACGACGGCATCGCCGAGGACGTCGACCGGCTCGTCAAGGACGGCGCCACCCCATTCGGGGAGGCCGGGGAGGCCGGGGACGTCCGGGCCGGATATCTGCTGCCCCTGGTCGCCGGTGCCCAGCTCGGCGTACGCCTCGTCCACGGCACCGTGACCGCCCTGCTCGCCGAACCCGGCGCCTGGGCCGCCGTACACGACGATCCGGCGCTCGTCCCGGCCGCCGTCGACGAGACCCTGCGGCACGATCCGCCACTCCGGATCGTCAGCCGGATCGCCTCGGCCGACACCCGGATCGCCGGACTGCCGGTCGCCGCGGGCGACCAGGTCGCCGTACTCCTGGACGCGGCGGGCCGCGACCCGGCCGCCTACACCGAACCCGACCGCTTCCGGCCGGACCGGACCGACCGGGCCGAACCGCCGGCGCTCGCCGATCCGGCGTTCCGGTTGCTGACCCCGCTGCTGCGGCTGCTCGCCTACGAGGCGGTCACCGCCCTCGCCGCCCGCGCCCCCCGGCTCGCCCACGCCGGGCCCGCCGTCCGGCTGCCGCGGACCCCGGTCACGGGTGCCGTCGTCCGCTGCCCCGTGACCACCGGATAGCCACCGGGGCCGCCGGGCCGTCGAGAACAGAAGGATCGAACATGCGCGTACTCTTCACCGTCTTCGCCTCCAAGGCCCATCTGTTCAATCTGGTGACCCTCGGCTGGGCACTGCGCGCCCAGGGGCACGAGGTGTGCGTCGCCAGCCACCCCGATCTGACGGAGACCATCACCAGGACCGGGCTGACCGCCGTCACCGTCGGCGACCGGCTGGACATGGGCGGCACCGCCCAGGCCAAGGGGTCGTCCAACCAGGAGGTCCTCAGCCGGGGGCTCAGCTCCCCCTACGAGGAGCAGCGCGCGGGCGGCTGGGACCACGCCCTGGCCGAGTTCACCCTCGCCTGCGGGGTCCGCTACGAATACCTCGCCGACCAGAAGTTCACCGACGACCTGGTGTCCTTCTGCGACGGCTGGCGGCCCGACCTGGTGATCTGGGACGCCCTCACCTTCGCCGGGGCGATCGCCGCCCGCTCCTGCGGGGCCGCGCACGCCCGGATGCTCTTCGGACTCGATCTGATCAACCGGCTCCACGACGACTACCGCGCCCTGCGGGCCGGACTGCCGCCCGAGGCGCGGGAGGATCCGCTGGGGGAGTGGTTCACCGGGCGCCTCGACCGGATCGGGCAGACGTACCACCCCGGTCTGGAACGGGAACTCGTCGCCGGACAGTGGACCATCGACCCGATGCCGCCGTGGATGCGGCTGCCGAACGAACTGACCACCGTGCCCGTGCGGTACGTGCCCTACAACGGGCCGACCGGGGTGCCGGACTGGCTCTCCCGGCCGCCGGAGCGGCCCCGGATCTGTCTCACCCTCGGACTGTCGATGCGGGAGGACGTCGGGGACTCCACGGTCTCCGTCACCGATCTGCTGGGCGGCTTCGAAGGGCTCGACATGGAGGTCATAGCTACTCTGACGGCGGATCAGGTCGGCTCGGCCGCCGTACCGGACAATGTCACCCTGGTGGACTTCGTCCCGCTCAACGATCTCCTGCCGAGCTGTGCGGGCATCGTCCACCAGGCCGGTTTGGGGACGCACAGCAACGCGCTGGTGCACGGGGTGCCGGACATCATCGTGCCGGACCCGTTCTGGGACGAGCTGGAGCGGGGGCTGATGGCCGAGAAACGCGGCTCCGCCATCGTCGTACCGCCGGGCGAACTGACGCCCGAGCGGCTGCGGGACGCGGTGGTACGGATCGTGGCGGAGCCGTCGTACCGGGCCGCGGCGCTGGACATCAAGCGGGAGCTGATGGACGTGCCGTCGCCGCGGGACGTCGTACCCGTGCTGGAGGAGCTGACCGCCGCGCACCGGTGAGCAGCCGGCCCGCATCCGCGGTGGGCGACCGGGGGCAGGGAGTGCCGGTCCGTCGTGGTTGTCGCACGCGCAGGACACCGCGCGCCCCGCCGGGATTCAGGAGAGGAGCTCCCGGATACGGCGGGCGGGTGCGGGGACGGCGGGTGCCTGGAAGATCCACTGCTGGATCTCCCGCTCGCCGAGTCCCTCGGGGAGAGGGGGCATGTAGGGCAGGGCCTGGAGGGCGGCGCCCGGCTGGGCGGGCCGGCTGTCGGCGAGGGTGCCGAGGTCGACCGCGTCGTAGCCGAGAGTGTCCAGCAGGGCGATGACCTCGGCCTTGGCCGCCTGGTCATCGGCGGCGAGGGGCAGGGCGCTGCGGTCGGGGGCGTGCGCCGGGCGGGCGAGGTCGAGCAGGTGGCGGAAGAAGACGTTGTTGAGGGCCTTGACCACCCGCGAGGCGGGGAGGTGCCGCTGCACATAGGCGCTGGAGGTGAGTTCTCCGGTGTCGAGTGCGGCGATGCGGCCGTCGCGCTCGGCGTAGTAGTTCGTCGTGTCGATGACCGTGCGGCCTGCCAGGGCGTCGGTGGGGAGCCGGCCGACGGCGCCCAGGGGGACGGCCGCGACGATGAGGTCGGCGGCTCGGGCGGCCTCGGTGACGGATGCCGCCCGGACTCGCGGCCCCAGGTCGGCGGCGAGGTCGGCGAGGGTCCGAGGGCCGCGGGAATTGCTCAGGATCACGTCGAGTCCGGCGTCGGCCGCGAGGCGGGCGACCGTGCCGCCGATCATTCCGCTGCCGATGATGCCCAGGGTTCTGGTCATGCTCATGTCTCCGTATCGCAGAGGTCGGGTGGGGCCGCCGCCGGACCCGGCAGCCGATGGCGCGCGGACTCGCGGTGTGAAGGATGGTCCTTCTTTTCGGCTTCAGTGTCATGTATGACACTCAGTTCCACATTGGTTTCTTTGTACCATTAACGCGATGGAGAGCCAAACCGAGAGGGCAGCCGGGATGACGAGCGCGATCACAGGCACCACCCGGGGTATCGCACGGGCGGCCGTACGCGCGGAGCTGGCGCAGGTGGCCTTCGACCTCTTCCGCCGGGAAGGGTTCGACAAGGTCACCCTCGATGAGCTCGCCTCCGCCGCCGGGGTCTCACGCAGCACGTTCCTGCGCTACTTCCGCACGAAGGAAGACGCGGTCCTCGGCGCTTTCGACGCGCAGGGAGAGAAACTCGCCGCCGCGCTGCGGGAGCGCCCTGCGGCCGAGGACGACTGGACGGCCCTGAGGCGCGCCATGGATTCCGTGCTCGACCCCTACCGCAAGGATCCCGAGCACTCACTGGCGCTGACGGCGCTGGTCCGGGAGACCTCGTCGCTGTGCGCGCGGCGCCTGGAGAAGCAGGACGGCTGGCGGACGGCCCTGGCCCGATCCCTCGCCGAGCGCTCCGGCAGTTCCGGCCCCGGCACACTCGCCCAGACCGTCCGGGCCGCCGCTGCCCTGGACTGCCTCAACGTCGCCCTCGACCACTGGACCGCCTCCGACGGGCGCGCCGACCTCGACGCACTCCTCGACGAGGCGTTCGCGGTCCTCGCGGCGTAGCGGCACCGTTCCGCGATCGCGGCACCGCCGCGCCGGTCCACGGCGTACGCGAACAGCCAATCGCGAAGAGTCGCGGATCAAGAAGATGGGGGACAGCTCCCGCCCGATGTGAAGCCGGGCGGTGCCCCCTGGTGCGAGGGGCCAGGGGGCACCGCCCGTCCGTGCGCGCGGCGCTACGGCGTGCGGCGGACCGCCGCCGTCACCGCGTCGCCCGCCGCCACCAGACGCGCGGTGAGGGCGCACACCCGGTCGACCTCGTCGAGCGTCACACCCGTACCGGTCGGCAGCATCAGGACCCGCGCGCCCAGCGCCTCCGTGCGGGGCAGCGGCAGCGGCGCGTGGCGGCCGGGATCGCGGACATACGGCTCCGTACGGTGGCAGCCCGGGTCGAAGTGGGTGCGGACCAGTACGTTGTCCGCCGTGAGGGCCGCCGCGAGGACGTCCCGGGAGATCCCGGCCGCCGTCTCGTCGACCTCGGCGACGATGTACTGGTGGTTGACGTCGTTCTCCGGGCCCGGCCGCCGCAGGGTGAGGCCGGGGGCGCCCGCGAGCCCGGCCGCGTACCGCTCGTACCGCTCCCGGTTGACCTCGATCAGAAAGTCCAGATTCTCCAGCGATGTGATGCCCATCGCCGCCGCGACCTCGGTCATCTTGGCGTTGGTACCGATCGAGGAGACGATCTCGCCCTCGCCCCGGCCGTAGTTGTGCATCGACCGGACCCGCTCGGCGAGCGCGTCGTCGTCGGTGACGACCGCGCCGCCCTCGAAGGAGTTGATGAACTTCGTGGCGTGGAAGCTGAACACCTCGGCATGGCCGAAGCCGCCGACGGCCCGGCCGCCCCGGGCGCTGCCGATGGCGTGCGCGCTGTCGTAGAAGAGCCGTAGACCGAACTCCTCCGCCAGGGCGTCCAGCTCCTTCGTGGGCGCCGGATGACCCCACAGATGGACGCCCATGATGCCGGTGGTGCGGTCGGTGATCAGCCGCCGGGCGTGCTCGGGGTCGATGTTGCCGGTCTCCTCGTCGATATCGCAGAAGACCGGGGTGACACCCTCCCAGAGCAGGGTGTGGGCGGTGGCGATGAAGGTGAACGACGGCAGGATCACCTCGCCCCGCAGCCCGGCCGCCCGGATCAGTACCTGGAGCGCGACGGACGCGTTGCACATGGCGACGCAGTGCTTGACGCCCGCGGCGGCGGCCACGTCCCGCTCGAACTGCTTCACCAGCGGGCCGAACGCGGTCAGCCAGCGGCGGTCGATGGCCTGCTGGATCAGCTCCATGGCCCGCGGACCGTCGGGGATGTTGGGCCGGCCGACGTGCAGCGGCTCGGCGAAGGCGGGCGTACCGCCGAGGACGGCGGGCTCAGCGGGCACGGCGGGCCCCCTGGTCGGCGACGAAGCTCCGGATGGACTCGGTCATGTAGTCCGTCATCTCGGTGGTGATCCCGGGGTAGACCCCGATCCAGAAGGTGCGGTCGGTGACCGTGTCGCTGTTGGTCAGCTCGCCGGAGACCCGGAAGTCCCGCCCCAGATAGGCCGGATGGCGGGTCAGGTTCCCGGCGAACAGCAGCCGGGTGCCGATCCGCCGGGACTCCAGGAAGTCCACGAGCCGCGCCCGGGTGAAGGGCGCGTCCTCGGCGACGGTGAGGACGAAGCCGAACCAGCTCGGGTCGCTGCCGGGGGTCGGCTCGGGCAGCAGCAGCCCCGGCACACCGTCCAGCCCCTCCCGCAGCCGGGCCCAGTTGGCGCGGCGCGCCGTACCGAAATCGTCCAGCTTGGCGAGCTGGGTGAGGGCGAGGGCGGCCTGCACGTCGGTCGCCTTCAGGTTGTAACCCACGTGGGAGAAGATGTACTTGTGGTCGTAGCCGAACGGCAGCGTGCCCATTTGGTACGAGAACCGCTTGTGGCAGGTGTCGTTCTCGCCCGGCTCGCACCAGCAGTCCCGGCCCCAGTCGCGCAGCGACTCCACGATCCGGGCGAGCGCCAGATTGTCCGTGAGGACACAGCCGCCCTCGCCCGCGGTGATGTGGTGCGCCGGGTAGAAGCTGACCGTGCTCAGATCGCCGAAGGTGCCGGTGAGCCGTCCTTCGTACGTCGTCCCCACCGCGTCGCAGTTGTCCTCGACGAAGAAGAGTCCGCGCTCCTCGGCCAGCTCCGCCATCTCCCGCGCCGGGAACGGATTGCCCAGCGCGTGGGCGATCATCACGGCCCGGGTCTTCGGCCCGATCGCCGCCTCGACCCGCTCCACGGTGGTGTTGTACGTGCCCAGCTCGATATCGACGAAGACCGGGGTGAGCTGGTTCTGCACGATCGGGTTGACCGTCGTCGGGAAGCCCGCGGCGACCGTCACCACCTCGTCGCCCGGCTTCAGCCGGTCGTCGCCCAGGGTCGGCGAGCAGAGCGCCCCCAGGGCCAGCAGATTCGCCGACGAACCGGAGTTCGTCAGATGCGCCTTGCGCAGCCCCAGCTTCCGGGCGAAGAGCCGCTCGAACTTCCGGGACGACACCCCGGCCGCGATCCGCATGCTCAGCGCCGCCTCGACCAGAGCCGTCCGGTCGTCCTCGTCGAGGACCGCCCCCGACGGCAGGATCGGGGTGATCCCGGGCCGGAACGCGGTGTCCGGCGCGACCTCCCGGTCGTACTTCCGCACCATCTCCAGGATCGCGCGCTTCATCTCGGTGGCCGTCTCCGGCATGATCACTCCCGTCGTCGGTTCGCGGCCCGCACGGCGTCCATCAGCGCCGCGCCGCGAACCGCGGTCTCCAGATGCTCGGCGAGCGGCTCGCCGTCGCGGACCGCCGTGGCGAAGCGGTCGATGGTGGTCAGGAACTGGTGACCGGGCGCGAGCGTCAGCTCCTCCACCCGGTCCTGCCGCTCGATCCGGATCACCGGCTGCCAGCTCGGCGGCGGGGTGAACGCCCGGGCCAGCACCAGCCGGCCCCGGCTGCCCCACAGCTCGTACCCGGCGCGGTAGCCGTGGTCGAAGCCGAAGGTGAGATGGGCGGTGACGCCGTGCGCGTCGCGCAGCAGTACGTCACCCCTGATGTCGACGCCGCCCCGCTCCGGGTCCTCGTGGAGATGGGCGCCGACGACCTCCAGCGGCCCGGTCAGCAGCATCAGCGCCGCGTGGAGCGGATAGAAGCCGGCGTCCAGAAGGGCGCCGCCGCCGAGTTCGGGCCGGTAGCGGACGTCGTCGGCTGGCAGCGGCGGGAACGCCATCGCCGCCGTCAGCACCCGGGGCTCGCCGATCGCGCCCTCCGCCACCAGCCGCCGTACCTCGGCGTGCTGGGCGTGCTGGACGAACATCCGGTTCTCCATCAGCACCCGGCCGGTCCGGCGGGCCAGCGCCACCAGCGCCTCCGCCTCGGCGGCCGAGACCGCGAGCGGCTTCTCGGCGAGGACGTGCTTGCCCGCCTCCAGCGCGCGGGCGCACCAGTGGGCGTGCAGTCCGGTCGGCAGCGGTACGTAGACCGCCTCCACGTCCGGGCGGGCCAAAAGCTCGTCGTAGCCGGTGACCGGGTCGCCGCCGAACCGGGCCGCGAACCGGGCCGCCTTCGCCGCGTCCCGGCTGGCGACCGCGACGACCTCCGCCCCGGCCGACTCGGCGAAGGCGGGCAGGGTACGGCGCCAGGCGACGGAGGCACAGCCGAGGACACCGATCCGGACCGGCGGGACGGCGGCGGGCGCGGGCGCGACGGGGGCGGGCGCGGGGGTGGGGCCGGGGGCCGTAGGACGGGGCGGCGCGGTCCGGGGAGCGGTTCCGGTTCCCGTTCCGGTTCCGGTCAGGGGGGCGGCGGGGGCGGTCGTCGTGGCTGTCGTGGCTGTCGTGGCGGCGGGTGGCGCGGGTGGCGTGGTCCGCCGCGCCGTACGGGCGCTCAACTCAGCCCCAGGGTCAGCCGCATCGCGCTCACCAGCGTCCGCGCCTGTACGTTCACGTAGTTGCGGTGCGCCAGCAGCCCCGTCAGCTGGGAGAGCGTGAGCCACCGGTAGTCCTCGGGCAGCTCGTCGGGCACCCCGGGGTCGTTCTCGTCGATCTCCAGTACGGCGTAACGGTTCTCCGCGTTGAGGAACCGGCCGCCCTCCTCGGAGAGGACCGTGTCGTAGAGGAAGCGGTGGGCCGGGGCGCGCGCCACGACGTCCGCGAACGGCGGCGCGCCGGTCGGATAGCTGGACGGCTGGTACTGCACCGTCGGACCGATCTCCACCACGTCCACGAACCCCGGCTCGGCCCTGGCGTGCGCCAGGACCTGGACCTCGCCCGCGACCCGGCGGAGCAGGAACGCCACCACCCCGATCCCGCACGGCTGGAACAGCGGCTGCGTCCAGCGGTGCACCTCACGGGTCGCGGCCTCCACCGAGACGGCTACCACCTTGAAGTGGTGACCCGCCTCGTGCCGGATCTCGTCCGGGCCCCGCTCCCAGCGGTCGACCTCCGCCAGCGGAATGCTCTCCGTGGCCACGCTGTGCGAGGCGCAGATCTCGGTGAACCAGCTGTGCAGTTCGGTGTCCGCGCCCGTACCCGGTGCGGCGGCGCGCAGGGCGGGGACCGTCGGCTCGAACCCGGGCGCCAGGGGCAGCGGCAGACACGAAAGCACCGTCCGCGCGTCCATGTTGACGAGGTTGTCGATCCGCAGCAGGGCCCCGATCTGCTCCGCCGTAAGCCAGTGGAAGTTCTCACCGACCGGGACGTCCTCGTCCACCTCGACCACCATGTTCCGGTTCCGCTTCCGCAGGAACCAGGAGCCGTGCTCGGACTGGAGGACGTCGACCAGCACCCGGCCGGGCCGCGGCTTGACGAAGTAGTCGAGATACGCGACATGGCCGCCGCGATGCGCCCGGGTGTAGTTGCTCCTGGTCGCCTGAACCGTCGGCGACAGCTGGAGGACGTTGACGTTCCCCGGCTCCATCTTGCACTGGAGCAGATAGTGCGGCACCCCGTGGAACCGCTTCACCAGAATGCCGAGGATCCCGATCTCCGGCTGGTTGATGATCGGCTGCGACCAGGAGGAAACCGGGCCCCGTTCGGAGCGCACCCGCAGCCCCTCGACGGTGAAGAACCGCCCCGAGTCGTGGCGGATGTCGCCGGACGCCGGATCGACGCTCCAGTGGGTGAACTCGTCGAACGGGATCCGGCTCACGGTGAACCGGTGCGCCTCGTTCCGCTCCCGCCACCAGGAGTGGAAGCCGTCGAGGCCCACCTCGGGACCGGACAGCGTCTCGGACGTCTTTGACATCACATCACCTCGTGCGGTCCGCGCGGAGCCGGGCCCGGCCGGGCCCGGCCGTCGGCTCCGTACCTGCGGCCGGCCGCCGTCATGGGCGGCCGTCACCCGGTACGGGCGTCGGGGCTGGTGGATCGAGTGCGTGCGGCCCGCCTGAGCGGACGGCTGTGGATGGGGAATCGGGCGACGACGCCTGCGCGGCCTCGTGGCGGTGATCGTCGCCGAGGCTAGGCGCGCGGTGCGGCCCGGCCAACCCCTAACCGGCCGGTCGGGGGCCGTCGCCCCGCCGCCCCGACCCGGCTCCGCCGTCGCCGGGACGGCCCGCCGATACCCCTAGCGCGCCGCCCCTAGGGGCGGTTTCGGCCGCGCGGCGGGATAGCGTCGGAAACCCCCCGCCTCCGCTCCGCGACCGGACCACCCACCGGCCGGCGGAACCGCTCGCCGCACCCTGGAAAGGGGCCACCATGAGAGTTCTGCTCGTCACCCCGTCCGCACCGGACCGGCTGCACGCACTCATGCCGCTCGCCTGGGCCCTGCGTACCGCCGGGCACGAGACCCAGATCGCGGGCCGCCCCGGCTTCATGGAGACCGTCACCATGACCGGATTCGTCGCGGTACCCGTCGGCTCCGACGTCAGCACCGGCGTCGGGTCCGGCGGAAGCACGGCCGCCGCGCGCGCCGGGCGTACGGAGCCGTACGACACCGGGGGGACCCCGGACCCCGCCACCGGGACCGGTGACGGCTACGACGGCGGATCCGCCGGACCGTACACCGCCGGGCACGGTTCGGCGTACGACCCGGGGAGCGGCGGGCGGTACGGCCCCGGGGGCCCCGCCGGGTACCCGGGCCGGAGCGGCGCCGTACTCGACGACCACGCCGATGTCGAAGGGCTGCTGGCCCATGCCGCCCTGTGGCGGCCCGACCTGCTGCTGTGGGAGGGCGACGCGCCCGCCGGGGCCGAGGCGGCGGCCAAGGCGGGCCTGGTCGCCGTCTGCGCCGCCGGGCCGTTCGACCCCGCCACGACCTCCGGCGCCGCGGCCGTACTCGACACCCTGCCGCCGTCGCTGCGCCGCCCCGAGCACACCGAACGGATCCCCGTCCGGCCCGTGTTCTACGGCGGCCCCGCGCAACTGCCGTCCTGGCTGGGCCGGAAGGTGCGCCGCCCCCGGATCCTGGTCACCGGCGACCTCTCCGACGCCACGGTCGTCGCCGTCCTGGAGGCCGCGGCGGGCGTCGACGCCGAACTCGTCTGCGATCTGGGCCCCGACGCGCAGAACCGGCTCCCGGCCGGGCTCCGGCTGCCCGCGCACACCCGGATCCTCGACACCGTGCCCGTCGCCGCGACCCTGCCGACCTGCGCGGCCGTGATCCACGACGGCGGCGCGGCGCTGACCGCGGCGGCGGTGGCGTACGGGCTGCCGCAGTACGTCACCGGAGCGGCGGGCGGCACCCGGGTGTCGTCGGTCGCCGAACGCGCCGCCGGGGTCGGCGCCGCCCTTCCGCCCGGCACCCCCGACGCCCTGCGCGCCCTCCTCGCGGCCGACGGCCCGCGCGACCGGGCCCGCGCCCTGGCGGCCGAGACCGCCGCGATGCCCTCACCGCGCGAGACGGTCCCGGTCCTGGAACGCCTGGTCGCGGCGGCGGGCTGAGGACGCCGGCCCGACCGGCCGGGTACGGGCACGGCTGACGTGCCGCGCGCCTCGCGCCCGGCGCCCGGTCCGTGGTCCGGGGCGGCCCGGGGCGCCCCGGCCGTGCTCCCGGCCTCGCGCCGGGCCGCTGCCGGTGCGTCGCCGAGCGCGTTCGGCCCCGGCCGCGCGGCCGGAAGGAGCGGGCCGTGGCCCCGGTGCCCGCATGTCTTCGGCCGGGGAAACGGGGGTGCGTCGGGCCAGGGAGCCGGGCAGCATGGCGCCGTGGCTGATCTGCTGTGGGACGACATGAGCTGTCTCTCCGGCCCGGACTCGATGGGGCGGCTGCCGGACGTGTGTGTCCCGAACGCCTCCGTGGAGGACTGGCAGACGGTCCTCGATCTCCTCTCGGAGAAGGGCTGGAAGTACCGGTACTCCGAAGGCGAGGCGGTGCTTCCGGTGCCCCGGGCGGCGGACGTGCTGTCCCGCCCTGCGGATGCCGAGTGCCCTGAGCCGCGGGTCCGGCCGACTGCCGATGTGCCGGCGATCTTCCGGTTCCTCGCGGACGACGAAATCGACTTCGACGCCGCCCTGCGGGAGTCGCAGGGCCAGGAACGACTCGATGTGTTCCGCGACTTCCTCCGGGAGCCCGGGCGGCGGCCGGGCAAGCCGGTGCCGATGGGCGCGGAGGGCGACTACGGGCATCCGGTGCCCGGCTTCGGCGTCGGGGCCGATCGCGTCGTTCTCCTCGCGGACCCGCGAGTCGGGTGAGTGCGGCTGGCGGCCGCGGTTCGTAGAAGGTTCCTTCGCGGAGCATCGCGAGGAGAACGACGCGATCTGCCCCGGCGTCGGGCGGGGCAGAACAGTGCCTGGGTGTGGTGACCGGCATGCGCGCGTCGGCCGCCCGGACCGGCCCGGTTGGCCCGGCCCCGGCCCGGCCGGGGCCGGAGAGGCGGCGTAGGACCGGGGGTTCCGGGCCGGGCACCGTGGGTCCTTCGTGCCGCCGGATCGCGTCCGGGCGGGTACCCCACACCCGGGCCCGGGGCGCCCCCGGGCGGAGATTAGGGGTGGGTGACGTGCGGCGACGTCGGTAGCGTCCCAGGCGGCGCGTCGGTCGGGCGGAGGAACGCCGGGTCCGCGATCTCGCGACGGACCCGTTCCGCGTGCCGGATGCGATGCGGGTCGGACATCTGGGAAACGGGGCGCCGCGATGGCGAATGAGGAGAAGCTCCGCGCATATCTCAAGCGCGCGACGACCGAGTTGCAGCAGACGCGGCAGCGGTTGCGGGACGTCGAGGCGCGCGGCCACGAGCCGATCGCCGTGGTCGGGATGAGCTGTCGCTATCCCGGCGGCGCGGACACCCCCGACGCCCTGTGGCGGCTGGTCGCCGAGGAGCGGGACGCCATCGGCGGTTTCCCCGCCGACCGGGGCTGGGACACCGCGCGGCTCTACGACCCCGAGCCCGACAAGCCGGGGAAGACATATGTCCGCGAAGGCGGATTCCTCTACGACGCGGCCGAGTTCGACGCCGCCTTCTTCGGGATCTCCCCGCTGGAGGCCGCCCGGATGGACCCCCAGCAGCGGCTGCTGCTCCAGGCGTCCTGGGAGGCCGTGGAGCGGGCCGGGACCGCGCCCGAGACCCTGAAGGGCAGCGCCACCGGGGTCTTCGCGGGCGTCATGTACCACGACTACGTCGGCAACGCGCCCGGCGGCAGCCTGATCTCCGGTCAGGTCGCCTACAACCTGGGCCTGGAGGGCCCGGCGGTCTCCGTCGACACGGCCTGTTCGTCGTCGCTGGTCGCCCTGCACCTGGCGGTGCGGTCGCTGCGCTCCGGCGAGTGCTCCCTCGCGCTCGCCGGGGGCGTCGCCGTGATGGGCACCCCGGAGATCTTCCTCGACTTCAGCCGGCGGCGCGGGCTCGCGCCCGACGGCCGCTGCAAGTCGTTCTCCGACGACGCCGACGGCACCGCCTGGGCCGAGGGCGTGGGCGTCCTCGTACTCGAACGGCTCTCCGACGCCCGCCGCAACGGCCGCCGGATCCTCGCCGTCGTCCGGGGCACGGCCGTCAACCAGGACGGCGCCAGCAACGGGATGATGGCGCCCAACGGGCCGTCCCAGGTGAAGGTCATCCAGCAGGCCCTCGCGGACGCCGGACTGACCACCGCCGATGTGGACGCCGTCGAGGCGCACGGCACCGGTACGCCGCTCGGCGACCCGATCGAGGCGCAGTCCCTGCTGGCCACCTACGGCGGCGGCAGGCCCGCCGAACGGCCCCTGCTGCTGGGCTCCGTCAAATCGAACATCGGCCATCCGCAGGCCGCCGCCGGGGTCGCCGGGATCATCAAGATGGTGCTGGCCATGCGGCACGGCACCCTGCCGAAGACCCTGCATCTCGCCGAGCCGTCCCGGCACGTCGACTGGTCGTCCGGCGCCGTCGAGCTGCTGACGTCCACCGTGCCGTGGCCCGAGACCGGCCGGGTCCGGCGCGGCGCCGTCTCCTCCTTCGGCTTCAGCGGCACCAACGCGCATATCGTGCTGGAGGCCGCGCCCGAGTTCCTCGATGCCGCCGGCCCCGCCGAAGGCGACGACGACAACGAGGGCTACCCGGACTTCCCGGGCGCCCTCGAATCCGGCGCGCCCGCCCCCGGCGACCCGGCCCCGCCGAGGGCCTTCGAACCGGACGACGACACGGTCGGTGCCCCCGGGCCGCGCGTCGTCCCCGTGGTGGTGTCGGCCCGGACCGACAGCGCGCTACGAGCCGCCGCCGGGCGGCTCGCGGCCCGGGCCGACACCGCTTCCGGTGACGCCCCCGACACCGCTGACGACGCCACGGCCGCCGATATCGGGCTCTCCCTCGCCACCGGCCGCTCCACGTTCGAGCGCCGGGCCGTCGTCCTCGGCACCGACCGGGCCGAACTCGCCGCCGGGCTGCGCGCCCTGGCCGCCGGGGAGACCGCGCCCGCCGTGATCACCGGGACGGGCGGCGGCAGCGGCCCCCGGGGCCGTACCGTCTTCGTATTTCCCGGCCAGGGCTCCCAGTGGCCCGGCATGGCCACCGAACTCCTCGCCGAGTCCCCGGTCTTCGCCCGCCGTCTCGCCGAGTGCGAGGCCGCCCTGGCGCCCTTCACGGACTGGACCGTATGGGACGTGCTGTACGGCGCCGAGGGCGCGCCGCCCGCCGAACGCGTCGACGTCGTCCAGCCCCTGCTCTGGGCCGTGATGGTCTCCCTCGCCGCCCTCTGGCGGGCGCACGGCGTCGAACCCGACGCCGTCATCGGCCACTCGCAGGGCGAGATCGCCGCCGCCTGTGTCGCCGGATCGCTCTCCCTCGCCGACGGCGCCCGGGTCGTCGCCCTGCGCAGCCGCGCCATCCGGGAGACCCTGGCGGGGAGCGGCGGCGGGATGCTCGCCGTCGGCCTGGCCGCCGAACGCGCCGAGGAGTATCTGGAGCCGTACCCCGACCGGGTCTCCGTCGCCGCCGACAACGGCGCCGGATCCGCCGTACTCGCCGGGGACGGCGAGGCGCTGGACGCGCTCGCGGCCCGGCTCGCCGCCGACGGCGTACGGGTCAAGCGGGTCCCCGTCGACTACGCCTCCCACTCGGCCCATGTCGAAGCCCTGCGCGACCGGCTCCACCACGACCTGGCGCCCGTCGCGCCGGTCGCGGGCAGCATCCCCATGATGTCCACCGTCACCGGCGACTGGGTCGACGGCACCGAACTCGACGCCGGGTACTGGTTCCGCAACCTCCGCGGCCGGGTCCGCTTCGCGCCCGTCGTGGCGGCGCTGGCCGACAAGGGCCACACCACCTTCGTGGAGGCCAGCCCGCACCCCGTACTCACCATGAGCGTGCAGGAGACCGCGGGCGCCCTCGGCACCGAAGCCGTCGTCGGCGGCACCCTCCGCCGGGACGAGGGCGGTACGCGGCGGTTCGCGCACTCCCTGGCCGAGCTGTACACGGCCGGGGCCGCCGCCCCCGACTGGACCCCCTTCTTCCCCGGCGCGCGGACCGTCGACCTCCCCACCTACCCGTTCGAGCGGACCCGCTACTGGGAGCTCGGCGAGAACGCCTCGGCCCCGGCCGCCGGGCCCGCCGGGTCCGAACCGGCGCCCGCCGCCGACGACTCCGCCCTCTGGCAGGACGTCGCCGCGGGCGACACGGACGCCGTGGCCCGCACCCTCGGACTGCCCGCGGAACGGCTCACCGCGGTCGTCCCCGCCCTCGCCGCCTGGCGGCGGGGCGCCGAACGCCGGGCCGTCCTGGACTCCTGGCGGTACCGGGTCGACTGGGCGCCCCTCACCACCGGGCGGCCCCCGGCCCTCGACGGAACGTGGCTGGTGATCCCGCCGCCCTCAGCACCCGTACCGTCCGATCCGGCCGCCGTACGGGCCGCCGCCCTCGCCGACGGGCTCGCTGGCCTGGGCGCGACCGTCGTCACCGTCGACCTGGCCGACGCCGACGGCGGAAAGCCCGACCGGGCGGCGCTCGCCGACCGGCTGCGGGCCGCCGCCGGGGACACCCCGCCCGCCGGAGTGCTCTCCCTGCTCGCCCTCGACCCGGGCGGCGAGGACACCCCCGGACTGCCGCGCGCCACCGGACGCACCCTCACCCTCGTCCAGGCCCTGGCCGACGCCGCCGTCGACGCGCCCCTGTGGTGCGTCACCTCCGGTGCCGTCGCCGTCGACCCGTACGAGGACGCCGACCCGGCCGCCGCCACCCTGTGGGGCCTCGGTACCGTCCTCGGGCTCGACCTCCCCGCCGCCTCCTGGGGCGGACTGGTCGACCTCGCCCCCGGCGACGCGTCCGATACCGGCCCCGGCTCCGACGACGGGCTGTACGGCGTCATCGGCGGCACCACCGGCCGGGGCGAGAACGCCGTGGCCCTCCGGCACGGCGGCGCCTTCGCCCGCCGGATGGTCCGCGCGCCCCTCGGCGGCACCGGACCCGAGCGGCCCTGGCGCCCGCACGGCACCGTCCTCGTCACCGGCGGCACCGGCGCCGTCGGCGCCCGGATCGCCCACTGGCTCGCCGAAACCGGCGCCGAACACCTCGTCCTCACCAGCCGCCGGGGCACCGAAGCGCCCGGCGCCGCCGAACTCGCCGCCGGACTCACGGCCACCGGGGTCCGGGTGACCGTCACCGCCTGCGACCTCGCCGACCCCGAAGCCGTCGGCCGGCTCGTCACCGGACTCCGTACCGCCGCCGACCGGCCCCCGCTGACCGCCGTCTTCCACGCGGCGGGCGTACTGCCCGACGAACCCCCGCTCGCCGAGACCGGCCCCGAACCCTTCGCCGCCGCCCTCCGCGGCAAGGCACACGGCGCCGCCCTCCTCGAAACGGCGCTCGAAGACCACCCCCTGGAGGCGTTCGTCCTGTTCGCCTCCGGCGCCGCCGTCTGGGGCACGTCCGGGCGGCCCGCCTACGCCGCCGCCAACGCCTGGCTCGACGCCTTCGCCCAGCGCCGCCGCGCCCGCGGCCTCCCCGCGACCTCCGTCGCCTGGGGCTCCTGGGGCGCCGGAATGGCGGGCGCCGACAGCGGCGCCCACCTCAGCCGGATGGGCCTGCCCGAGATGGACCCCGACCTGGCGGTCGAGGCCCTCGGCACGGCACTCGACCACGGCGAGAGCCATCTCGTCGTCGCCGACGTCGACTGGGACCGCTTCACCCCCGTCTACACCCTCGGCCGGGACCGGCCCCTGCTGCGCGATCTGCCCGACGCCCACCGCGCCGGGCGCTCCGACGACACCGCCACCGGCGCCGGTACGGGGACCACCGCCGACGGCACCCCCGCCCTGGTCGCCGAACTCGCCGCCAGGCCCGAACCCGAACAGCGGCGGCGCCTGCTCGACCTCGTCACCGGTCATGTCGCCGTCGTCCTCGGCCACGAGAGCGCGTCCGCCGTCGAACCCGACCGCGCGTTCAAGGAGACCGGCTTCGACTCGGTCTCCGCCGTCGATCTGCGCAACCGGCTCGCCACCGCCTGCGGCGTACCGCTCCCGGCGACCGCCGTCTTCGACCACGCCACCCCGGCGGCGCTCGGCGCGCATCTGTGGAGCCTGCTCTACGAACCCGGCGTGCCCGGCGGCCCCCCGGGCGGCGGCGCGGACGGAAACGCACCCGTGAGCGCGGTACTCGACCGGCTGGAGGCGCGGATCGACGCGCTCTCCCGGGAGGAGATCGAGGGCGCCCGGCTCGGGGCCCGGCTGGCGGCGCTCGCCAACCGGGTCACGGCGGCCCTGGGCGCCGGCCAGGAGGCGGGCGGGGGACCGGCCGGGGCCGGGGTCGCCGACCGGATCGGCACGGCCACCGCCGACGACCTCTTCGACCTGATCGACAACGAACTCGGGGCGAGCTGACCGCACCGCCGGAACGGACATGAGGGCAGATGGCTAACGAAGACAAGCTCGTCGACTATCTCAAGCGGGTCACCGTCAACCTCCACCAGACGCGGGAGCGGCTGCGGGAGCTGGAGAACGCGGAACAGGAACCGATCGCCGTGGTGGCGATGGGCTGCCGCTTCCCCGGCGGGGTCGGATCCCCCGACGACCTGTGGCGGCTGGTCACCGAGGAGCGGGACGCCATCGGCCCCCTCCCGGCCGACCGGGGCTGGGACCCCGAGACGATCTTCAGTACGGGCGGCGGGGCGGACGGCTCCGGTGACGGCGGCGGTTCCGGTTCCGGTTCCGGGGCCGAGTCGGGGGACGCGTACGCGCGCGGTGGATTCCTGGCCGGCGCGGGCGACTTCGACGCCGCCTTCTTCGGCATCTCGCCCCGCGAGGCCCTCGCCCTCGACCCCCAGCAGCGGCTCGCTCTCGAACTCGCCTGGGAGACCGTCGAACGCGCGGGCATCGCCCCGCACACCCTGCACGGCTCCCGGGTCGGCGTCTTCGTCGGCAGCGGCAGCCAGGACTACTACGACGGCGTCGCGCCCGACCGGATGGCCGAGGTCGCCGACGACTACCTCAGTACCGGTACCGCGGCCTCCGTGATCTCCGGCCGGATCGCCTACAGCCTCGGCCTCCAGGGCCCGGCGATCACCGTCGACACGGCCTGCTCGTCGTCGCTGGTCGCCCTGCACCTGGCCGTACAGGCGCTACGGCAGCGGGAGTGCGGACTCGCCCTCGCGGGCGGGGTGATGGTGATGTCGACACCGTCGCCGTTCCAGGCGTTCAGCCGCCAGGGCGGCCTCGCGCCCGACGGCCGCTGCAAGGCCTTCTCGGACGACGCCGACGGCACCGGCTGGTCCGAGGGCGCGGGCCTGGTCCTGCTGGAACGCCTCTCCGACGCCCGCCGCAACGGACACGAGATCCTGGCCGTCGTCCGAGGCAGCGCCGTCAACTCCGACGGCGCGTCCAACGGGCTCACCGCCCCCAACGGACTCTCCCAGCAGCGTGTCATCCGGCAGGCCCTCACCGCCGCCCGGCTCTCCCCGAACGACGTCGACGCCGTCGAGGCCCACGGCACCGGCACCACCCTCGGCGACCCCATCGAGGCCCAGGCACTGCTCGCCGTCTACGGCGCCGACCGCGCCGAGGACCGGCCGCTCTGGCTCGGCTCCGTCAAGTCCAACCTGGGCCACGCCCAGGCGGCGGCCGGCATCAGCGGCGTCATCAAAACGGTCCTGGCCCTGCGGCACGGACTGCTGCCCAGAACCCTGCACATCAGCCGTCCGACGACGGCCGTCGACTGGACCCGGGGCGCGGTCCGCCTCCTGGAGACCGCCCGCCCCTGGCCCGCCGGCGCCGACGACCGACCGCGCCGCGCGGGCGTCTCGTCCTTCGGCGTCAGCGGCACCAACGCGCACATCATCCTGGAGGAGGCCCCGGCCGAGGGGGCCGTCTCCGCCGACGACGAGTCGGCGGGATCCACGGGCCGTTCGTCGGCGGGCGCGGCCGGTGCGGACGGCTCCGCTACCGCCGTCGGCTCCGCCGGTACGGCATCGGTCCGTACGGGCACGGACGCGGCGGCCCGGGTCTCCGGGCAGCCGGATGGCGGCCCGGCGCCTGTCGACGCCGAGCCGACCGGTGCGGAGGGTGTGTCCACTCCCGCCGAGGGTGAGGGTGTGGCTTCCGGCGCGGCCGGGACCGCGGCGGGGCAGTCGGGCGGCCAGTCCGCCGGATCGCCCGCGACGGCGGCCGGTGCGGACGGTGTTCCCGTCCCCGCCGGGGCCAAAGCGCCCGGCGGGCGTACCGGAACCGGCGCCGACGGAAGCGTGCCGTGGCTCCCCGGTGTCCCCGTGCCCGTCGTCGTGTCGGGCGCCGAGCCCGCCGCCCTGCGGGCGCAGGGCGGCCGGATCGCCGGGCTGCTCGACGAGGAGGCCGCCGGGGTGCTCGACCTCGGGTACTCCCTCGCCGCCACCCGGTCCCCGCTGCGGCACCGGGCCGTTGTCCTCGCCGCCGACCCGGCGGCCGTACGGGCCGGGCTCGCTGCCGTCGCCGACGGGGCCGAGTCCCCGGCGGCGACCACCGGGACCGCCCAGTCGGGGCCCGTCGCCTTCCTCTTCTCCGGGCAGGGCGCCCAGCGCGCCGCCATGGGCCGTGAGCTGTACGCCGCGTTCCCCGTCTTCGCCCGCGAACTCGACGCCGTGTGCGCCGTACTCGACCCGCTGCTCCCCGAGCCCCTGAAGCCCCTGCTGTTCGACGGGCCCGACGGCGCGCTCGACCGGACCGCCGTCACCCAGCCCGCCCTCTTCGCCTACGAAGTCGCCCTCCACCGGCTGCTGGTGTCCTGGGGCGTCGTCCCCGATCTGCTGATCGGCCACTCCGTGGGCGGCATCGCCGCCGCGCACGTCGCCGGGGTGTTCGGGCTCGAAGACGCCTGCGCCCTGGTCGCTGCCCGGGGCCGCCTGATGCAGGCCCTGCCGTCCGGCGGCGCGATGGCCGCCGTCGAGGCCACCGAGGACGAGGTACTGCCGCTGCTGACGGACGGCGTTGTCGTCGCCGTCCACAACGGCCCCCGGTCCCTGGTGGTCTCCGGCCCCGAGGCCGGGGTCGAGGCCGTCGCCGCGCGCCTGCGCGAGCGGGGCCGCAAGGTCCGCGCGCTCCGGGTCTCGCACGCCTTCCACTCGCCGCTGATGGACGACATGCTCGACGATTTCGCGGCCGTCGCCCGCTCCCTGGAGTACGCCCCGCCGCGTCTGCCCGTGGTCTCCGACACCACCGGCCGGATCGCCGGGGCCGACGAACTGCGCGACCCCGAGTACTGGGTCCGGCACGTCCGCGAGGCCGTCCGCTTCCACGACGGCGTCGCCGCCCTCCGGGCCGCCGGGGTCCGCCGGTGGGTGGAGATCGGGCCGTCCGCCGTCCTCGCGTCGCAGATCCCGGCGATCCTCGCGGAGAGCGCCGACTCCGCCCCCGCCTCCGTCCTCGTCGTGCCCGCCCAGCGCGCCGACCGGCCGCAGGCCGAGACCCTGCTGACGGCCGTCGCCCGGCTCTACACGGACGGAGTCGACGTCGACTTCGGCGCGGTACTCGGCGGCCGGGGCGCCCGCAAGGTGCCGCTCCCCGTCTATCCGTTCCAGCACCGCCGCTACTGGCTCGACGGGCGCGGCGCCCGCGACCAGGTCGCCGCCGCCGGACTCAGCACCCCCCGCCACCCCCTCCTCGGCGCGGCGATCACCCTCGCCGACACCGACGGCGCCCTGCTGACCGGGCGGCTGTCGACGGCCGCGCAGCCGTGGCTCGCCGAACACACCGTCGGCGGTACGGTCCTGCTGCCCGGAACCGCCTTCGTGGAGCTGGCCCTCCAGGCGGGCGACGTCCTCGGCTGCGGCCGGATCGACGAACTCGTCCTCGCCGGGCCCCTGGCGCTGCCCGCCACCGGCGGCGTACGGCTCCAGATCGCCGTCGGCGCCGCCGACGAACTGGCCCGCCGTACGGTGACCGTGCACTCCCGGCCCGAGGACGCCGCCGCCGACGAGCCGTGGACACCGCACGCCTCCGGGATCCTCGCCCCCTCCGACGGGCACCCCGGTACGGCCCTCACCGCCTGGCCGCCGCCCGGCGCCCGGCCCGTCGACGTCGACGGGCTCTACGACGACTTCGCCGGCACCGGGCTGACGTACGGCCCCCTCTTCCGCTCCCTGAGCGCCGCGTGGCGCGACGGCGACAGCGGCAGCGACGACGTGTACGGCGAGGTACGGCTGCCCGCCGAAGCGGCGGCCGACGCCGAACGGTTCGCCCTCCACCCCGCCGCCCTCGACGCGGCGACGCACGCCCTGCGCGCGGCGGGCGGCGGGGACGCCGAGGACGGGGGAGTGGGCCTGGTCCCGTTCTCCTGGGCGGGCGTCGAACTCCACGCCCGGGGCGCCGCCGCCCTGCGGGTACGGTTCCGGCCCACCGGCCCCCGTACCTTCACCGTCGCCTTCGCCGACGCGACCGGCGCGCCCGTCGCCACGGTCGGGACCAACGCGTTCCGGCCGCTGGACCGGGCCGCCGCGCCGGGAGCCGTAGCGGCCCGTCCGCTGTACCGGCTCGGCTGGCAGCCCCTGCCGACTCCGGCTTCCCCGGCTTCTCCGATGACGGGCCTTCCGCAGGTCACGGTGGCGGAGTTCGCCACGGCGACCGGCACTCGTACCGCCGCCGCCGGACCGGAGGCCGGGGCGGGCGAGGACCGTACCGGTGACACGTCCGCCGCCGGGGCCGAGGGGCGTGCCGATGGCGCGGTCCCGGCCGGAGAGGCCGTGCCCGGCGCCCGTACCGGTGTCGCGGATGCCGGATCCGTCGAGGCGCCTGGCGACAGGAACGGGGCCCCGGGCGACGCCATCCGCGTACTGCTCCTCCGTACCGCCCCCGGGTCCGGCGCCGACGCCGTCGAAGCCGCGACCCGGGCCGCTCTCGACGCCCTTCAGTACGTCCTCGGCGACGGGGACGACCTGCTCGCCTTCGTCACCCGGGGGGCCGTCGCCCTCGGTGACGGCGGGCCCGGCGATCTCGCCGGGGCCGCCGTCCAGGGGCTCGTACGGGCCGCGCAGGCCGAGCATCCCGGGCGGCTGCTGCTGGTCGACAGCGACGACCCCGACACGGTGTCCGCCGGGACGATCGCCGCCGCCCTCGCCGCCGGGGAGTCGCAGATCGCCGTACGCGACGGGGTCGTCCACGTCCCCCGGCTCCGGCGGGCAGCGCCCGCCGACGGGCCCGGCCCGTCCTTCGGCGCGTCGGGGACCGTCCTGGTCACCGGGGCGGGCGGGGCCCTCGGGCGGCGGGTCGCCCGGCATCTCGTGTCCGAGCACGGCGTGACGAGCCTGCTGCTGCTCGGCCGCCGGGGCGCGGAGAGCCCCGGGGCCGCCGAACTGACCGCCGAACTCGAAGGCCTCGGCGCCCGGGTGGTCTGGGCCGCCGCCGACCTCGCCGACGGGGCACAGCTCGCGGACGCCCTCGGCCGAGTACCCGACGACCTGCCGCTCAGCGGTGTCGTACACGCCGCCGGGATCGTCGAAGACGCCGTCGTGACATCCCTGACGACCGATCAGCTCAGGGCCGTACTGCGGCCCAAGGTGCTCGGCACCCTCCGCCTCGACGAGGCCGTCCGAGACCACGGCCCGGTGCCGTTCGTGCTGTTCTCCTCGGTCTCCGGGGTGATCGGCGGGCCCGGCCAGGCCAACTACGCCGCCGCCAACGCCTTCCTCGACGCCTTCGCCGAACGGCGCGCCGCCGACGGACGGCCCACCGTCTCCGTCGCCTGGGGCCTGTGGGGCGAGGCGGGCGGTATGGGCGGCGCGCTCGACGCCGCCGACCTGTCCCGGCACGCGCGCGGCGGGCTCACCCCGCTGACCGACGCCGAAGGGCTCGCCCTGCTCGACGCGGCGCTGGCCCAGGACGCGCCGGCCGTGGTCGCGGCCCGGATCGTCCCGGCCGCCCTGCGCGCCCGGGGCGGCGACGTCCCGGCCGTACTGCGCGGACTGACCGGCACCACCGTCCGCCGGGCCGCGACCGCCGGGGAGCCCGGCGCCTCCGGCGGCTCGTACGCCGAAACCCTGGCCGCGCTGCCCGCCGCCGACCGGCGGCCCGCCGTCCTCGACCTGGTCCGCCGGAAGATCGCGGCCGTCCTCGCCCACGAGTCGGCCGCCGCGATCGACCCGGAGTTGGAGTTCCAGCGCCTCGGCTTCGACTCGCTCACCGCCATCGAACTCCGCAACACCCTCGGCGAGGCCACCGGACTCCGGCTCCCCGCCACCCTCCTCTTCGACCACCCCACACCCGCCGTCCTGGTGGACGAGCTGATGGAGCGGCTGACCGGCGCCGACCCCGCCGCCGCCACCCCGGCCGCCGCGACCACCGGCACCGCCCGGGACGACGACCCGATCGCCGTCGTCGGCATCGCCTGCCGCCTCCCCGGCGGCGCCTCCTCGCCCGAGGAGCTGTGGCGGCTGCTCGCCGAAGGCGGCGACGCCGTCGGCGACTTCCCCGCCGACCGGGGCTGGGACGTCGAGGGCCTCTACGACCCCGACCGCGAACGCCCCGACACCAGCTACGTCCGCCGGGGCGGCTTCCTCTACGACGCGGGCGACTTCGACCCCGTACTCTTCGGCGTCGCGCCCAACGACGCGGCCCTCATCGACCCCCAGCAACGGCTGCTCCTCGAAGCCGCCTGGGAGGCCCTGGAGCGGGCCGGGATCGACCCCCGGTCGCTGCGCGGCAGCGATACCGGCGTCTACGCGGGCGTCCAGTACCACGACTACATCGGCGCGGCCAGCTCCGGCTCCATCGTCACCGGCCGGGTCGCCTACAGCCTCGGCCTGTCCGGGCCCGCCGTCAGCGTCGACACCGCCTGCTCCTCGTCCCTGGTCGCCCTGCACCTGGCCGCCCGCGCCCTGCGCGACGGCGACTGCGGACTCGCCCTCGCGGGCGGAGTGACCGTGATGGCGACACCCGAGACGTTCGTCGAGTTCAGCCGCCAGGGCGGCCTCGCCCCCGACGGCCGGGTCAAGGCGTACTCCGCCGACGCCGACGGCACCACCTGGTCCGAGGGCGCCGGACTCGTCGTACTCGAACGCCTCTCCGACGCCCGCCGCAACGGCCACCCCGTCCTCGCCCTCATCCGCGGCAGCGCCGTCAACCAGGACGGCGTCTCCAACGGCCTCACCGCCCCCAACGGCCCCTCCCAGCAGCGGGTCATCCGGCAGGCGCTGGCCGACGCCGGACTCACACCCGGCGATGTGGACGCCGTCGAGGGCCACGGCACCGGCACCCGGCTCGGCGACCCCATCGAGACCCAGGCCCTGATGGCCGCCTACGGCCGGGGCCGCCCGGACGACCGGCCGCTGCTGCTCGGCTCGGTCAAGTCCAACCTGGGCCACACCCAGGCCGCCGCCGGAGTCGCCGGGCTGATCAAGATGATCCTCGCCCTGCGCCACGGCGAACTCCCCAGGACCCTGCACGTCTCCGGCCCGTCCGACGCCGTCGACTGGACCGACGGCGGAGTCCGGCTGCTGACCGAGGCCGCGCCCTGGCCGCGCGGCGAGCGCCCGCGCCGGGCCGGGATCTCCTCCTTCGGCGTCAGCGGCACCAACGCCCATGTCATCGTGGAGGAGCCGCCCGCCGAGGACCCCCGGCCCGAACCCGGCGCCACTGCCACCGACACCGCCGCCGGTACGGGGGGCGCCGCGACCGGCCCCGTACCGTGGCTGCTCTCCGGCCGGACCCGGGCCGCGCTCGCCGCGCACGCCGAGCGGATGCTCTCCTACCTCAACGACGACCCCGACCGCGACCTGGCCGCCACCGGCCGCTCCCTCGCCGTCTCCCGGGCCGCCCTGGAGCACCGCGCGGTCGTGATCGGCGCCCGGGCGCCCCAACTGCTGCGCGGACTGATGGCCGTCGCCGACGGCGAGGACGCGCCGGGCGTCGTCCGGGGCGAGGCCCGCGCCCAGGGCCGTACCGCCTTCCTCTTCTCCGGACAGGGCTCCCAGCGGACCGGGATGGGCCGCGAACTGTACGAGGCGTACCCGGAGTTCGCCGAAGCCCTGGACGCGGTCTGCGCCAGGATCGACCCCTGGCTGCCCCGGCCCCTGAAGGACGTCATGTGGGCCGAACCGGAGTCCGACGACGCCGCCCTGCTCGACCGGACCGTCTTCACCCAGAGCGCACTGTTCGCCGTCGGGGTGGCGCTGCTGCGGCTGCTGGAGTCCCGGGGCGTACGGCCCGACGCCGTCGCCGGACACTCCATCGGCGAACTCGCCGCCGCCCACGCCGCCGGGGTCCTCACCCTCGACGACGCCTGCGCGCTGGTCGCCGCCCGCGGCACCCTGATGCAGGCCCTGCCCGAAGGCGGGGCGATGCTCGCGATCGCCGCCGCCGAGGACGCCGTACGCGACGCGCTCCCCGACGGCGCCGCGATCGCCGCCGTCAACGCGGCGAACTCCGTCGTCGTCTCCGGCGACCGCGACACCCTGGCCGTCCTCGCCGACCGCTTCGACCGCACCCGGTGGCTCACGGTCTCGCACGCCTTCCACTCCGCCCATATGGACCCCATGCTGGGCGACTTCACCGAGGCCGCGGCCCGGATCACGCTCGCCGAGCCGGTCCTGCCGCTGGTCTCCACCCTCACCGGCGCCCCCGCCGGGGACGAACTCCGCACCCCCGGCTACTGGGCCCGCCAGGTCCGGGAACCCGTCCGCTTCCTCGACACGGTCCGCGCCCTGGAGGACCTCGGCGTCACCCGCTTCGTGGAACTCGGCCCCGGCGCCACCCTCACCGCCCTCGTCCAGGAGATCACCGCCGAACGCACCCCCGACGCCGTCACCACCCCGACCCTGGCCAGGAAGACCCCCGAACGGGACGCCTTCCTGACCGCGCTCGGCGCCCTGCACACCGGCGGCGCCGCCGTCGACTGGCGGGCCCACTTCGGCGAGCTGCCCCACACCGACCTGCCCACCTACCCCTTCCAGCGGCAGCGCTACTGGCTGGCGTCCACCGCGGGCGGCGCCGGACCCGAGGAGCATCCGCTGCTCGGCTCCGGCACCGAACTCGCCGACGCCCGCGGCCTGCTGTTCAGCGGCCGGATCTCCCTCGGCACCCACCCCTGGCTCGCCGACCACGTGGTCAACCGGGCCACCCTCTACCCCGGCGCGGCGCTGGTCGAGTCCGCGATCCGGGCCGGGGACGCCGTCGGCTGCCCCCACCTGGCCGAACTCGTCATCGAAGCGCCGCTGGCCCTGCCGGAACGGGCGGGCGTACGGCTCCAGTTCGCGGTCGGCGCCCCCGGCGGCGACGGCACCCGGACCTTTACGGTCCACGGCCGGACCGAAGGCGCCCCCCAGGGCACGCCGTGGACCCGGCACGCCACCGGCGTGCTGGCCCCCGCCGCGCCCGTACCGCCGGTCGATCTCACGGCCTGGCCGCCGCCGGGCGCCGAACCCGTACCCGTCGACGGGCTCTACGCCGACCTGGCCGGACAGGGCGTCTCCTACGGGCCCGCGTTCCAGGGCCTCAAGGCCGTCTGGCGGGCGGGCGACGAGGCGTACGCCGAGGTCGAACTGCCGCCGGCGGGCCGCTTTGGCGCCGAACGGTTCGGCGTCCACCCGGCCCTGCTCGACGCCGTACTGCACGCCATCGGCTTCAGCGCCGCCGGATCCGACGCCCCCGTCCTCCCCTTCACCTGGGAGAACGTCGAACTCCACGCCGTGGGCACCACGTCCGTACGGGTCCGGGTCAGGCCCGCCGGAACCGGGACCGCCGCCCTCGACGTCGCCGACGGCGGCGGACGGCCCGTACTCACCGTCGGCGCCCTGCGGCTGCGGCCCGCCGCCGGGACAGCCGCGCCCACGGCGCCCGCCGCCGCGCCCGCCGACACCCTCTTCGGGGTCGAATGGCAGCGCAGGCCGCTGCCGGCCGCCACCGCGCCCGCCGACTGGACCGTCCTCGGGCCCGACCGCTGGGGGCTCGCCGCCGCCGTCGGCGCGCCCGTGACGACCGGACTCGACGGCTCCGGCACGCTCGTCCTGCCGTGCGGCACCGACCCCGCCGGTCAGGACGGCTCCTCTCCGGAGGCGCCGACCGCCGGGGCCGTGCACACCGAGACCGCCCGGGTCCTCGGCGTGCTGCGGGAGTGGCTGACCGAGGAGCGGTACGCCGACCGGCGGCTGGTCGTCGTCACCCGGGGTGCCGTCGCCGACGGCTCCACCGGCACCGGCGCCGGTATCGACCCGGTGGGCGCGGCGGTCCGCGGACTGGTCCGTTCCGCGCAGGCCGAACACCCCGACCGGATCGTCCTGGTGGACCTCGCCCCGGACGGGCCGCCGCCCGGCGCCGCCCGGCTCGCCGCCGCCGCGGGCAGCGGCGAGGCCGAGGTCGCCCTGCGCGGCGACAGCCTGCGGCTGCCCCGGCTGGCCAGGACCGCGCCCACGGCGACCGCCCCCGGCTGGGACCCGGACGGCACCGTCCTGCTCACCGGCGCGGGCGGCGCCATCGGCGGCGAGGTCGCCCGGCATCTCGTCACCCGGCACGGCGTACGGCGGCTGCTGCTCGTCGGCCGGCGCGGCGCGGACACCCCGGGCGCGGCCGAACTGACCGAACGGCTGGCCTCGGCGGGCGCCGAAGCGGCCTGGGCCGCCTGCGACGCAGCCGACCGGGACGCGCTGGCCGCCGTGCTCGCGGCCGTACCGGCGGACCGGCCGCTGCGGGCCGTGGTGCACGCGGCCGGCGTCCTCGACGACGGCGTCGTCACGGCCCTGACCCCGGACCGGCTCGCGGCCGTACTGCGGCCCAAGGTGGACGCGGCCCTGCATCTCGACGCCCTCACCGCCGGACTGGAACTGACCCACTTCGTCCTGTTCTCCTCGGCCGCCGGACTGCTCGGCGCCCCCGGGCAGGGCAGTTACGCGGCGGCCAACGCCTTCCTCGACGCCCTCGCCGAGCGGCGCCGGGCCTCGGGCCGCCCCGCGACGTCCCTGGCCTGGGGCCTGTGGCGGACCGGCGGCGACGGGATGGCCGACGGGATGGGGGCGGCCGACGCCACCCGGATCGCCAAGACCGGGATCGGCGCCCTGACGGCGGCGGAGGGCCTGGCGCTGCTCGACGCCGCCGGAACCCACGACCGGGCCCTGCTGGTCCCGATCAAGCTCGACACCGGGGCGCTGGCCCAACTGCCGCCCCAGGAGGTCCCCGGCCTCTTCGCCGGGCTCGCCGGCGGCGGAACCCGGCGCACCGCCGACGACGCCCCGGCGGGCGGCGGGGGCGGGCTGCGGGAGCGGCTGGCGGCGATGGCGCCGCACCAGCGCAAGCCCGCCCTGCTCGATCTCGTACGGACCCACGCGGCCGGGATCCTGGGCCTCGCCGACGCGGGGGAGATCGACCCCGACCGGCCGTTCAACGAGACCGGGTTCGACTCGCTCACGGCGGTCGGGCTGCGGAACAAGCTGACCCTCGTCACCGGGCTCAGGCTCCCGGCGGGCATGATCTTCGACTACCCCGACCCCCGGTCCCTCGCGGCCCATCTGGCCGGCGAACTCGCCCCGGACGAGCCCCCGGCGGACCCGGCTCCCGTGACGGCGGCGGGCGCCGACGAGGACGAGGCCGTACTGTCCCGGATCCGGGACGCGCTGGCGACCGTCCCCGTCTCCCGGCTGCGCGAGACCGGCCTCCTGGACGGACTGCTCGCCCTGGCCGGTTCCGCCCGGGACACCCCGGCCGCCCCCGGCGACGGCGAGACCGACGGCGGCGCGATCGACGCCATGGACAGCGAGGCGCTGATCAGCCTGGCACTGGGCGGGGGCACCGACCCGAACTGACCCGAGGTACGCAGCGGGGTGTCCCCGGCCGGGACCGGCCGGGGACACCCCGCCTGCCGTTACGGGGCCCGGGCGGCCGGGTTCAGGGGGTGCGCGGAGCCGGGACAGGGGTTCCCGGACCGAGGTGCGGGGGTTTCTTCGTACGGCGCGCCGACTCGGGCCGTACGACCGGGCCGGAGACGGCGACGGCCGGGCCGCCGAGACGTCTCGTCATCTCGTCGGCCCGGCCGTTCGCCGGCTGATCAGACCGCCGTGGTGCCGGTCCCGCGGGCGCGGACATGGCTCTCGACCCCGTCCAGCAGCCGCTGGAGACCGAACTCCAGGCTGGGGACGATGTCGTTGTACGGCTCCTCCGACGGCTCGAACACGCCCGCCGACACCACCCGGGACAGGGCGGGGAAGCGGGTGCCGTCCGCGAGGTCCTTCAGGGCGTGGGAGTACCCCTCGGCCATCTGTTCCACGGACACCCCGGTCCGGTCCGGCGACTGCGCCATCTCGCTCGACGTCCGGGCCAGGTCGCGGACGGCGCCGGTGACGAAGAGCACGAGATGCACCATCTCGTCGTCGCCGAGGCCGATGTCCGACACCTCCTGGAGCAGCGCGTCGAACCAGGCGAGCTGGTTGGGGCCGAGCGGCGGGGCGCTGGTGGTGATGTCCAGCAGCCACGGGTGGCCGGAGTACACGCCCAGCATCGCCCGCACCCACCGGTAGACACCCCCTCGCCAGTCCCGCCCGTCCCCCTCCGGTTCCCCGGTGGTCCCCGCGGCGCCGTCGGAGTCGCCCCGGCCCGGCGGTGGGCCCAGGGCCCGGTCGTACACGATGTCGACCAGCTGCTCCTTGCCCGGCACATAGCGGTAGAGCGACATCGCCGTATAGCCCAGCCGGCCGGCGACATGCTGCATGGAGAGCCCGTCGAGGCCCTTCTCATCGGCGATCTCGATGGCCGTAGAGGCGATCTTCTCCACCGAAAGACCCCGCTTGGGTCCGCGCGCCGAGCGGCCGGGCTCACTGCCCCACAGCACTTCCAGGGTCTTGACCTGGCTTTCTTTGTTTCTTCGGCTAACAGTCATCGCTCTCCGTGATCGGCTTGACAGTGTTCAGGAAACCCTGTATCACTTATACCTGAGTTTAGGGCGTATACGGTTTCGGGTATGAGGTTCTCGTGGGAGATGTGTCTGGATGACCGGTAGCTACGCGATCGAAGTGAAAGGACTGCGTAAGTCGTTCGGCGACGTGGCGGTTCTGGAGTCGGTCGATCTGCAAGTGGAGCGCGGCACGATGCTGGCCCTGCTGGGGCCCAACGGCGCCGGGAAGACCACGACGGTGCGGATCATTACGACACTCCTCAAAGCGGACGGCGGCTCGGCCCTCGTCGAGGGGCACGACGTGCTCCGCGATCCGAAGGCGGTCCGCCGGGTCATCGGCCTCACCGGTCAGGCCACCGCCGTGGACGGCCTGCTCACCGGCGAGGAGAACCTCGTCATGATGGCCCAGCTGTTCGGCCTCGGCTCGGGCGCCGCCCGGCGCCGGGCGGCGGAGCTGCTGGCCCAGTTCAATCTGGAGAAGGCCGCCAAGCGGCCCGCGAAGACCTACTCGGGCGGTATGCGGCGCCGGCTCGACCTGGCGGTCAGCCTGATCAACAAGCCGCCGGTGCTCTTCCTGGACGAGCCGACCACCGGCCTCGACCCCACCAGCCGGATGGCGATGTGGGACACCATCCGCGAGCTGATGGCGGACGGCACCACGGTCCTGCTGACCACCCAGTATCTGGAGGAGGCGGACCAGCTCGCCCACCGGGTCGCGGTGATCAACGGCGGCCGGGTCGTCGCCGACGGCACCGCGGCCGAACTCAAGGGCCGGATCGGCTCCGAGCGGGTCGAGCTGACCTTCGCCCCCGGTGATCTCTCCATGGCGCACGCCCTCTTCGACGGCGAGCGGATGGACGAGAACACCATCAGCGTCCCGGTCAACGGCGCCGAGGACATCCGCCGACTGCTCAACCGGGCGGCGGAGACCAATACCGAGGTCGTCCGGATGGCGCTGCATCAGCCCACCCTCGACGACGTCTTCCGCAGCCTGACCAGCGACACCAAGCCCGGCGGGGTCGCCGCGAGCACCCGAGGAGGGGCAGCATGAGCCAGATCGCAGCCGTCCGGGACCGCTCCGGCCTCGGGCCGGTGGTCGCCGACTGTCTGGTGATGATCCGCCGCAGTCTGCGGCATCTGACCCGGAACATGGACGAGGTCATCCAGGCCATCGCCCTGCCGATCATGCTGTTGCTGCTGTTCCGCTACCTCTTCGGCGGCGCGATCAACACCGGCGGCCCCAGCTATGTGAACTATCTGATCTCCGGCGTCATCGTGCTGACCGTGGCGTTCAGCGCCTCGGCGACCGCGGTCGGAGTCGCCAACGACCTCCAGAACGGCCTGGTCGAACGGTTCCGCACGATGCCGATGTTCGGCGCGGCGATCCTCGTCGGCCATGTCGTCTCCGCCGTGCTCCGCAACATCCTCTCCGTCGCGCTGGTGATCGGGGTCGGCTATCTGGTGGACTTCCGGCCGAAGGCGACGGCCGGGGAGTGGCTGACCGCCTTCGCGATCCTGCTGGTCTTCATGCTCGCCGTCTCCTGGCTGGCCACCCTGCTCGGGGTGATCGCCGGCGGCGTCGAGGCCGCCAGCGGCTACGCGATGATCCTGGTCTTCCTGCCGTACGCCAGCAGCGCCCTGGTCCCGTCGGACAACATGCCCACGATCCTGAAGGCCGTGGTCGACCACCAGCCCTTCACCTCCGTGGTCAACGCGGTCCGCGCCCTGCTGATCGATGTCCCGGTGGGTAACGACGTCTGGATCGCCTTCGCCTGGTGGGGGCCGATCCTGGTCCTCACCGCCGCCTTCACCATCAATCGCTTCGCCCGGCACACCAGCCGTTGATTCCCCCTGGGACACCGGTCCGGACGGTCTTCCCCCGGCCGCCCGGACCGGTTCGCTCGCTTCCGGTGTCGCACCGATCGTTACCCCCGGCGGTCGGTGCGTCACCGCGGATCACCCGGTGATAGGACCCGGAGGCGACGGCGAAGGGTGGGGCCCCTCCCGACCGGGAGGGGCCCCACCCCTTTTTCGTACGGGCCGGGGCCCGGCCCCGGGGCTCCGCGGCCGTCGTCCGACGGGCCGTCAGCGGGCCACCCGGTCCGGCACCGCCGACCAGCGGGCGATATGGCCCGCGACGGCCGCGGTCACCTCCGCGGGCCGGTCGTTGAGGTAGAAGTGCCCGCCGGGGAAGACCCGCAGATCGAAGCCGCCGCTGGTGTGCCCCTCCCAGGCGCGCGCCTCGTCGACGGTGGCCCGGGAGTCCTCGTCGCCGACCATGACCGCGATCGGGTAGGGGATCCGTACCCCCGGCGCGCAGCGGTACCGCGCGACCGCCGTGTAGTCGCCGCGGATCGCGGGCATCACCATCCGCACCAGCTCGTCGTCGCCGAGGAACTCGGTATCGGTGCCCTCCAGTTCCCGCAGCTCCCGCAGGATCCCCTCGTCGTCGCGGAGATGGACGGTCTCCACCCGGTCGGTGGAGGGCGCGCAGCGGCCCGAGGCGATCACTCCCAGCACCGGGACACCGGTCTCCGCCAGCAGCCGGGCCGTCTCGAACGCCACACTGGCGCCCATGCTGTGCCCGAAGAGGGTCAGCGGCTTGTCGGTCCACCCGGCCAGCTCCCCGGCGAGCTGCCGGGCCAGCTCGGGGATCGACTCCAGACACGGCTCCGACCGCCGGTCCTGACGGCCGGGGTACTGCGCCGCCAGCACCTCCACCCCCGGTGAGAGGGTCTTCGACACCGGGAAGTAGTACGTCGCCGACCCGCCGGCGTGCGGCAGGCACACCAGCCGGGTGGGCGCGTCGGGGGCGGGATGGAAGCTTCGGAGCCAGCGGCTCGAAGGCATCGCAGATGACATATTCCGCAGCCTCATTCGCGTGCGCACATCACGGACACAATCCTGGTGATCCACGGTCCGACCCCGAGCGGGTCCGCCGCAACCCCTAAGGGCCGCCGGGACGGACCCGCCGCGGGGCCGACTCCGGCCGCCCCGCCGCAGGTTAGGGGTGGTTCGGCCGATTTCAGCTCGGTAGCGTGCGGCCGGTATCGAGCTGGGAAAGCTCGGGGCGAGCCGTTCACGGAAACAACCGACGCATCCCCGTCACGGTCCTCAATTCGGCGATCTGATAAACGGACCGCCGCCGTTATCGAATTCAAGGCGCGGGAAACACCGGGGAGTTCACCGGTGGCTCCCGGACGCCGGGACGAACGGACCGGGAGAGCGCGCCGCATTCCGTGGTCGACGGCGAACCCGTAATCGGTCGACCGGAGCGATGGGTGACGTCGGTGGGGAACGAAGAAAAGCTTCTCAACTACCTCAAGCGGGCGACCTCCGATCTCCGCGAGGCGCGGCGCAGGCTGAGCGAGATCGAGGAGGAGCGGCACGCGCCGATCGCGATCGTCGGCATGGCCTGCCGCTTCCCCGGCGGGGTCACCTCCCCCGAAGGGCTGTGGGAGCTGGTCTCCTCCGGCGCCGACGGCATCTCCGGCTTCCCCGCCGACCGGGGCTGGGACACCGACGCCCTCTACCACCCCGAGCCGGGCCGGGCCGGGACGTCGTACGTCCGCGACGGCGGCTTCCTGCACGACGCGGCCGACTTCGACCCCGAGTTCTTCGGGATCTCCCCGCGCGAGGCCCTCGGGATGGACCCGCAGCAGCGGCTGCTGCTGGAGGTCTCCTGGGAGGCGTTCGAACGGGCGGGCATCGACCCGCGCGCCGTCCGGGGCACCGCTACCGGGGTCTTCGCCGGGGTGATGTACCACGACTACGGCTCCTGGGTCCGGAACGTCCCCGAGGAACTGGCCGGCTATCTCGGCAACGGCACCGCGGGCAGCATCCTCTCCGGCCGGATCGCCTACACCCTGGGCCTGGAGGGCCCGGCGATGACCGTGGACACCGCCTGCTCGTCGTCGCTGGTGGCGCTGCACTCGGCGACCGCCGCGCTGCGCGCCGGGGAGTGCTCCCTCGCCCTGGCGGGCGGGGTGACGGTGATGTCGACCCCCGACACCTTCGTGGAGTTCAGCCTCCAGCGGGGCCTGGCCCCCGACGGGCGGGTCAAGGCCTTCGCCGCCGCCGCCGACGGCACCGCCTGGGGCGAGGGCGCCGGAATGCTGCTCCTCGAACGGCTCTCCGACGCCCGCGCCAACGGCCACCGGGTCCTCGGCGTACTCCGCGGCTCCGCCGTCAACCAGGACGGCGCCTCCAGCGGTCTCACCGCCCCCAGCGGGCCCTCGCAGCAGCGGGTCATCCGGGCCGCCCTCGCCGACGCCGGGCTGACGACCGCGGACGTCGACGCCGTGGAGGCGCACGGGACGGGGACCCGGCTCGGCGACCCGATCGAGGCCGGGGCGCTGCTCGCCACCTACGGCCGGGACCGGCCGGAGGACCGGCCGCTGCGGCTGGGGTCCGTGAAGTCGAACATCGGCCACACCCAGGCCGCCGCCGGGGTCGCCGGGGTCATCAAGATGGTGATGGCGATCCGGCACGGCGTCCTGCCGAGGACCCTGAACGTGGACGAGCCGTCGCCGCACGTCGACTGGTCGGCGGGCGCCGTCGAACTGCTCACCGGCGACCTGCCGTGGGAGACCGCCGACGGGCGGCCCCGCCGGGCGGCCGTGTCGTCGTTCGGACTGAGCGGCACCAACGCCCATGTGATCGTGGAGCAGCCGACGCCGGCCGACGCCGCCGGACGCGCCGGAGACGCCGTACCGGAAGACCCGGCGGACGGCACCGATCCGGCCGAGCGCCGCGACACCGCCCTGATCTGGCCCGTCTCCGGCGCCACCGAAGCGGCGGTCCGCGACCAGGCGGCCCGGCTGCTGGCCCTGGCCGCCGACGACGCGCCGTACGACCCCGCCGATGTGGCCCGCGCCCTCGCGCACGGCCGGGCCGCCCTGGAACGGCGGGCCGTGGCCGTCGGCCGCGACCGGGCCGGACTCCGGGCCGCCCTCACCGAGATCGCCACCGGCACGGCGTCCGTCGGCCGGGCCGCCGCAGCGCCCGGCAGAACGGCCCTGGTCTTCCCCGGGCAGGGCGCCCAGTGGGCCGGGATGGCCGCCGGGCTGGCCCGGGAGTCCGAGGTGTTCGCGGCCCGGCTGGGGGAGTGCGCGGACGCCCTGGAGCAGTTCGTGGACTGGTCCGTGTGGGACGTCGTGCACGAGGTGGAGGGCGCGGCGTCGCTGGACCGGGTGGATGTGGTGCAGCCGCTGTCGTTCGCGGTGATGGTGTCGCTGGCGGCGCTGTGGGAGTCCGTCGGGGTCCGCCCCGGCGGGGTCGTCGGCCACTCCCAGGGGGAGATCGCGGCGGCCGTCGTCTCCGGCGCCCTCTCCCTGGACGACGGCGCCCGGATCGTCGCCCTCCGCTCCCGGGTGATCGCCGACTCCCTCGCCGGACACGGCGGGATGGCGTCCGTCGCCGCCCCCGTCGACCGGATCGAGGGCACCCTGCCGGACGGCGTCTCGATCGCCGCCGTCAACGGCCCGGCGTCCGTCGTCGTCGCCGGTGACACCGGCGGACTCGACCAGGTCGTCGCCTGGGCCGAGGCGGAGGGGCTCCGGGTCCGGCGGATCGCCGTGGACTACGCCTCCCACTCCGCCCACGTCGAGCGGATCGAGGCCGAACTGGCCCGGGTCCTCGCCCCCGTCGCCCCCCGCCCCGGCCGGACCGGCCTCTACTCCACCGTCGACGGCGGCTGGACCGAGGGAACGGCGCTCGACGCCGCCTACTGGTACCGCAACCTCCGGAGCACCGTACGCTTCGCCGACGCCGTCGCGGGCCTCGCAGCCGAGGGCTTCGGCGCCTTCGTCGAGGCCAGCGCCCATCCCGTCCTCGTCCCCGGCGTCCTCGACGTCCTCGAAGCCGCCGGGACACCCGGGGTCGTCGTCGGCTCCCTGCGGCGCGGCGAAGGCGGCCGGGACCGCTTCCTGCGCTCCGCCGGTGAACTCTGGTCCCAGGGCGTCGACATCGAATGGACCGCCGTACTCGACGGCGGCCCCCGGGGCACCGGAATCCCCCTCGACCCGGCAGCCCTGCCCACCTACGCCTTCCAGCGCCGCCGGTTCTGGATCGACGACGCCGACGACGGCACGGGCGGCTCGGGCGACATGGGCTCCGTCGGTCTCGTCCCCACCGGACACCCCCTGGCCGGCGCGGCCGTCGAACTCGCCTCCGGCGAGGGCACCACCCTCACCGGCCGGATCGGCCTCGGCTCCCACCCCTGGCTCGCCGACCACGCCGTCACCGGTACGCCCCTGCTGCCCGGCACCGCCTTCGTGGAGTTGGCGCTGCGCGCCGGGGAGCAGACCGGACTGCCGCACCTGGAGGAACTCACCCTCACCGCGCCCCTGGCGCTGCCCGTACGCGGCGCCGTCGCCGTACAGGTGCATGTCCACGCCCCCGCCGAGGACTCCGGGGGCCGACGGAGCTTCACCGTCTACTCCCGGCCCGACGACGCCCCGCCCGGACTGCCGTGGACCGCGCACGCCACCGGCACCCTCGGCACGGCCGGGACCCGGCCCTCGTACGACCTGACCGCCTGGCCGCCGCCCGGCGCCGAACCCCTTCCCGCCGACTCGGCCGCGGTCTACGACCGGCTGGCCGCCTCCGGCCTCCAGTACGGCCCCGCCTTCCAGGGCTTGAAGGCCGCCTGGCGCCGGGGCGACGAGATCTTCGCCGAGGCCGCACTCCCCGACGAGCCGCGCGCCCGGGCGGGCCGCTTCGGGCTCCACCCGGCGCTCCTGGACGCCGCCCTGCACGCGGTCGGCCTCGGCGACGACCCCGCCGACCGGCCCGAACTGCCGTTCTCCTTCGCCGCCGTCGAACTGCACGCCACCGGCGCCACCGATCTGCGGGTCCTGATCCGGCCCACCGGACCCGACACCGTAGCCCTGGAGGCCGCCGACCCCACCGGCGCGCCCGTGGTATCCGTCGGCGCCCTGACCGTACGCCCCCTCGGCGACGTCCCGGCCGCCTCCGGCGCCGGCCGCGATCTGTACCGGACCGTCCTCACGCCCGCGCCCGGCGGCGTGCCCACGGCCCTCCGGGGCCGCTGGGCCGTCCTCGGCGCCGACGGCGACACCCTCGCCGCCGAGATCGCCGCCGCCACCGGCGCGCCCCGCGCCACCGGACTCGACGGCGCCGCCGGAGCCGATGTCGTCGTCCTGCCCGTCCCCGGCGGCACCGGGCCGGACGAGATCCGGCGCGCCACCGGCGACACCCTGGCCGCGCTCCGGGAATGGCTCGCCGACGAGCGGTTCACCCGCGCCACCCTGGTCGTCGTCGTCCGGGGCGCCTTCGACGGCGACCCGGCCGCCGCCGCCGTCCAAGGGCTGCTCAGGACCGCCCGGATCGAGGAGCCGGGCCGCTTCCTGCTCGCCGACCTCGACCGCGACCCCGCGTCCGTACGGGCCCTGACCGCCGCCGTCGCCCTCGCCGAACCCGAGACGGCGCTCCGCGACGGCGGTCTCCACCTGCCGAGGCTCGCCCCCCTCCCGGCGGTCGACGGCACCCCCGAAGGGGCCGCCTGGGACCCCGACGGCACGGTCGTCGTCACCGGCGCCGCCGGAACCGTCGGCGGCGAGATCGTCCGCCACCTCGTCACCCGGCACGGCGTCCGGCGGCTGCTGCTGCTCAGCCGCAGCGGCCGGACCCCGGACGGCCTCGACGGCTCCGGCGCCGAGATCACCGCCGTCGCCTGCGACACCGCCGACCGGGACGCGCTGGCCGCGGCCCTGGCCGCCGTACCCGACGCGCGTCCCGTCACCGCCGTCGTCCACGCCGCCGGGGTACTCGCCGACGCCACCCTGGCATCGCTGACCCCCGACCACCTCGACGCCGTGCTCCGGCCCAAGACGGACGCCGCCTGGCATCTGCACGAGCTGACCGCAGGACTGCCGCTGACCCACTTCGTCCTCTTCTCGTCCTTCGCGTCCCTCACCGGCAGCCCCGGCCAGGCCAACTACAGCGCCGCCAACGCCGCCCTGGACGCCCTCGCCGTCCACCGCCGTTCCCTCGGACTCCCCGCCCACTCCCTCGCCTGGGGCCTGTGGGACCGGCCGGGCGGTATGACGGGCCATCTCGACGCCGCCGACCGCGAGCGGATCGCCCGCGACGGCGTCCTCCCGCTCGCCTCCGACGAGGGCGTCGCCCTCTTCGACGCGGCCCTCGCCCGGGACGAACCCGTCGTGGCCGCCGTCCGGCTGGACACCGCCGCCGTACGGGCCCTCGGCGACACGGCGCCCGCCGTCTTCCGCGGTCTCGTCCCGGTGGTCCGCCGCCAGGTCGCCGGAACGGCCAACGCCACCACGACGACCGGTGCCCTGCACCGCGAACTCGCCGCCCTCGCCCCCGCCGACCGCGAGGCACACCTCCTCGACCTGGTCCGCACCCGGGCCGCCGCCGTACTCGGCCATACCGGTGTCGACGCCGTCGACCCGCGCCGCGCCTTCCGCGAGTTCGGCTTCGACTCGCTGACCGCCGTCGAACTCCGCAACCGGCTGGCCGCCGCGACCGGGCTGCGGCTGCCCGCCACCCTCGTCTTCGACCACCCCACACCGAGCGTGCTCGCCCGCTTCCTCCACGACGAACTCCTCGGCACCGCCGACCACGCCCTCCTTCCGGCCGCCGCGCCGCTCGCCGACGCCGACGATCCGGTGGTGATCGTGGGGATGAGCTGCCGCTATCCGGGCGGGGTGCGGTCGCCGGAGGACCTGTGGCGGCTGGTCGCGGACGGTGTCGACGCCGTCGGCGGCTTCCCCGGCGACCGGGGCTGGGACCTCGAAGGGCTCTACGACCCCGAGCCGGGCGCGCCCGGCAAGTCGTACACCAAGGAAGGCGGCTTCCTGGCCGACGTGGCCGGGTTCGACGCCGGGTTCTTCGGGATCTCCCCGCGCGAGGCCCTGGTCATGGACCCCCAGGAGCGGATGCTGCTGGAACTCTCCTGGGAGGTGTTCGAGCGGGCCGGGATCGACCCGGAGACCCTGAAGGGCACCCCCACCGGGATCTTCGCCGGGCTGATGCACCACGACTACGCGACCAGCGCCAGCGGCGGCAGCCTCGTATCGGGCCGCGTCTCCTACTCGTTCGGTCTGGAGGGCCCGGCCGTCACGGTCGACACGGCGTGCTCGTCGTCGCTGGTGGCGCTGCACCTCGCGGCGCAGTCGCTGCGGTCCGGTGAGTCGTCCCTCGCCCTGGCCGCCGGTGTCGCCGTGATGTCGACCCCGGACATGTTCGTGGAGTTCTCCAGGCAGCGGGGCCTCGCGGCCGACGGCCGCTGCAAGTCCTTCGCGGGCGCCGCCGACGGCACCGGCTGGTCGGAGGGCGCGGGCGTCCTGCTCCTGGAGCGGCGCTCCGACGCGGTCCGCAACGGCCACCGGATCCTGGGTGTGGTCCGGGGCTCGGCGATCAACCAGGACGGCGCGTCCAACGGTCTCACCGCCCCCAACGGACCTGCGCAGCAGCGGGTGGTCCGGGCGGCGCTGGCCTCCGCCGGTCTCGCGACCGCCGATGTGGACGCCGTCGAGGGCCACGGTACGGGGACCAGGCTGGGCGACCCGATCGAGGCGCAGGCCCTGCTCGCCACCTACGGCCGGGACCGGCCCGGGGACCGGCCGCTGCTGCTGGGCTCCGTCAAGTCGAACATCGGCCACGCGCAGGCCGCCGCCGGGATCGCCGGGATCATCAAGATGGTGCTGGCGATGGAACACGGCGTGCTCCCCGGCACCCTGCACGTCGACCGGCCGACGCCCGAGGTGGACTGGTCGGCGGGGGCCGTCGAACTCCTCACCGAACCCCGGGACTGGCCCGAGCTGGACCGGCCGCGCCGGGCGGGTGTCTCCTCGTTCGGGATCAGCGGCACCAACGCGCATGTGATCGTGGAACAGGCCCCCGAGGCGCCTGAGGCCGCGGCTCCCGCCGACGGGGCGCCCGAGGGGGCCGGAGCCGTACCGCTGCCGCTGGTGCTGTCCGGCCGGGCGCCGGGCGCCGTCGCCGAACTGGCCGGACTGATCGGCGAGACCCTCACCGGGACCGACCCGGCCGCCCTCGGCCGGGCCCTCGCCACCACCCGCTCCGGCCTGGAACACCGGGCCGTGGTCTGGGGCGAGGACCGTGACACGCTCGCAGCCGGCCTCACGGCCCTGGCGGCGGGCGACACCGGAGCCCCCGGAGTGCTGACGGGCTCGGTCGCCCCCGGCTCCGTCGGCCTGCTGTTCTCGGGTCAGGGGTCGCAGTGGGTCGGGATGGGACGCGGGTTGTACGACCGGTTCCCGGTGTTCGCGGAGGCCTTCGACGCGGTGGCCGCCGGGCTCGACCCCGAGCTGAGCAGTGTCGTACGGGACGGTGACGCGGATGTGCTGGCCCGGACGGTCTGGGCCCAGCAGGGTTTGTTCGCGGTGCAGGTGGCGCAGTTCCGGCTGCTGGAGTCGCTGGGTGTGGCGCCGGTCGCGGTCGGCGGCCACTCGGTGGGCGAGATCGCCGCCGCCCATGTCGCCGGGGTGCTGTCGCTGGATGATGCCTGCCGACTCGTCCGGGCCCGGGGCGGGCTGATGGACGCCCTCCCGTCCGGCGGTGTGATGGTCGCCGTCGAGGCCGCCGAGGAGGAGATCACCCCGAAGCTCGGGGCCGGGGTCTCCCTGGGCGCGGTCAACGGCCCCCGCTCCGTCGTGCTGTCCGGTGCCGAGGAGGAGGTACTGGCGGTCGCGGCCGGGTTCGCGGCGCTGGGGCGCCGGACCCGTCGCTTGAAGGTCTCCCACGCCTTCCACTCGTCCCTGATGGAGCCCGTGCTCGACGAGTTCCGTACGGTGGCGGAGGGGCTGACGTTCCATCAGTCCAGGATTCCCGTGGTCGCGGCCGGGGACGTGTCCTCGCCCGGGTTCTGGGTGGACCACATCCGGGACGCCGTCCGGTTCATGGACACCGTCCGGGGCATGGAGGCCAGGGGCGTCACCACCTTCGTGGAACTCGGCCCCGACGGGGTGCTGTCGGGGCTGGCCGCGAACTGCGCCGAGGGCGAGGACGCCGTCTTCGCCCCCGTCTCCCGCCGCGACCGCCCCGAGACGTCCGTCCTGATGTCCGCCCTGGCCCGGATCTGGGTCCGGGGCGGGACCGTCGACTGGTCCCGGCTCTTCGCCGACCGGCCCGGGGACCGTGACCCGGTCCTGCCGACGTACCCCTTCCAGCGTCGCCGCTACTGGCTGGAGCGGACGGACCGGGGCGCGGGCGTCACCGCGTCCGGGCAGGACCCGGCCGGGCACCCGCTGCTGGCCGCCGTACTCGACCAGGTCGACACCGACGGCGCCGTCTTCACCGGCCGGCTCGCCCGGGACACCCACCCCTGGCTCGCCGAGCACACCGTCCACGGCACGGTCCTGCTGCCCGGCGCCGCCCTGGTCGAACTCGCCCGCCACGCGGGCGCCCACCTCGGCGCCCCGACCGTGGACGAACTCACCCTCAACGCACCGCTCGTGGTCCCCGCCGGCGGCGAGGTCAGGATCCGGGTCACCGTCGGCGAGCCCGACCCCGCCGGGCTCCGGCCCGTCGCCGTCCACGGCCGGACCACCGGCGAACCCTGGACCGAGCACGCGACCGGTACCCTCACCGCCCGGACCCCCGAGGCCGGGACGCTCACCGCGTGGCCGCCGCCCGGGGCGCACCGGGCCGACCCCGAGGACGCGTATGAACTCCTCGCGGACGCGGGGGTCGCGTACGGCCCCCTCTTCACCGGTCTCCGGGCCGTCTGGCGCGCCGAAGGGGAGGTCCACGCCGAGATCGAACTCCCCGACGAGACCACCGTCGACGGCTACGGCGTCCACCCGGCCCTCTTCGACGCGGCCCTGCACGCGGGCGCCTTCCTGGACGACGCCGGGGCGACCCTGCCGTTCGCCTGGCGCGGTGTCGCCGTACTCGCCCCGGGCGCGACCCGGCTGCGGGTCCGGCTGGCCCGCCGGACCGACGGCGCGATCTCCGTACTGCTCGCCGACGCGGAGACCGGGGCGCCGGTCGCCGTGGTGGAGTCCCTGGCCAGCCGGACCGTCACGGCCGACCACGTCGGTACGGGCGGCGGCACGCTGTACGCCACCCACTGGACCGCTTACCCGGCGGCCGAGCCGTACCCGGGGCCGCTGGCCGTCGTGGCCGATCTGAAGGAGCCGCTCGACCCCGACCGGCCCGAGGCCGCTGTCGACGGCGTGGTCGTCCTGCGGCTCCCCGCGCCCGAGCGGCCCGGGGTGCCGGAGGCCGCGCGGGCCGCGACCGTACAGGCGCTGGACGCGCTGCACGGCTGGCTCGCCGACGAGCGGTTCGCCGGGGCCCGGCTCGCCCTCCTCACCGAGGACGCCGTCGCGGGGGACGGCGGTCCCGCACCCGTACCGGCGCCGATATGGGGGCTGGTCCGGGCCGCGCAGGCCGAACACCCCGGCCGGTTCCTGCTGATCGACGCGCCCGCCGGGGCCGATGTCACGGAGGAGGAGCTGCGCCGCGCCCTGGGTACCGGTGAGCCGGAGACCGCGATCGGCGGTCCGGCCGTACGGGTGCCCCGCTGGACCCGGTCCGCGACCACCGGCCCCGTCGACGTACCCGAAACGGTCCTGGTCACCGGCGGCACCAGCGGTATCGGCGCGGCCGTGGCCCGGCATCTGGTAGTCCGGCACGGGGTCACCCGGCTGGTGCTGGTCAGCCGCCGGGGCGACGAAGCCCCTGGCGCTGTCGAACTGAAGGCGGAACTGGCCGGGCTCGGGGCGGACGTGGTGATCGAGGCGGCCGATGTCGCCGACCGAGACGCCGTCGCCCGGCTGCTCGCCGAACACCCCGTCGACGGCATCGTGCACGCCGCCGCCGTCCTCGACGACGGCACCACCGAATCCCTCACCGCGGACCGGATCGACACCGTCTTCCGGCCCAAGGCCGACGCCGCCTGGCACCTCCACGAACTCGCCGGAGAGCTGCGGATGTTCGTCCTCTTCTCGTCCGTCGCGGGCTCCCTCGACGCCGCCGGACAGGGCAACTACGCCGCCGCCAATGTCTTCCTCGACGCCCTCGCCGCCCACCGCCGTGCCCTCGGCCTCCCCGCCGTCTCCATGGCGTGGGGCCTGTGGGGCGAGGACGGCATGGCGGCCCGGCTGGGCGACACCGACCGGGACCGGCTGGGGCGCGACGGGATCGCGGCCCTGACCACGGCCGACGGCCTGGCCCTCTTCGACGCGGCCCTGGCCGCCGACACCGCGGCCCCCGCGCCCGTCCGGCTCGACCCGGCGGCGCTCCGCGCCCGTACCGGCGAACTCCCGTCCGTACTGCGCGATCTGATCCGCCGTCCCACCCGGCGGGGCACCGCCGGCGGCGACGGCCGGGGCGGCTTCGCGGCCCGGCTCGCCGCCCTCCCCGCCGACCAGCGGGAGGCATCCGCCCTCAAGCTGGTCAGGGCCGAGGTCGCGGCCGTACTCGGCCACGACGGCGGCGGCGACATCGAACCCCGGCGCGCCTTCTCCGACTTCGGCTTCGACTCGCTGACCGCCGTCGAACTCCGCAACCGGCTGGGCGCGGCCACCGGGACCCGGCTGCCCGCGACGCTGGTCTTCGACCACCCCACGCCCAAGGCGCTCGCCGCCCATCTCGCGGCCACCGTCGCCCCGGCCCCGGTCTCCGCCGGTGTCGCCTCCCGGGCCGCCGCCGCCGACGACGATCCGATCGTCATCGTCGGCATGAGCTGCCGCTACCCGGGCGGGGTCGCGTCCCCCGACGACCTGTGGCGGCTGGTCGCCGACGGCGTGGACGCGGTCTCCCCGTTCCCCGCCGACCGGGGCTGGGACCTGGCGGCCCTGCACGGCACCGACCCCGGCCAGTCGTACACCGCCGAGGGCGGCTTCCTCGACGGCGCCGCCGAGTTCGACGCCGAGTTCTTCGGCATCTCGCCCCGCGAGGCCCTCGCCATGGACCCGCAGCAGCGGCTGCTGCTGGAAGCCTCCTGGGAGGCCGTCGAACGCGCCGGGATCGACCCGTCGACACTCCACGGCACCGATACCGGGATCTTCGCGGGCGTCATGTACCGCGACTACGGCAGCAACCTCACCACCGTCCCCGACGACCTCATCGGATACTTCGGCAACGGCACCCTCAACAGTGTCGTCAGCGGCCGGGTCGCCTACACCCTCGGCCTTGAGGGCCCGGCGGTCACCGTCGACACCGCCTGCTCGTCGTCGCTGGTGGCGCTGCACTGGGCGGCCAGGTCCCTGCGGGCGGGGGAGTGCTCCCTCGCCCTGGCGGGCGGGGTGACGGTGATGTCGACCCCCGGCACGTTCATCGAGTTCGCCCGGCAGAACGGGCTCGCCTCCGACGGCCGCTGCAAGCCGTTCGCCGACGCCGCCGACGGCACCGGCTGGTCCGAGGGCGTCGGGCTGCTGGTCCTGGAACGGCTCTCCGACGCCGTACGCAACGGGCACGAGGTGCTGGCCGTGGTCCGGGGCTCCGCGATCAACCAGGACGGCGCGTCCAACGGCCTCACCGCCCCCAACGGCCCCTCCCAGCAGCGGGTCATCCGCGCGGCGCTGGCCGACGCGGGACTGACGGCCGCCGATGTCGACCTGGTCGAGGCGCACGGTACGGGGACCCGGCTCGGGGACCCGATCGAGGCGCAGGCCCTCCTCGCCACCTACGGGCGCGAGCGCACCGCCGACCGGCCCCTGTGGCTCGGCTCGGTCAAGTCCAACCTGGGGCACACCCAGGCCGCCGCCGGAGTCGCGGGCGTCATCAAGTCCGTCCTCGCGATGCGGCACGGCACCCTGCCCCGGACCCTCCATGTCGACCGGCCGTCCGACCAGGTCGACTGGACCGAGGGCGCGGTGGAACTCCTCACCGAGCCCCGGGACTGGCCCGAGCTGGACCGGCCGCGCCGGGCGGGCGTCTCCTCGTTCGGGATCAGCGGCACCAACGCCCATGTGGTGATCGAACAGGCACCGCGGATCCCGGGCCGCCCCGAGACCGGCGCCGAACCGGAGACCGAGGCCGGGGCAGCCGTACACCCCGTACCGCTGCCGCTGTCGGCCCGGACCCCGCACGCCCTCGCCGACCAGGCGAGCCGGCTGCTCCCGGTCCTCGACACCGCACCGGCCGCCGCCGTGGCCCGCGCGCTCGCCACCACCAGGACCGCCTTCGACCGGCGGGCCGTCGTCGTCGGCGCGCCCTCCGCCGGGCTCGCCGCCCTCGCCGAGGGAACCACCGGACCCGGCGTGATCACCGGCTCCGTCTCACCCGGCGGCCTCGGCCTCCTCTTCTCCGGACAGGGCTCCCAGTCCGCCGGAATGGGCCGCGAGCTGTACCACCGCCACCCGGCCTTCGCCGCCGCCCTCGACGAGGTCTGCGCGGCCCTCGAACCCCATCTCGACCGGCCCCTGAAGGACGTGATGTGGGCCGCCCCCGAGACCCCCGAGGCCGCCCTCCTCAACCGCACCGGCTGGACCCAGCCCGCCCTGTTCGCCGTCGAGGTCGCCCTCTTCCGGCTGCTGGAGAGCTGGGGCGTACGGCCCGACCACGTCGGCGGGCACTCCGTCGGCGAACTGGCCGCCGCCCACGCCGCCGGAGTCCTCACCCTCGCCGACGCCGCCGCCCTGGTCACCGCCCGGGGCGCGCTGATGGAGGCCCTGCCCGAAGGCGGCGCGATGATCGCCGTCCAGGCCGCCGAGGAGGAGACCGGGGGGCTGCTCCCCGACACCGTCTCCGTCGCCGCCGTCAACGGGCCCAGGTCCCTCGTCCTCTCCGGCGCCGACGCCGATGTCACGGCCGTCGCCGCCCACTTCACCGCCCAGGGCCGCAAGACGTCCCGGCTGACCGTCTCGCACGCCTTCCACTCACCGCTGATGACCCCGATGCTCGACACGTTCCGTACGGTCGTCACCGGCGTCGAACTCCACGAGCCGGCGATCCCCGTGGTCGCCGCCGGGGACGTCACCGACCCCGAGTTCTGGGTCTCCCACGTCCGCGACACCGTCCGGTTCGCCGCGACCGTACGACGCATGGAGGAACTGGGCACCGACACCTTCCTGGAGGTCGGCCCGGACGCCGTCCTCACCGCCATGGGCCGGGAGAGCGGCGCCGACGGCAGCGTCTTCGCCGCACTCCAGCGGCGCGACCGCGACCAGGCCGCCACCCTCGCCGCCGGGATCGCCGAGGCATGGACCCGGGGCGCCGGAGTCGACTGGGCGGCCGTCCTGCCGCCCGCCGCCCCGGCCGCGCTGCCGACCTACCCCTTCCAGCGGCGCCGCTACTGGCTGACGGCCCCGCCCGGCACCGGGGACGTGGCCGCCGCCGGACAGGAGACCGCGGACCATCCGCTGCTCGCCGCCGTCGTGCCCGCGCCCGACGGCGACACCCTCGCCCTCACCGGCCGCCTCTCGATCCGGACCCACCCCTGGCTCGCCGACCACGAGATCCACGGCACGGTCCTGCTGCCCGGCACGGCCCTGGTCGAACTCGCGGTACGCGCCGGGCGCGGCGCGGGCACACCCGTCGTCGCCGAACTCATGCTGGAGGCACCCCTGCACATCCCCGGGGAGACCGCCGTCGCCCTCCGCGTCGACGTCGGCGCGCCCGGCGCCGAAGGCCACCGGGACATCCGGATCCACTCCAGGCCCGACGGCGGCGAGTGGACCCGGCACGCCACCGGACGCCTCGCACCCGCCGGAGCCGGAGCCGGAGCCGGAGCCGGAGCCGTATCCGAGCCCGTACCCGGTCCTGCGGCCTGGCCGCCGCCCGGCGCGACACCCCTCGACACGACGGCCGCGTACGACGAACTCACCGACCGCGGCTACGGCTACGGGCCCGCGTTCCACGGCCTGACCGCCGCCTGGCGCGCCGGGGCCGAGGTCTGGGCCGAGGTCGAACTCCCCGAGAGCGCCGACCGCGACCGCTACGCCCTGCACCCCGCCCTGCACGACGCCTGCTGGCACGCGCTGCTGCTGGGCGCCGCCGACGAGCGGCCCGTACTGCCGTTCGCCTGGACCGGGGTCGAGGTGTACGCGGACGGCGCCACCCGCGTCCGGGTCCATCTGGCCCCGGCGGGCGCCGACACCACCGCCCTCACGGTCACCGACACCGAGGGGCGGCCGGTGGCCCGGGTCGCCGGACTGGTCGCCAGGCCCGTATCGGCCGACCGGCTCTCCGCCGCGCCCCGGCATCTGTACCGGGTCGCCCAGGAGGCCGTCACCGCTCCCGGCACCATCGAGGCCTCCGGCGGCACCGGGAGCCCCGGCGACGGCTGGGCGGTACTCGGCGCCGACCTCCTCGGCCTCCGACTGCCCGCCCACACCGAGCCCGGCACGGTCCCCGACCCGGCCCCCGGGGTCCTGGTCCACCACTGCGCGCCGGTCGACGGGCCCGCCCCCGACGCCGTACGCGGCGGTACCCTCCGGCTGGTCGCCACCCTCACCGACTGGCTCGCCGGGCCGCAACTCGCCGACACCCGGCTGGTCGTGACCCTCGGCACCGGGCTCGACCGGGCGCCCCTCGCGGGCCTGGTCCGCGCGGCGGCGGCCGAGCACCCGGGCCGGATCGTCCTGGTCCACCTCCCCGACGGCGCCGAGGAGCCCGACGGCGACCGGGGGCCGGAGCTGCTGCGGCGGCTGGCCGCCGCCGTCGCCACCGGGGAGCCCGAACTCACCCTCGCCGACGGCGACCCCACCGCGCCCCGGATCACCCGCTTCACCCCGGCCGCGCCCGATCCCGAGGCCACCGGCGGGATCGAGGGACCCGTCCTGATCACCGGCGGTACCGGCGGACTCGGCGCGGTCGTCGCCCGCCATCTGATCGTCCGGCACGGCGTACGGGAGCTCCTGCTGGTCGGCCGCCGGGGCCCCGACGCGCCCCGCGCCACGGCCCTGCGGGACGAACTCACCGCCCTCGGCGCCTCGGTCACCGTCGCCGCCTGCGACACCGCCGACCGCGCCGCCCTCGCCGACCTGCTCGACCGGCACCCCGTACGGTCCGTGATCCATGCCGCCGGAGTCGTCGACAACGGGCTCGTCGACACCCTCACACCCGAGCGGATCACCGCCGTACTCCGGCCCAAGGCCGACGCCGCCTGGCATCTGCACGAACTCACCAGCGAGCGGGGCGACCTGTCGGCCTTCGTCCTCTTCGGCTCGGCGGCGGGCACCCTGCTCGGCGCCGGACAGGCCAACTACGCCGCCGCCAACGTCTTCCTCGACGCCCTCGCCGCCCACCGCCACGCCCTCGGGCTGCCCGCCGTCTCCCTCGGCTGGGGCCTGTGGGACGAGGAGGCGGGCATGGCGGGCGAACTCGACGACGCCGGACGGCAGCGGATGCGGCGGCTCGGCATGCCGCCGCTGGACCGGACCGAGGCCCTCGCCCTCTTCGACGCCGCCCTCGGCGCCGGGGAACCCGTACTGCTGCCCGTCCGGTTCGACCAGGCGGCGCTGCGGGCCCGGGGCGACGAACTGCCGCCCCTGCTCGGCGGCCTGGTGCCGCGTACCGCCCGGACCACCGCGGCATCGGCCCCCGCCGGCGGCGACGAACTGCGGCGGCGGCTCGCCGGGCTCGAACCGGCCGACCGCGAGGAACTGCTGACCGGACTGGTCCGCGGCCGGGTCGCGGCCGTACTCGGCCACGACGACACCGACGCCGTCGAACCCGGCCGGGCCCTGCGCGAACTGGGCTTCGACTCGCTGGCCGCCGTCGAGCTGCGCAATGTGCTCTCGGCCGCCACCGGACTCGCCCTCCCGGCCACCCTCGTCTTCGACCACCCCACGGTCACCGCCGTCGCCGGACATCTCGCCGAGCGGCTGACCGACCGGGGCGACGACCCCACCGGGCTGGTGATCGCCGAGGTCGACCGGCTCGCCGGGGAACTCGCCCGCGACGGCCTCGACCGGGCCGCCGTCACCGCCCGGCTGGAAGCGCTGCTGCGCGGCTGGCGGGACGGCGAGGACACCGGGACGGCCGACGACGAGCGGCCCGCCCACGACTACACAGCGGCGAGCGACGACGAGTTGTTCGCGGTGCTCGACAACGAACTGGCGGACTGAGCCGTGGCCCACGACGACCACCGGACAGTCGCAGACACGCACGAGGAAGGGAACCGGCCGATGAACGCGCCGCAGCAGGGCCAGTCAGCGGGGCAGGGCGAGACCCTGGGGCAGGGCGGCGACGAGGAGCGGGCCGCCGCCGTACGGGCCGCGCTCACCGGGCGGCTGACCGGGCTGCCCGCCGCCGACGCCCTCGACGTCCTGCGGCGGCTCGTCCGCGAACACCTCGTCACCGCCCTCCGCCAGGCACGCCCCGACGCCCCCGCCCCCACCGGCGCCGACCGGGCCTTCCGCGACCTCGGACTCGACTCGCTCGCCATGGTCGGCCTGGTCAACACGGTCGGCGAGGCCACCGGTATCCGGCTCGCCGCCTCCGTGCTCTTCGACCACCCCACCCCCGAATCCCTCGCCCGCCACCTCGGCACCGTCCTCACCGGACGCGGCACCGGACCCACCCCCGCCACGGCCCCCGGACCGGGGCCCGGCGCGCCCGCCGACGCCGACGAGCCCATCGCCCTCGTCGGCATCGGCTGCCGCTTCCCCGGCGACATCGCCGGACCCGACGACCTGTGGGACCTGGTCGAGGCCGAACGGCACACCCAATCGCCGTTCCCCGACGACCGGGGCTGGGACATCGGCGGACTCTTCTCCGCCGACCCCGCCACCCCCGGCAGCACCTACGTCCGCGAGGCCGGATTCCTCACCGGAGCCCTGGAGTTCGACGCCGACTTCTTCGGCATCTCACCCCGCGAGGCCCACGCCATGGACCCGCAGCAGCGGCTCGTCCTGGAGACCGGCTGGGAGGCGCTGGAGCGCGCCGGAATCGACCCCACGACCCTGCGCGGCGGCGCCACCGGCGTCTTCGTCGGCGCCGAACAGCAGGAGTACGGGCCCCGGCTCCACCAGGCGCCCGACGGCATCGACGCCCATCTGATCACCGGCAACGCCCTCAGCGTGCTCGCCGGGCGGCTCTCCTACGTCCTCGGCCTCAACGGCCCCGCCCTCAGCGTCGACACCGCCTGCTCCGGCTCCCTCGTCGCCGTCCATCTCGCGATGCGGTCCCTGCGCGCCGGGGAGTGCTCCCTCGCCCTCGCGGGCGGCGCCGCCGTACTGAGCACCCCCGGCATCTACACCGCGTACAGCCGTCAGCGCGCCCTCGCCGAGGACGGCCGGTGCAAGCCGTTCGCGGCCGCCGCCGACGGCACCGGATTCGCCGAGGGCGTCGGTCTCGTCGTCCTGGAACGGCTCTCCGACGCCCGCCGCAACGGCCACCGGGTCCTCGCCGTACTGCGCGGCTCCGCGATCAACCAGGACGGGGCCTCCAACGGCCTCACCGCCCCCAGCGGCCTCGCCCAGCAGCACGTCATCCGGGCCGCCCTCGCCGACGCCGGGATCACCGCCGCCGACGTCGACGTGGTCGAGGCGCACGGGACGGGGACCCGGCTCGGCGACCCGATCGAGGCCGGGGCGCTGCTCGCCACGTACGGCCGGGACCGGCCCGCCGACCGGCCCCTGCGGCTCGGCTCGCTGAAGTCGAACATCGGCCACACCCAGGCCGCCGCCGGAGTCGCCGGACTGATCAAGATGGTGATGGCGCTGCGCCACGGCGTACTGCCGAAGACGCTCCACGTCGACCAGCCCTCGCCCCGGATCGACTGGGACACGGGCGCCGTCGAACTCCTCACCGAGGCCCTGCCGTGGCCCGGCCGCGACCGGCCCCGCCGGGCCGGGATCTCCTCCTTCGGCGTCAGCGGCACCAACGCCCATCTGATCGTGGAGGAGGCGCCCGCCGAGCCTCCGGCCGACGAGCCCGCCGCCGCTCCCGGGACCCGTTCGCAGACCCGGCCCCGGAACCGGCGGACCGCCAGGACCGGATCGGCGGCCGAGGTGCCGTGGCCGCTGAGCGCCCGGACCGACGAGGCCCTGCGCGACCAGGCGGCCCGGCTGCTCGCCCGGCTCGACGCCGACCCCGGCCTCCCGGTCGAGGGCGTCGCCCGGACCCTCGCCACCCGGCGGACCGCGTTCGCCCGCCGCGCCGTCGCCGTCGGCCGGAACCGGGACGAACTCCGGGCCGCCCTGGCGGAGATCGCCTCCGGGGCCGTCACCGCCCCCGAACCCGTACCCGCCGGGACGAAGACCGCCCTGGTCTTCCCCGGGCAGGGCGCCCAGTGGGCCGGGATGGCCGCCGGGCTGGCCCGGGAGTCCGAGGTGTTCGCGGCCCGGCTGGGGGAGTGCGCGGACGCCCTGGAGCAGTTCGTGGACTGGTCCGTGTGGGACGTCGTGCACGAGGTGGAGGGCGCGGCGTCGCTGGACCGGGTGGATGTGGTGCAGCCGTTGTCGTTCGCGGTGATGGTGTCGCTGGCGGCGCTGTGGGAGTCCGTCGGGGTCCGCCCCGGCGGGGTCGTCGGCCACTCCCAGGGGGAGATCGCGGCGGCCGTCGTCTCCGGCGCCCTCTCCCTGGACGACGGGGCGTGGATCGTCGCCCTGCGCTCCCGGGTGATCGCCGACTCCCTCGCGGGCCGGGGCGGCATGGTGTCCGTCGCCGCCCCCGTCGACCGGATCGAGGGCACCCTGCCCGACGGTGTCTCCGTCGCGGTCGTCAACGGGCCCGAGGCGGTCGTCGTCGCCGGTGACACCGGCGGACTCGACCAGGTCGTCGCCTGGGCCGAGGCGGAGGGGCTCCGGGTCCGGCGGATCGCCGTGGACTACGCCTCCCACTCCGCCCATGTCGACGGCGCCCGGGACGAACTCCTGCGGGTCCTGTCGCCCATCGCGCCCCGGCGCGGCACCGTCGGCCTCTTCTCGTCCGTGGACGGCGAGTGGGTCGACGGCACGGCGCTCGACGCCGACTACTGGTTCCGCAATCTGCGCCGGCCCGTGCTGTTCGCCGGAGCCGTCGCGGGCCTGGTCTCCGAGGGCTTCGGCGCCTTCGTCGAGGCCAGCGCCCATCCCGTCCTCGTCCCCGGCGTCGTGGACGTACTCGACTCCCTCGGCACCCCCGGGGTCGTCGTCGGCTCCCTGCGGCGCGGCGAAGGCGGCTGGGGCCGCTTCCTGCGCTCCGCCGGAGAACTGTGGGCCGGGGGCGTCGACATCGACTGGACCGCCGTACTCGCCGCGGGCCCGGCCGCCGAAGCCGCCCCCGTCGACCCGGCGGCCCTGCCCACCTACCCCTTCCAGCGGCAGCGCTACTGGCTGGGAGCCGGAACCGGCGCCGGCGACATCGGCACCTACGGCCTGGTCCCCACCGGCCATCCGCTGCTCGGCGCCGCCGTCCCCACCGCTTCCGGCGGTCTCACCCTCACCGGCCGGATCGGACTCGGCTCCCACCCCTGGCTCGCCGACCACGCCGTCACCGGTACGCCCCTGCTGCCCGGCACCGCCTTCGTGGACCTCGCCCTGCGCGCCGCCGACGAGGCCGGGGCCGCGGGCGTCGACGAACTCACCCTCACCGCCCCGCTGCCGCTGCCCGCCGACGGCACCGTCACCCTCCAGGCCGTGGCCGAGGGCGCCGACGCCACCGGGCGCAGGCCGGTGACGATCCACTCCCGGCCCGGGAACGCGCTCGCCGACGAGCCGTGGACCCGGCACGCCACCGGCTTCCTCACCGACACCTCGGCCGCCTCGGTCTCCGCGTCCGTACCCGCGTACGGCTCCGGCCGGGCCCCCGACTGGCCCCCGGCCCACGCCGAACGCGTCGACCTCACCGACGCCTACCCCGAACTCGCCGCCCAGGGCTACGACTACGGGCCCGTCTTCCGGGGCGTCCGCGCGCTCTGGCGCGCCGACGGCGCCGTCTACGCCGAGATCGCGCTCCCCGCCGACACCGACCCCACCGGCTTCTGCCTCCACCCCGCGCTCCTCGACGCCGCCGTCCAGGCCGCCGACATCGGCCGCCTCACCGGACCGGCCGAACCCGGCGAGGTCGCCGTCCCGTTCTCCTGGAACGGGGTACGGCTGTACGCGGCCGGGGCCGGAACCCTGCGGGTCCGCCTCACCCGGGCCGGGGACGACGCCCTCACCATCGAGGCCGCCGACGGCACCGGCGCCCCCGTCGCCGCGGTCGACACCCTGCTGATCCGCCCGGTCGCCACCCGCGACCTGGCCGCCACCACCCGGCCGGGCACCCTGTTCACCCTCGACTGGCAGCCCCTGCCGGAGCCCGCCGCGACCACGGACGAGGCCGTCCCCGCCTGGGCGCCCGCCGACACCGACCCGTACGACCCCGGGGCCCTGACCGCCTTCGGTACCCCCGCCGGGCCGGGCGAGCCCGTCGCGTTCGGGCTGCTGCCCGTCGCCGGTGACCCGGCGCTGGACGCCGTACCGGCCGTTCACGACCTCGCCGAACGGCTCCTCGACCGGCTTCAGCGGCACCTCGCGGACCCGGCGGCACCCCATCTCGTGGTGGTGACCCGGGGCGCCGTCGCCACCGCGCCCGGCGCCGACGTCACCGACCAGGCGGCGGCCGCCGCCTGGGGGCTCGTACGCTCAGCGCAGGCCGAGGAGCCCGGCCGGATCACCGTCCTCGACCTCGGCACCACCGCCGACGGCACGCCCCCGCCCGGCCCGCGACGGCTGACCGCGGCCGTCGCGGCCGCCGTCGCCGCGGGCGAACACCAGCTGGCGGTACGCGACGGCGCGCTCACCGCGCCCCGGATCGTCCGCGCCACCACCCGCCCCGACACCGAAACCGACTCCGGGGCCGCTCCGTTCGACCCCGACGGCACCGTCCTCGTCACCGGCGGCACCGGAGTGCTCGGCGGCCTCCTCGCCCGCCACCTCGTCACCCGGCACGGCGTCCGACGGCTGCTGCTGCTCAGCCGGAGCGGCCCCCAGGCCCCCGGCGCCGACACCCTCCACGACGAACTGACCGCCCTCGGCGCCGATGTCACCATCACCGCCTGCGACACCGCCGACCGCGACGAACTGCGCCGCGCCCTCGACGGCATCCCGGCCGGCCGGCCGCTGACCGCCGTCGTCCATACCGCGGGCGTCCTCGACGACGGCACCGTACCGACCCTCACCGCCGACCGGCTCCACGCCGTGCTCCGGGCCAAGGCCGACGCCGCCCGCCACCTCCACGACCTCACCGCCGGCCTGCCCCTCGCCGCCTTCGTCCTCTACTCCTCGATGGCCGGTACCGTCGACGGCCCAGGGCAGGGCAACTACGCCGCCGCCAATACGTATCTCGACGGACTCGCCGCCCACCGCCGCGCCCACGGACTGCCCGCCCACGCCCTGGCCTGGGGCTTCTGGGACCGGCTCAGCGGACTCACCGGTCAGCTCTCGGAGACCGACCTGGCCAGGATGGGCCGCTCGGGCGACCTCGGGCTCAGCGCCGAACAGGGCCTCGCCCTCTTCGACGCCGCGCTCGGCACCGACGAGGCGTTCCTGCTGCCCGCCCGGCTCGACCCGGCCGTCCTGCGGGCCCGGGGCGCCGAACTGCCCCGGATCCTCGGCGCCCTCGTCCCCGCGCCCGCCCGGCGCGCCGCCGCCACCGCCGAAGGACCCGCCGCCACCCGCGGCGGCGCCTTCGCCGGACTGACGGAGGCCGAACGGCACACGGCGCTCCTGGACGCCGTACGCGGCCATATCGCGGGCGTACTCGGCCACCGCGACAGCAACGCCGTCAAGGCCGGACGGCCCCTGAAGGAGCTGGGCTTCGACTCGCTCGCCGCCGTCGAACTCCGCAACCGGCTCAGCCGCGCCACCGGCCTCAAACTCCCCGCCACCCTCGTCTTCGACCACCCCACCCCGGCCGCCATCGCCGATGAACTCCTCACCCGGCTCGCCCCCACGGCCCCGGCCGCGCCCGCCCCGGCGGCCGTGGCCGCCGTGGACGACCGCGATCCGGTGGTGATCGTGGGGATGAGCTGCCGCTATCCGGGCGGGGTGCGGTCGCCGGAGGACCTGTGGCGGCTGGTCGCGGACGGTGTCGACGCCGTCGGCGGCTTCCCCGGCGACCGGGGCTGGGACCTCGAAGGGCTCTACGACCCCGAGCCGGGCGCGCCCGGCAAGTCGTACACCAAGGAAGGCGGCTTCCTGGCCGACGTGGCCGGGTTCGACGCGGGGTTCTTCGGGATCTCGCCGCGCGAGGCCGTCGCCATGGACCCCCAGCAGCGGATGCTGCTGGAACTCTCCTGGGAGGTGTTCGAGCGGGCCGGGATCGACCCGGAGACCCTGAAGGGCACCCCGACCGGGGTCTTCGCCGGGCTGATGTACCACGACTACACCGGCAGCAGCAGTGAGGGCAGTCTCGTCTCGGGCCGGGTGGCGTACTCGTTCGGTCTGGAGGGCCCGGCGGTCACGGTCGACACGGCGTGCTCGTCGTCGCTGGTGGCGCTGCACCTCGCGGCGCAGTCGCTGCGGTCCGGTGAGTCGTCCCTCGCCCTCGCGGGCGGTGTGACCGTGATGTCGACACCCGAGATGTTCGTGGAGTTCTCCAAGCAGCGGGGCCTCGCGGCCGACGGCCGCTGCAAGCCGTTCGCCGACGCGGCCGACGGCACCGGCTGGGGCGAGGGCGGCGGCCTGCTCCTCCTGGAGCGGCGCTCCGACGCGATCCGCAACGGCCACCGCATCTGGGGCGTCGTCCGGGGCTCCGCCGTCAACCAGGACGGCGCGTCCAACGGCCTCACCGCCCCCAACGGGCCCTCCCAGCAGCGGGTCATCCGGGCCGCCCTGGCGTCCGCCGGACTGACCACGGCCGATGTCGACCTGGTCGAGGGCCACGGTACGGGCACCCGGCTCGGCGACCCGATCGAGGCCCAGGCCCTGCTCGCCACCTACGGCCGGGACCGGCCCGAGGACCGGCCGTTGTGGCTCGGCTCCATCAAGTCCAACCTGGGACACACCCAGGCCGCCGCCGGAGTCGCCGGGATCATCAAGTCCGTGCTGGCACTCCGGCACGGCGTACTGCCCCGAACCCTCCATGTCGACCGGCCGTCCGACCAGGTCGACTGGACCGAAGGCGCGGTGGAACTCCTCACCGCCGCCCGGGACTGGCCCGAGCTGGACCGGCCGCGCCGGGCCGCGGTCTCCTCGTTCGGGATCAGCGGCACCAACGCCCATGTGATCGTCGAGCAGGCCCCGGAGGCGCCCGACACCCCGGCCGCCGGGGTGCCCGAGGGGGCCGGAGTCGTAGCGCTGCCGCTGTCGGCCCGTACGCCCGAGGCGCTCGCCGACCGGGCGAGCGGACTGCTGCCGGTACTCGACCGCGCCCCGGCCGCCGCCGTGGCCCGCGCGCTCGCCACCACCCGGACCGCCCTGGAACACCGGGCCGTCGTCCTGGCCGACCCCTCCGCCGGACTCGCCGCCCTCGCCGAGGGCGTCACCGGCGAGGGAACCGTCACCGGCACCGTCGCCCCCGGCTCCGTGGGCCTGTTGTTCTCGGGTCAGGGGTCGCAGTGGGTGGGGATGGGACGTGGTTTGTACGACCGGTTCCCGGTGTTCGCGGCGGCCTTCGACGCGGTGGCGGCGGAGCTGGATCCGTCACTGCGGGACGTGGTGTGGGACGGTGACGCGGATGTGCTGGCCCGGACGGTCTGGGCCCAGCAGGGTTTGTTCGCGGTGCAGGTGGCGCAGTTCCGGCTGCTGGAGTCGCTG